>NZ_JBJXVK010000003.1:0-230627 GCF_046159765.1 Pectobacterium artocarpous
GTTGGAGTGAACATATCAAAAACAGGCAATTACACAATTTAAATTACAGTCTCCTTAATACTCATCCTTTGGATAAGTGTGTCACGCCGCCGATGGTGTTTCGCCGTTGGTGGCGTTATCTTTATGTCATCTGATAGCAACAGGGATGGCATTTCTTTATGGCAACGCAATTCACCGGTTTTTCTCAAGCGGGGTTAACGTTTCTTCAGCAGGTTCGTCAGTACAACGATAAAGCGTGGTTTGATGAGCATCGTGCCGTTTACGATGAGCAACTGGTTGCGCCATTCCGCATGCTGGTGGATGAGCTCAGTCTGACCATGTTGCAGATTGACGACCATTTTGAAACGCGTCCTGCCATCGGCAAGACCCTCTCCCGTATTCACCGCGATACGCGTTTTTCTCACGATAAATCACGCTATCGCAGCCATATGTGGCTCACGTTCAAACGGACGCGCAAAGACTGGACCGATGCACCGGTGTATTTCTTTGAAATCACGCCGGATACCTGGCGCTATGGACTAGGTTATTACAGCGCGACGCGCAATACGATGGATCTGTTCCGCCAGACGCTGCGTGGTAATCCATCACAGTTTCTTGAGGTGGCGAACTGTCTGGGAAGTACCTTCGCACTGGAAGGGGAAAGCTATAAACGTCCGCTGATTAAAGATCAGGAGCCGGAACTGGCTGACTGGTATAACCGTAAATCATTTGCCGCGATATGTACCCGGCAGGATATGGACGCGCTGTTTTCCGGTGATCTGGTGACGGTTCTGTCACAGGGTTTTACCCAGCTTGAGCCGCTTTATCATTACCTGATGAATATTGAAACCATGAAGAAAGCCGCGCAGGAAGTGGAGTCAGATACGCGGGCTTTTTCGGCGGATAAGTGGTTTGAACGTTAGAGTAAGAGATAGCCAACGCTACGGCGTTTTCTGCTGTGCCCGTGGGTTTTTATCGCGTTCCAACAAATAGTTAAACAGGTAGCCTTCTTCCTGATTGTTGCCGAAGGCGACGATTTGCAGATGATCGTCGTCAATGCAGGTGAGCAGTAATTTCACCTGCTGGCCGAAGCTGCTTTCGCCTTTGCCAATCGCCTCTACATCGCTCATCTGACGAGCCGTAAAGGCAGCATCATCCAGCTTGTTACCGTAGCGGAAGGCAATGGATGCGCCGCCCTCAATCTTGCCGCGCTGGTTGGTCATGGTCAGGCTGACGGCGTGGTAGGGCGCTTTCTGATCGTACATTTCCCGAAAATAATCCCCCAGATCGCGGTACTCCTCGGCGGAAAGCCCTGACATTACATACTCATAGCTGAATGAGCCATGGAAGCAGGTGGTGTTTTTCACGGGCGTAATCGGCGAAGGGAGGGCGTGCTGCGCGATGTCATTCAGATAACGCAGCCGATTTAACTGCTGCTGATAGCGCTGGCGTAGACAGTCTTCGTCTTTGCACTGGTCACGGGTGGTTAGCCAACTGCGCTGAAACTGGTTGAGCGTTTTTTCCCACGGTGCGCTCTTGCCATAGGCCGTCAGGAACGAGCGGGAGGTCTTCCAGGCCTGCGCCAGTTCTTCATCCAACTGTCCGAGCAATGGGTTGGCGCAAATCAGTTTTTCCTGCGTCGAGGTAGCTTTGTCGCAGGGGAAACTGGCGGCCTGGGCGCTGTGGCTGAGGGAAAGCAGCGTCACCCCGACGGTGATGATGGCAGTGAAGGCTATCTTCATGGCGTGTCCTGTAATATGTCCCAAAAGGCGGCAATCAGCGGTTCGCCAAGCCGTTTTTTCTGTACGCAAACGCCCAGCTCAAGCGGCTCCATTACCTGTTCGACAAAGACAGAAACGCGGTTACGTACCGGTTCTGGGCTGTTCTCCAACACGACATTTGGAATCAGTGCGATGCCGCAGCCCAGCGCGACCATCGATACCATCGCTTCATGCCCGGAGATGGTGGCGTAAATTTGCGGATTGGTGATGTGGTTGCGTCGGAACCACAGATCGATGCGCTTACGCACCGGACCATGCTCCGGCAGGATGAACGGAATCTGCGACCAGTCAGGGTCTGCTTGCCGCACCAGCGACTGAACAGGGCAGGGAAGGGCTGGGATAATCAACGCCAGAGGCAGCTTATCGAGCGGCATGAAATCCACGCTGGCCGGGAGCGCCTCTGGGCGCCCTGCAATCCCCAAATCCCCATCATTCGACTGAATTTTCTCAACGGCATCGGCGGCATCGCCGGTTGTCAGCTTAATTTCTACCAGCGGGTGCAGCGCCCGAAAGCGATCCAGAATCGGCGGCAGGTGGCTGTAGGCGGCGGTGACGGAACAGAAGATCCGCAACTCGCCGCTTAATGACGGCCCGTGCTGGTCTATCGTGTGGCGTAGCTGCTGGTATTGCAGCAGCGTTTGCTGGGCGAACAGCTTCAGATGCTCTCCGGCATCGGTGAGCTGTACGGTACGGTTATCACGCAGAAACAGCGTCTGCCCTAAATCCTCCTCCAGCCGCTGAATTTGCCGCGACAGCGTGGACGGACTGATGTGCATCGCTTTGGCAGTACGGCCAAAGTGCCGACTTTCTGCGAGGTGCAGGAATAATTTGAGATCACGTAAATCCATGCGACGCAGGCCCCGTTTTTTATCTTGCAACCGCTTTTTATCTTGCAAATAGTGCAATATGACGTTGCTAATATATCAATTTAAGCAATGCAATTCCTGTCATATGATGGGTCATAGTAAATTCCCACCTGGTGGGAATCCTTTCTCTCGAATAACAGACAAACAAAACCGTATACGGAGCACGACATGGCTAACTATTTCAACACATTAAACCTGCGTCAGCAGCTGGATCAATTGGGCAAATGCCGCTTTATGGGGCGTGATGAATTTGCCGATGAGGCGAGCTACCTGAAAGGGAAAAAAGTGGTGATCGTCGGCTGTGGCGCTCAGGGCCTGAATCAGGGTCTGAACATGCGTGATTCCGGTCTGGATATCGCTTATGCCCTGCGTGCTGAAGCCATTGCAGAAAAACGTGCATCATGGCGCAAAGCGACCGAAAACGGCTTCACCGTTGGCACCTACGAAGATCTGATCCCACAGGCTGATCTGGTGGTTAACCTGACGCCGGACAAACAGCACTCCGCCGTGGTTCAGGCAGTACAGCCGTTGATGAAGCAGGGCGCTGCGCTGGGCTACTCTCACGGTTTCAACATCGTTGAAGTGGGCGAACAAATCCGTAAAGACATCACCGTTGTGATGGTGGCGCCGAAGTGCCCAGGTACAGAAGTACGTGAAGAATACAAACGTGGTTTCGGCGTACCGACGTTGATCGCGGTTCACCCGGAAAACGATCCGAAAGGCGAAGGCATGGCTATTGCCAAAGCCTGGGCTGCGGCAACCGGTGGTCACCGTGCTGGCGTTCTGCAATCCTCTTTCGTTGCGGAAGTGAAATCTGACCTGATGGGCGAGCAGACCATTCTGTGCGGTATGTTGCAGGCGGGTTCTTTGCTGAGCTTCGACAAATTGGTTGCTGAAGGCACCGATCCGGCTTATGCCGAAAAACTGATTCAGTTCGGTTGGGAAACCATCACCGAAGCGCTGAAGCAGGGCGGGATTACACTGATGATGGATCGCCTGTCCAACCCGGCAAAACTGCGTGCTTACGCGCTGTCTGAGCAGTTGAAAGGCATCATGGCGCCTCTGTTCCAGAAACACATGGATGACATCATCTCCGGCGAATTCTCCAGCGGCATGATGGCCGACTGGGCGAACGATGACGTGAAATTGCTGACCTGGCGTGAAGAGACAGGTAAGACGGCATTCGAAAACGCACCGCAGTTCGACGGTAAAATCGCTGAGCAAGAATACTTTGATAACGGTGTGCTGATGGTAGCGATGGTGAAAGCGGGCGTTGAACTGGCGTTTGAAACCATGGTGAGCTCCGGCATCATCGAAGAATCCGCTTACTACGAATCACTGCATGAACTGCCGCTGATCGCCAACACCATTGCGCGTAAGCGTCTGTATGAAATGAACGTGGTTATCTCTGATACCGCAGAATACGGTAATTACCTGTTTGCTAACGCTGCCGTTCCGTTGCTGAAAGATGCGTTCATGGCTTCTCTGCAACCGGGCGATCTGGGCAAAGCGGTAGCGGGTACTACTGAAGTCGACAATGCGCAACTGCGTGATGTTAACGAAGCAATCCGTAACCACCCAATCGAAACGGTAGGCCGCACGCTGCGTGGCTACATGACGGATATGAAACGTATCGCCGTTGCGGGTTAATTCCTGTCGGTGATCGAAATAGAAGAAATAGAAGAGGGCACAGCATTAGCTGTGCCCTCTTTTTTTGAGCTTTTTTATCGCCGGACTTTTGTCGCAATCAAACGTGTTTGATCAAACAGACTTATATTCCGCTTCCGCCTGATTGAAGCGGTCGGTAATTGCTTTTGATGGCGCTTTACCCAGCAGGCTGACGATAAAAATGGTCAGGCTGTTGAAGATGAAACCAGGGATAATTTCATACAGACCCAGCCAGGCGTACTGTTTCCAGATCAGCACGGTTGCTGCACCCACGATCATACCGAGCAGCGCACCATTGCGCGTCATGCGCGGCCACAGCAGAGAAATCAAAATCACCGGCCCGAATGCGGCACCGAACCCAGCCCAGGCATAGCTCACCAAGCCCAGCACGCGGTTTTCAGGATTCAGCGACAGCGCGATAGCAATCATCGCCACTAACAGCACCATGGCACGACCGACCCACACTAGCTCTTTCTGGCTGGCATTTTTGCGCAGGAAGGGTTTGTATAAATCTTCGGTAATAGCGCTGGAACACACCAGTAACTGGCAACTTAGTGTGCTCATCACCGCAGCCAGAATGGCCGACAGCAGCACGCCGGCAATCCATGGATTAAACAACAGCATGGACAGTTCGATAAAGACGCGCTCGCTGTTTTGCGCCACGTTACCTGCTTGATCCGGGTTATTGTTGAAGTAAGCGATGCCAAAGAAGCCCACCGTCACGGCTCCGGCCAGACACAGAATCATCCAGGTCATACTAATGCGGCGTGCGCTGTGGATCGTGTGGTGTGAATCGGCGGCCATAAAACGCGCCAGAATGTGCGGCTGGCCGAAATAGCCCAGACCCCAGCCCATCAGCGAGAGGATAGCGACGAAATTCAGCTCCTTAAACATATCCAGATTGGTCGGGTTTTTCGCTTCGATCACCATTAGCGAGGTGTCTATTCCTCCCAGCGATAAAATGACCATCACCGGCGTCAGAATCAGGGCGAAAATCATCAGGCTGGCCTGCACCGTATCCGTCCAGCTCACAGCCAGAAAGCCGCCAATAAAGGTATAGGCGATGGTGGCTGCGGCTCCGGCCCATAATGCGGTGCCGTAACTCATACCGAAAGTGCTTTCAAACAGGCGAGCTCCGGCTACTACGCCGGATGCACAATAAATGGTGAAGAAAATCAGGATCACTAATGCGGAAATCACGCGCAGTAATTTGCTGTTATCTTCAAAGCGGTGGGTGAAATAGTCAGGAAGGGTGAGCGCGTTGTGGTTGATTTCGGTGTGTACGCGCAGGCGTCCGGCGACCCATTTCCAGTTCAGGTATGCGCCTAACGTCAGGCCGATAGCGATCCAGCTTTCAGAAATACCGGAAATGAAAATGGCACCCGGTAACCCCATCAGCAGCCAGCCGCTCATATCAGAAGCGCCAGCCGACAGGGCAGTGACCACGCTTCCCATCCGACGTCCGCCCAGAATGTAATCGCCAAAGTTATTGGTGGCGCGGTAGGCAAACAGGCCGATGAGGACCATCCCGAAAATATACACCAGAAACGTCACCAGCATGGGTGTGCTAATTGTCATTCAACTCTCCACATTATTTTTCGTGCCGCTGTCGCGGCGACGCTGTGTTTTATCGTCATCACTCAGGCCGGAACGAGGTCTGGAGGTGATAAGGGGTTGCAACCGCTCCATTTGTTAACAAGGTTGCACAAAGTTGCAACATGGTTGATATTGGCGTTATCCCGATGTGCATCTTCTTATACAGGAGTGGACTCTATGGGCTCTACCACGATGGGTGTCAAACTCGATGAGGAAACGCGCGAACGCATCAAGGCGGCAGCACAGCGTATTGATCGCACACCGCACTGGCTGATCAAACAGGCTATTTTCCATTACCTCGAACGCCTCGAAAGTGGCCTCGACACTCCTGAAATACCGCAATGGGCGAACGTCAGCCACATTGAAGCGGACGAGATTATGCCGCAATCTCAGGAAGAAGAAACCCACCTACCCTTTCTTGATTTTGCTGAGCATGTTCTTCCTCAGTCCGTTATCCGCGCTGCCATTACGTCTGCTTACCGCCGTCCCGAAAGTGAACTGGTGCCTATCTTGCTTGAACAGGCAAGACTTACCGATGAAATGTCGCAGTTAACGCAGAAATTGGCTTATCAACTGGCAGAAAAATTACGCGGTCAGAAAGCCGGAAATGGGCGCGCGGGCATTGTGCAAGGATTGCTACAGGAATTCTCACTTTCTTCTCAGGAAGGGGTGGCGTTGATGTGTTTAGCTGAAGCGCTGCTGCGTATTCCTGATAAATCCACGCGTGATGCGCTGATTCGCGACAAGATCAGTCGGGGAAACTGGCAGGCGCATCTAGGTCATAGTTCGTCGCTCTTCGTGAATGCCGCTACCTGGGGGTTGCTGTTTACCGGAAAGTTGGTGGCGACACACAATGAAGCCCACCTGTCGACTTCGCTGAACCGCATGATCGGGAAAAGCGGTGAACCGCTTATCCGCAAAGGCGTTGATATGGCCATGCGGCTGATGGGGGAGCAGTTTGTTACGGGCGAAACGATCGGCGAAGCGCTAGCGAATGCCCGTGAGCGAGAAGAGAAAGGCTTCCGTTACTCTTACGATATGCTAGGTGAAGCGGCGCTGACAGAGCAGGATGCTGCCGCGTATCTGACTGCCTATCAGCAGGCGATTCATGCTATCGGCAAAGCTTCTAACGGGCGCGGGATTTACGAAGGGCCGGGTATCTCCATCAAGCTATCGGCGCTGCATCCACGCTATAGCCGGTCGCAGTACGACCGTGTAATGGAAGAACTCTACCCGCGTTTGTTGACGCTGACGCTGTTGGCGCGCCAGTACGATATCGGGATCAATATCGATGCAGAGGAAGCCGACCGACTGGAGATCTCGCTCGATCTGCTGGAAAAACTCTGCATGGAGCCGCAGCTGGCGGGGTGGAACGGTATCGGATTTGTCATTCAGGCTTATCAGAAACGCTGCCCGTATGTCATCGATGCGCTGATTGAGCTGGCACAGCGCAGCCGTCGACGTCTGATGATTCGTCTGGTGAAAGGCGCGTACTGGGATAGCGAAATCAAGCGGGCACAGGTTGACGGGCTGGAAGGCTACCCTGCCTACACGCGTAAGATCTATACCGATGTGTCGTATCTGGCGTGTGCCCGCAAGCTGCTGGCCGTACCGAATCTGATTTACCCGCAGTTCGCCACGCACAACGCGCAGACACTAAGCGCGATCTACCACATGGCGGGCAACAATTACTATCCCGGTCAGTATGAGTTTCAGTGCCTGCACGGTATGGGGGAACCGCTCTATGATCAGGTGGTGGGGACGGTTGCGGACGGTAAACTGAATCGTCCGTGTCGTATTTATGCGCCGGTCGGAACCCATGAAACGTTGCTGGCTTATCTGGTTCGGCGTCTGCTGGAAAACGGCGCGAATACTTCTTTTGTTAACCGTATTGCGGATACCTCAATGGCGATAGAAACGCTGATTGCCGACCCCATTCACGGCGTAGAGGCACTGGCAAAAGTCGAATTGAGCATGGGAGCCCAGCATCCCCGTATTCCTCTGCCGCGACAGTTGTATGGTCGGGAGCGGCAAAACTCGAGCGGGCTGGATCTCTCGAACGAGCATCGGTTGGCCTCGCTCTCCAGCACGTTGCTGAGTCACGCGCTTCAGCCGTGGTATGCCGCACCGATGATTGAGGGAGAAAGTGAGGCGATCGAAGAAAAGCCCGTGCTGAATCCCGCCGATGTGCACGATGTGGTTGGCTATGTTCGCGATGCCTCTGTGGGGGATGTTGAACGGGCGATAGAAACGGCTGTGCATGCCGGTACTATCTGGTTTGCGACGCCGCCCGTAGAACGGGCCGCGATACTGAGTCAGGCCGCGTCGCTGATGGAAGGGCAGTTGCAAAGCCTGCTGGGGCTGCTGGTGCGGGAAGCGGGGAAATCCTTCAGTAACGCGATTGCGGAAGTGCGCGAAGCGGTGGACTTTTTACGCTATTACGCGGCTCAGATGCGGGATTCATTCACCAATGATACCCATCGTCCGCTAGGGCCGGTGGTTTGTATCAGCCCGTGGAATTTCCCGCTGGCGATCTTCACCGGACAAATTTCTGCCGCACTGGCGGCAGGAAACAGCGTATTGGCGAAACCCGCTGAACAGACACCGCTGATTGCGGCACAGGCAGTACGTATTTTACATGAAGCGGGCGTCCCTCAGGGTGTTCTGCAATTACTGCCTGGTCAGGGAGAAACGATTGGCGCAGCGTTGGTCAACGATGAAAGGGTACGCGGCGTGGTGTTTACCGGATCGACGACCGTTGCCAAAACCCTGCAACGCGGTATCGCGGGCAGGCTCGATCCACAGGGGCGTTTGACGCCGCTGATTGCCGAAACGGGTGGTCTGAATGCGATGATTGTCGATTCATCTGCGCTGACGGAACAGGTGGTAAATGATGTTATTGCCTCTGCATTCGACAGCGCCGGACAGCGTTGCTCGGCGCTGCGCCTGCTGTGCCTGCAAGAGGATATCGCGGATCGCACTCTGGCTATGCTGCGTGGCGCGATGGCGGAGTGTCGAATGGGGAATCCTGAGCGGCTATCGACCGATATCGGCCCGCTGATTGACGCCGAGGCGAAAGAGAACGTGGAACTGCATATCCAGACGATGCGGGCGAAAGGCCATACGGTATTTCAGGCAGCGTATCCGCAGGATGAGGAGACGTGGCGGCAGGGGACGTTTGTGAAGCCGACCCTGATCGAACTGGGCAAGATAGACGAACTGAAAAAAGAAGTTTTTGGTCCAGTTTTACACGTTGTTCGCTATCAAAGCCAGCAGTTGGGTTCCGTGATTGAGCAGATCAACGCGGCGGGATATGGCCTGACGCTGGGTGTGCATACCCGCATTGATGAAACCATCCAGCATGTGACGGGTGAGGCGAGGGTGGGCAACCAATATGTGAACCGCAATATGGTCGGTGCCGTTGTTGGGGTTCAGCCGTTTGGTGGTGAAGGCCTATCGGGAACCGGGCCAAAGGCTGGCGGGCCGCTTTATCTGTACCGCTTGCTGACACATCGGCCGGACGATGCGCTTGCGGCAGAATTCGCACAGCAGAACCGTGAGCAGGCGCTGGATGTGTCTGCTCGATCGTCGCTGCTGACGGGGCTACAGGCGCTAGAGGACTGGGCGATTGCCGGGGAGCGTCACGGGCTGGCGGCGTTATGCCAGCGCTACAGAGAATATAGCGTGAGCGGGACAACGCTATTGCTGCCCGGCCCGACAGGGGAACGTAATTCCTACACGCTGCTGCCGCGTGAGCGGATTCTGTGTCTGGCGGAGAATGAGGAAGACCGCCTGATTCAGACGGCTGCGGTGCTGGCAACGGGCGGGAAGCTGCTATGGCTGGAGGGTGAGCAGGAGAAAACGCTCTATGAGTATTTACCCGCCGAGGTACAGTCGCATATTCAATTCACGCCGGACTGGCAGCGGCACGACGTATCTTTTCATGGCGTCATTTACCATGGAGATGCCGATCGGTTGCGGCAGTTGAGTAAAACGCTTGCAGAGCGCGATGGCCCGATTATCCAGCCTCTGGGTTATGCGCAGGGTGATACCTACGTTCAGTTGGAGCGTCTACTGACTGAACGTTCTCTGAGTGTCAATACAGCCGCTGCGGGCGGCAACGCTAGCCTGATGACGATAGGGTAGTCAGGCGTTTAAAAATAGGAAAAGCGCGCCAAACCAGAAGGTCGGCGTGCTTTTTATGTTTGTTTACGTTGGCCTAACGACTTAATTGCGGTACAGCACCTTGATCACATGGTAACCAAACTGGGTTTTCACTGGGCCAAACGGTTTCAGCAATTCGCAGGAAAACACGGCCTTATCAAACGCAGGCACCATGTCGCCTTTACGAAATTCACCTAAATCACCGCCATTGCGCTTTGACGGGCAGGTCGAGTGTTTTTGCGCCAGTTTCTGGAAGTCTGCGCCTTTTTCCAGTTGAGCAAGAATGTCGTTAGCCTGCTGTTCAGTGTCCACCAGGATGTGCAACGCTGCTGCCGTATTTGCCATGTTGTTACCTTTTTTGCAAAAGAGATTCCGGCGCGCAATGTAACATTTGTAAGGCAAGATGTGGACTGCGGCGTGCTTTCCTTAATAACAAATCCCTTGTCAAGATCGATACGGCTTTCTGCTACAATCGCCTTCCGTTTTATGAGTGAGCAAGATCGTTATGCGCTTAAACCCCAGCCAACAACACGCCGTCGAATTCGTCACCGGACCTTGTCTGGTTCTGGCGGGCGCAGGTTCAGGCAAGACCCGCGTGATCACCAACAAAATCGCGCACCTTATCCGCCAGTGTGGCTATCAGGCTCGGCACATTGCTGCCGTGACGTTTACCAACAAAGCGGCGCGGGAGATGAAGGAGCGCGTGGCGCAAACGCTGGGGCGCAAAGAAACGCGTGGGTTGATGATTGCGACCTTCCATACGCTGGGGTTGGAGATCATTAAACGCGAATACGCCGCATTGGGGATGAAATCCAACTTCTCCCTGTTCGACGATCAGGATCAGATGGCGCTGCTGAAAGAGCTGACGGAGAAGTGGCTGGAAAATGATAAGGTTCTGTTGCAACAGCTGATCTCGACGATCTCAAACTGGAAAAACGATCTGATCGATCCTGCTGGTGCAGCCGCGACGGCGCGTTCCGAACGCGACAAGCTGTTTGTGCACTGCTACTCGCTCTATCATGAACATTTGCGCGCCTGTAACGTGCTGGACTTCGACGATCTGATTTTGCTGCCCACGCTGTTGCTGAAGCAGAACGTTGAAGTACGCGAACGTTGGCAGAACCGCTTACGCTACCTGCTGGTGGATGAATATCAGGACACCAATACCAGCCAGTATGAGCTGGTAAAACTGCTGGTCGGCACCCGTGCGCGTTTCACCGTCGTAGGAGATGACGATCAGTCTATTTACTCCTGGCGCGGGGCGCGTCCACAGAACCTGGTGCTGCTACAACAGGATTTCCCCACGCTGGACGTAATCAAACTGGAACAAAACTATCGCTCATCTGGGCGAATTCTAAAAGCGGCGAATATTCTCATCGCCAATAACCCGCATGTCTTTGAAAAACGGCTGTTCTCGGAGCTGGGCTATGGTGATGAACTCAAAGTGATTACCGCTAACAACGAAGATCACGAAGCGGAGCGGGTCGTTGGTGAGTTGATCGCCCATCACTTTGTAAAAAAGACCCAGTATGGCGACTATGCCATTTTGTATCGTGGTAACCATCAGTCACGTCTGTTTGAAAAGATGCTGATGCAGAACCGTATTCCGTATCGCATTTCTGGCGGCACGTCCTTTTTCTCCCGACCTGAAATTAAGGATCTGCTGGCTTATCTGCGCGTCCTGACTAACCCGGATGATGACAGTGCGTTCTTGCGCATCGTGAACACACCCAAACGTGAGATTGGCCCGGCGACGATGAAAAAGCTGGGTGAGTGGGCGGGACAACGCAACAAAGGCCTGTTCAGCGCGAGTTTTGATTTGGGGCTGAGTCAGTCGCTGACCGGGCGCGGATTGGAGTCCCTGCAACGGTTTACGCAATGGATGTCGGACATCGCCCGTCTGGCAGAGCGTGAGCCGGTAGCCGCCGTGCGCGACCTGATTCATGGATTGGACTACGAAAGCTGGCTCTATGAAACCTCGGCCAGCCCAAAAGCCGCAGAAATGCGGATGAAGAACGTCAACCAGTTATTTAGCTGGATGACGGAAATGCTGGAAGGCTCCGAATTGGATGAGCCCATGACATTGACGCAGGTGGTGACGCGCTTCACCCTACGAGACATGATGGAACGTGGAGAAAGTGAAGAGGAACTGGATCAGGTACAACTGATGACGCTGCATGCGTCCAAAGGTCTGGAATTTCCGTACGTCTTTTTGGTTGGGATGGAAGAGGGACTACTACCGCACCAAAGTAGCATTGATGAAGACAACGTTGATGAAGAACGCCGTCTGGCGTACGTGGGGATTACACGCGCGCAGCGTGAATTGATCTTCACGTTGTGTAAAGAGCGCCGCCAGTATGGTGAATTGGTTTACCCTGAGCCGAGTCGTTTCCTGCTGGAATTGCCGCAGGATGATGTCGTGTGGGAAACGGAACGGAAAGTGGTCAGCGCACAAGAGCGTATGCAGAAAGGTCAGGCAAACGTTGCCAATATTCGGGCGATGTTAGCAAAAGCAAAAGGGGAGTAGTATACCCGTCATACTTCAAGCTGCATGTGCGTTGGCAATACTCGGTTCATCTCTGAGCCTCGCCCTGAGGAGCCACCGCAAGCGGCGTTCAAATTGGCTAAGCCAATTTGTCCTTACTCACCCCAGTCACTTACTGATGTAAGCTCCTGGGGATTCGTGCGCTTGCCGCGTTACGATGCTCATTACTGAGCATCGCCCTAAAGCGCTAACGCTTCGCGTTGTTCAAAACGTTAACGTTTTGTCCTGCAACTCGAATTATTTAGGGTATATATATGCTTGTTAAGCGGGGGTTTCTTCCAGCATCAGCGGCCAGTGTACGTAACTCTGCCAGCGACTTTCCTGTTCCAGCATTTCTGCCCGTAATGGATGCTGCGCCAGCCAGCCATCAGGCAGAATCAAACGCAGTGTTTCGCCTTCTACGCGTAATCGTACGGCTGGCAGCGTGTCATCGCGGCGGCGGCTGGCAAAAATAATCGCCAAACGCAACAGGCGACACAGGCGCTGCGCCTGATTGACTGGCAGCGCATTCTGCTGACTCAGCGGCATTAAATCGACAGGGTTAATCTGGTTTTGCAGAAGTGTGGCTAACAGTTTCTTCTGAGCGGGCGTAAAGCCAGGGAGGTCGCTATGGCGAATCAAATAGGCTGCATGCTGGGGCGCCTGGCGAAAATCGATGCTTAAACCGATTTCATGCACCAGACAGGCGCTGCGCAGTAACTCGCGACATCGGTTATCTAACTGCCAGTCACGGGCAACCTGTTGCAGAAAGTTGTCTGCCAGTGTGCTGACGCGCTTAGCCTGTTCGGCATCCAGCAGATAGCGGCGTTGCAGCGTTGCCAGCGTGCGGTGACGGATATCCTGATCGATGGGCAGATGCAACATGCCATAGACCAGCCCTTCACGCAGTGCTCCGCCCGCCAGCGTCATCGTTTTGATGTCGAGCTCCTGGAAGATCGCTAGTAGGATGGCTAATCCACTGGGAAAAACCAGCGCGCGTTCCAACGTCAGGCCTTCAATTTCCAGCTCTTCCAGCTTATCGCACTGAATCGCATGTTCTTTAAGCTGTCTCAGTTTTGGCAGGGTAATGTACTCATCCATTCCCTGCGCGACCATGATTTCTTGTAGTGCTTGTACTGTGCCGGAAGCACCGACGCAGATTTGCCAACCCTGCTCGCGCAGCGAGGCGGCAACGGGACGCAGCATTTCACGCGCCGCATGTTCCGCGTGTTCAAAATTACCGACTTCTAGATTGCGGTCGCTGAAATAGCGATCCAGCCACGTTACGCATCCCATCGGGAGGCTGATTAGCTGGGTCGTTTTTGCACCAACCCCGGTCGCCAGTTCGGTACTGCCGCCGCCGATATCCACGACCAAGCGAGCATCCGGGCCGCCCGTCGTATGTGCTACGCCTTGATAAATCAGGCGGGCTTCTTCTTCACCGCTAATAACCTGAATCGGCAAGCCCAGTATGTCCTGAGCTCGTTGCAGAAACTCGTCAGCATTCGTTGCCAACCGCAGGGTTGCGGTTGCGACAATGCGCACCTGCTCCTGCGGGATGTCCTGCAACCGTTCGGAGAACAGTTGCAGACACTGCCAGCCGCGCTGCATCGCGTCCTGCGAGAGCCGATTCTGTTTATCCAGCCCTGCCGCAAGGCGGACTTTACGCTTTATTTTCGCCAGCGTCTGAATGCTGCCTGCGGTTTCCCGGGCGACCAGCATATGGAAGCTGTTCGAGCCGAGATCGATGGCAGCGTAAAGTGAAGAAGAGCTCAGCATCGACGGTTAATCCGCTCGTTTACGGTTATTACGGGGCGCTCCACTGCGGCGCGGCGCATTGTTGTGTCGGCGCGGGCCATTATTGGAACGCGGTGGGCGCGTTAAACGCTTCGGTGCGGGTAGATCATTCATCAGCGCGTCGCTGTTGTATTTGCTGACCGGGATGCTGTGACCGATATAGGTCTCGATAGCTGGAAGGTTCAGCGCGTACTCTTCACAAGCCAGACTGATAGAATTTCCGCTTTGTCCCGCACGGCCAGTACGGCCAATACGATGAACGTAGTCTTCGCAATCATCCGGCAGGTCGTAGTTGAAAACGTGAGTCACGGAAGGAATGTGCAAACCGCGTGCTGCAACGTCCGTTGCCACCAGAATATCCAGATTACCCTGGGTAAATGCTTCCAGAATGCGCAGGCGTTTTTTCTGCGCGACGTCGCCTGTCAGCAGCCCAACGCGATGACCGTCGGCAGCCAGATGACCCCAAATGTCTTCGCAGCGATGCTTGGTATTCGCGAAAATAATGCAGCGATCCGGCCACTCTTCTTCCAGCAGTGTCTGGAGCAGGCGCATTTTTTCTTCGTTGGATGGATAAAACAGTTCTTCTTTAATGCGATGGCCGGTTTTCTGTTCCGGTTCAACTTCCACATACTCTGCGTTATTCATCTGTTCAAACGCGAGTTCACGCACCCGGTAGGAGAGCGTTGCGGAAAAGAGCATGTTCAGACGCTGTGTCGCTGGTGGCATGCGGCGGAACAACCAGCGAATATCTTTGATGAAGCCGAGATCGTACATACGGTCCGCTTCGTCCAGCACGACGACCTGAATCGCGCCCAGATTGATGTGATTCTGTTTAGCGTAATCGATCAGGCGACCCGTGGTGCCGATCAGAATATCAACGCCGTTTTCCAGCACCTTAAGCTGCTTGTCGTAGCCGTCTCCACCGTAGGCTAAACCCAGTTTTAACCCGGTAAGGTGAGACAGCGCTTCTGCATCAGAGTGAATCTGGACAGCCAGTTCACGGGTTGGTGCCATAATTAAGGCACGTGGTTGATTGGTCTGACGCTCTGCATTTGCAGGGTGTGAAAGCAAATAATGGAAAGTAGACGCGAGAAAAGCCAGCGTCTTGCCAGTACCGGTTTGCGCCTGACCTGCAACATCACGCCCTGACAGAGCCAATGGCAGAGCTAACGCCTGAATAGGCGTACAGTTATGAAACCCTTTGCTTTCAAGAGCTTCAATAACCTGCGGGTGCAGGGCGAAGTCGGAAAACTTCTGTTCAGTTAAGTGTGTTTTGCTCATAGTGTGGTAGAATATCAGCTAACTATTGCTTTACGAAAGCGTATCCGGTGAAATAAAGTCAAGCCGTTGTTGGTTAATGCTACACCAACAAGGTAGAAATAATCCTGCGGAGTAAAATATGAGCGATAAAATAATTCACCTGACTGATGACAGCTTCGGCACGAAAGTACTGCAAGCTGAGGGCGCTATCTTGGTTGATTTCTGGGCTGAGTGGTGTGGTCCTTGCAAAATGATCGCTCCTATTCTGGATGAAATCGCCGAAGAGTTTGAAGGTAAACTGACGGTTACCAAATTGAACATTGATGAAAATCCGGCCACTGCGCCGAAATACGGTATCCGTGGTATTCCTACTCTTCTGCTGTTTAAAAACGGTGAAGTCGCCGCGACCAAAGTCGGCGCACTGTCCAAAGGGCAACTGAAAGAGTTCCTGACGGCGAATCTGTAATTAGCTTTAATACCCCTTAAAAGGGTATTGCCGGCGGGCGCAATCGGGCGATATGCAATTCTCATATTGACCGCTTGCCGCTCGTCGGGAAGCGTGTTAGATTCTTCATCACTGCATATCGTACTTGCCTATGTTTAAGCCCTTAGGCTTAAGCCTGAAAGTTAGAGTCTAAAGCATTATTCTGTGTCGAAATCGAAAAATCGTTGTTTTACAAAGTCTTTTTTGAAAAATAATTGTTTTACAATACGTTTGTGATCCGATTTTGGCAGTCTACTAGTTTTATAACACTTGGTTTTATGTGTCTTCGATCTCCTGCCGTTGATTTATACGGATATCGTTTATGCGGATGTTGTTTTGCGCGGATGTAATGCGCTTCAGGTGTGAAACCAGACAGGAATCCGGTGATTGAAGGCTGTTATAGAGGCACGGATGACCCTGCCATACCATTCACGTTAATAGTTCGAGATTTACCCCGAGTTAAAGAACCCACCACTATGAATCTTACCGAATTAAAGAATACGCCAGTTTCTGAGTTAATTGCTCTTGGCGAAAATATGGGCTTGGAAAACCAGGCCCGCATGCGTAAACAGGATATTATCTTCGCTATTCTGAAACAGCATGCCAAAAGCGGCGAGGATATTTTCGGCGACGGTGTGCTGGAGATATTGCAGGACGGCTTCGGCTTTCTCCGTTCCGCAGACAGCTCCTACCTCGCAGGCCCCGATGATATCTACGTTTCTCCCAGCCAAATCCGCCGTTTTAACCTCCGTACTGGTGACACCATTTCTGGCAAGATTCGTCCGCCGAAAGAAGGTGAACGCTACTTTGCGCTGCTGAAAGTTAACGAAGTCAACTACGACAAACCTGAAAACGCCCGCAACAAGATCCTGTTCGAAAACCTCACGCCACTGCATGCAAACTCTCGTCTGCGTATGGAACGCGGTAACGGATCGACAGAAGATCTGACGGCGCGTGTACTGGATCTGGCTGCGCCGATTGGCCGTGGTCAACGTGGTCTGATCGTTGCACCGCCTAAAGCAGGTAAAACCATGCTGCTGCAGAACATCGCGCAGAGCATCGCTTACAACCATCCTGACTGTGTGCTGATGGTACTGCTGATTGACGAACGTCCGGAAGAAGTGACCGAGATGCAGCGTCTGGTGAAAGGTGAAGTGGTTGCGTCAACGTTTGACGAACCGGCTTCCCGTCACGTTCAGGTTGCTGAAATGGTGATCGAAAAAGCGAAGCGTCTGGTTGAGCATAAGAAAGACGTTATCATTCTGCTGGACTCCATTACGCGCCTGGCGCGTGCCTACAACACTGTTGTCCCTGCTTCGGGCAAAGTGTTGACCGGTGGTGTGGATGCTAACGCCCTACATCGTCCGAAGCGTTTCTTCGGTGCGGCACGTAACGTTGAGGAAGGCGGTAGCCTGACCATCATCGCCACCGCACTGGTGGATACTGGTTCCAAGATGGACGAAGTGATTTACGAAGAGTTTAAAGGTACAGGTAATATGGAGCTGCACCTGGCGCGTAAAATCGCAGAAAAACGTGTCTTCCCGGCGATTGATTACAACCGCTCTGGTACGCGTAAAGAAGAATTGCTTACCACCTCTGAAGAATTGCAGAAGATGTGGATTCTACGCAAGATCATTCACCCAATGGGCGAGATCGATGCGATGGAATTCCTGATCAACAAGTTGGCGATGACAAAAACCAACGATGAATTCTTCGATATGATGAAACGTTCATAAATCCGAGCGTTCATCTATATACCCTAAATAATTCGAGTGGCGTGAAGGCGGCAAGCGCGCGAATCCCCAGGAGCTTACCGTAGGTAAGTCACTGGGGTGAGTAAGGACAAATTGGCTTAGCCAATTTGAACGCCGCTTGCGGTGGCTCCTCAGGGCGAGGCTCAGAGATGAGCCGAGTATTGCCAACGCACATACGGCTTGAAGTATGACGGGTACATTACGGATAACTTGGGGAGCGCCACGCTGGGTCGTGGCGTTTTTTTATCCCCTCAGTGATCGCAGTGAAGGGGCTTTCTACTAGGAAGTCGCGGTTATCACTCAATTTTTACTGGCGATCAACGTGGGCGATAGGATATAAGGCGTAAACCGAGTCTATACTGAACAGCTACAGCGCGGCTGTTAACGGTGAACTTACTCACTATGAGTACCGAATTACTATTTATTTTCTTGTTTTCTCTGGGATTTATTTTTTTTACTCGCAGTATTGCGGGTAAAATAGGGCTTGTCGATCGTCCCAACTACCGTAAACGTCATCGGGGTCTTGTGCCTTTGGTTGGCGGCATCTCTGTGTATGCGGGTATCTGCTTTAGCTACTTTATTACCGACCAATATATTCCCAACTTCCGTCTTTACCTGCTGTGCGCGGGCGTGCTGGTGTTTGTCGGCATGCTGGACGATCGTTTTGATATCAACGTGAAAATTCGTGCCGTTGTGCAAGCGTTTGTCGCGGGAGTGATGATGGCCTTTGCCGGCTTGACGCTACACAATTTGGGACACATCTTTGGCCCATGGCAGATGGCGCTGGGACCGTTTGGTTATCTGGTCACGCTGTTTGCCGTTTGGGCGGCGATTAATGCGTTCAATATGGTGGACGGAATCGATGGATTGCTCGGCGGATTGTCCAGTGTCTCATTTGGGGCGATGGGGATTTTGCTGTATTTGAGTGGCCATACGAATCTGGCATTGTGGTGCTTCGCCATGATTGCCGCGACGCTGCCTTACATTTTGCTGAATCTGGGAGTGTTTGGGCGGCGCTACAAAGTCTTCATGGGCGATGCGGGAAGCACGATGATTGGCTTCACGGCGATCTGGCTTCTGATCCAAACGACGCAAGGCCCGCAGCATCCTATTAATCCGGTGACGGCATTGTGGATCATCGCTATCCCGCTGATTGATATGATCGCGATTATGTATCGTCGCTTACGCAAAGGGATGAGCCCGTTCTCGCCTGATCGACAGCATATTCATCATTTAATGATGCGAGCGGGCTTTTCTTCCCGACAGGCATTTGTGCTGATTACGCTCGCCGCCGCCTTGCTGGCTGCGGTCGGTGTGTCGGGAGAATATTTCTTTTTTATACCCGAATGGTTGATGTTGGCATTATTCTTGCTGGTGTTTCTGCTGTATGGCTACTGCCTGAAACGAGCATGGCGGGTCGCCCGTTTTATCAAGCGAATCAAACGCCGTATGCGGCATTCCGATGAGCAAAAGCAGTCATCCTGACCAAATAATTTTGGGGAAGTAATGAAATCAGAGAACTTGTCTACCGGGAATGCGTTGATTGATAACGAACTGGATATCCGTGGTTTATTCTGCATGCTGTGGCGGGGAAAGGTGTGGCCGATAGCAATCGGCCTGCTTTTTGCCGTTGTAGCATTAGGCTATTCCTATCTTGTTAAACAGGAGTGGAGCGCGACAGCGATTACCGACAAGCCGACGGTCAATATGCTGGGAGGGTATTATTCGCAGCAGCAATTCCTGCGTAACCTCGACGCCCAATCTTTTTCTTCGCCTCAGCCAGAGCAGCCGTCTATTTCGGCAGATGCCTATGATGAATTCATCATGCAGTTAGCGGCTTACGATACCCGTCGGGATTTCTGGTTGCAGACTGACTATTACAAGCAGCGCCTGGAAGGCGATGAAAAAGCGGATGCCGCTCTGCTCGATGAAATGGTCAACAACATTCAGTTTACGCCGCGCGACGAGGGGAAAAAAACCAATGATTCCGTGAAGCTGGTGACGGAAACCTCTGCGGATTCCAACACCTTGCTTCGTCAGTATGTGGCTTTTGCCAGCCAGCGGGCTGCCAACCATCTGAATGAAGAGATCAAGGGTGCCTGGGCTGCCAGAACCATTTTCATGAAGTCGCAGATCAAACGTCAGGAAGCGGTAGCGAAAGCGATTTACGATCGTAAAGTCCGCAGCGTTGAACTCGCGCTGAAAATCGCCCAGCAGCAAGGTATTAGCCGTAGCCAGACAGATACGCCGGCAGACGAAATTCCCGCATCGGAAATGTTCCTGCTTGGCAGACCGATGCTCCAAGCTCGACTGGAGACGTTGCAAACCAGCGGCCCACACTACGAACTGGATTATGATCAAAATCGCGCGATGTTGGCGACGCTGAACGTTGGCCCAACGCTTGAGGCCAGTTTCCAGACGTATCGTTATTTACGTACACCGGAAGAACCGGTGAAACGCGACAGCCCGCGTCGGGCATTCCTGATGGTGATGTGGGGGGCGATTGGCGCGCTCGTTGGAGCCGGTATTGCCTTGGCTCGCCGTGCGCGCTAACCAGCTTGCTGATTCGTGTTTGATGCTCAGCGAGCGTCTGCGTCTAACCTGATTAAAGAGATTCAATGTGAAAGTGTTGACTGTTTTCGGCACCCGGCCGGAAGCCATTAAAATGGCGCCGCTGGTTCATGCCCTGGCTCAGGATGGAGCTTTTGAATCGAGAATTTGCGTAACAGCCCAGCATCGGGAGATGCTGGATCAGGTGCTGCGTTTGTTCGATATTACGCCGGACTACGATCTGGATATCATGCGGCCGGGGCAGGGACTCAGTGAGATATCCTGCCGGATTTTATCGGGGCTTGAACCTGTCATGGCAGAGTTCAAACCGGATTTGGTGTTGGTACATGGTGATACTACCACGACGCTGGCAACCAGTCTGGCGGCCTTTTATCAGCGCATCCCCGTCGGCCACGTAGAAGCTGGATTGCGTACCGGCAATCTGTATTCGCCCTGGCCGGAAGAGGCCAACCGCAAGCTGACCGGGCATCTGGCGATGTACCATTTCGCCCCGACGGAAAACTCGCGTCAGAATTTGCTGCGTGAGCACTTGTCTGACCGGCATATTTTTGTGACCGGTAATACGGTGATTGATGCGCTATTCTGGGTGCGTGACCGTATCCTCGGAGATGCCGCGCTGCGCCGCAGTCTCGATGAAAAATATGCTTTTTTGGACGATGACAAAAAACTGATTCTGGTTACCGGACATCGGCGCGAGAGTTTTGGCGGCGGCTTTGAGCGCATTTGTAGCGCGCTGGCGGACATCGCCCGTCGACACCCCAAAGTACAAATTGTGTATCCGGTTCACCTGAATCCTAACGTTAGCGAACCCGTGAATCGTATCCTGAGCGGCATTGATAATGTGATGTTAATTGCGCCTCAGGACTATCTGCCTTTCGTGTATTTGATGAATCGTTCTTACATGATTTTGACTGACTCTGGCGGTATTCAGGAAGAAGCACCGTCATTAGGTAAGCCAGTATTGGTGATGCGTGATATGACAGAGCGACCGGAGGCCGTTGAAGCGGGCACGGTCAAGCTGGTGGGGACAGAAGTGACCAGCATTGTTGATGCGGTCTCTATGCTGTTGACAGATGAAGAGGCGTATCAGGCAATGAGCCGCGCTCATAATCCCTATGGTGATGGTCAGGCCTGCCAACGCATTGTTGATGCATTAAAAAATCGCCAGGAGCGATTTTAAACGTCGCCATGCGACGGCCCGAAGGGAACCGGGCAGGGATAGCCTGGGATAAAAAATCGCCAGGAGCGATTTTAAACGTCGCTTTCGACGACCCGACAAAAAATTATCAGGTGGCACTATGAGTTTTACTACCATTTCCGTAATCGGTTTAGGCTACATCGGTTTACCCACCGCTGCAGCCTTTGCATCGCGTCAGAAAAAAGTCATCGGTATTGATGTGAACAAACTGGCGGTCGAAACCATTAATCGCGGCGAAATCCATATTGTCGAGCCCGATCTGGATTCACTGGTCAAAGTGGCCGTGGAAAATGGCTATCTTCAAGCCATGACCAAGCCCGTGCCAGCCGATGCTTTCCTGATCGCTGTTCCTACCCCTTTCAAAGGCGATCACGAACCCGATTTGGCCTACGTTCAGGCTGCTGCCGCGTCCATCGCACCTGTCCTGAAAAAAGGCGATCTGGTGATTCTTGAATCGACATCCCCCGTAGGGGCAACTGAGCAAATGGCCGAATGGCTGGCTGATGCTCGTACGGATTTAACGTTTCCGCAACAGGTTGGGGAAACGGCGGATATCAATATCGCCTATTGCCCTGAACGCGTGCTTCCCGGCCAGGTTGTGGTTGAGCTGATTAAAAACGATCGTGTCATAGGCGGCATGACCTCGGTGTGCTCTACGCGCGCCAGTGAGTTATACAAAATTTTTCTTGAAGGTGAGTGTGTAGTTACTAACTCCCGCACCGCCGAAATGTGCAAGTTGACGGAAAACAGCTTCCGCGATGTCAACATTGCTTTCGCCAATGAGCTCTCGCTGATTTGCGCCGAACAAAACATTAACGTATGGGAACTTATCCGATTGGCAAACCGCCATCCCCGCGTCAATATTCTGCAACCCGGCCCTGGCGTCGGTGGGCACTGCATTGCGGTCGATCCCTGGTTTATTGTGGCACAGAACCCTCAGCAGGCTCGGTTGATTCATACTGCCAGACTGGTGAACGATGGTAAGCTACTTTGGGTTGTGGATCGCGTCAAAGCGGCCGTAGCGGATTATCTGGCACAAACGGATAAGCGCGCCAGCGAGGTTACGGTGGCCTGCTTTGGGCTGGCGTTCAAGCCCGACATTGACGATCTGCGTGAAAGCCCCTCAGTCGGGATTACGTCCATGATTGCACAGTGGAACACCGGCGTGACGTTAGCCGTCGAACCCAATGTTAAACACCTGCCGTCCGTGTTGGCCGGGCAGGTGACGCTGGTCGATACCAGTCGTGCATTAAAAGAAGCCGATGTGTTGGTGATGTTAGTCGACCATCGTCAGTTTAAAACGATTAACCCAGAAGATGTGAAACAACGGTGGGTTATTGATACTAAAGGAGTATGGCGTTGAAACGTATTTTAATTACCGGTGGTGCAGGGTTTATTGGTTCCGCGTTGGTCAGATACATTCTGACGGAAACGCAGGACAGCGTCGTCATTGTCGATAAACTGACTTACGCAGGTAACCTGTCTTCTTTAGCTCCCGCTGCTGATAGCGAACGTTTTGCGTTCGAGCAGGTGGACATCTGCGATCGTGCTGGGCTGGATCGCGTCTTCAAGGCCTATCAGCCCGCGCTGGTGATGCATTTGGCGGCGGAAAGCCACGTCGATCGCTCTATCGATGGCCCAGCGGCGTTTATCGAAACCAATATTGTTGGCACCTACACCATGCTGGAAGCGGCACGTCACTACTGGCAGAGTTTGGCTGATGCGGACAAGCGCGCGTTCCGTTTTCACCATATCTCTACCGATGAAGTGTTTGGCGATCTGCATGGGACAGACGATCTGTTCACAGAAACAACGTCCTATGCGCCGAGCAGCCCTTATTCTGCATCGAAGGCATCCAGCGATCATCTTGTTCGCGCCTGGTTGCGTACCTACGGGTTCCCGGCGATTATCACCAACTGCTCGAATAACTATGGCCCTTACCATTTCCCAGAGAAACTGATTCCGCTGGTAATCCTGAATGCGGTCGCGGGTAAACCGTTACCGGTTTATGGTGACGGTGCGCAAATCCGCGATTGGCTCTTTGTCGAAGATCACGCCCGCGCACTGTACAAAGTGGTGACAGAGGGCAAAATCGGCGAAACCTACAACATAGGTGGTCATAACGAGCGCAAAAATATTGAAGTCGTTCAGACCATTTGCGCGCTGCTGGAAGAGTTGGCACCGAATAAACCCGCTGGTGTGGAACATTACCGCGATCTCATCACCTACGTAAAAGATCGCCCGGGCCATGATATGCGCTACGCGATCGATGCCGGGAAAATTGAACGTGAATTGGGCTGGCGTCCGGAAGAAACGTTTGAGACTGGCATGAGAAAAACCGTCAACTGGTATCTGAATAACGAAAAATGGTGGCGCAGCGTGCAAGATGGTTCTTATGCCGGCGAACGTTTAGGACTGAACGATTAAACCTGTGGCCAGTGGCGGAAAAGAAGGAGCGAAACGATGACCCATCCGGTATCAGCAGGACAGGGGGAGATTCGCGCCACGGTTGAACCGCTGGGCTGGGAGAGCGAATTCTTCCAGATTGACAGCGGTAAGCTGAATTTTTCGCCTTTTGCGCCCGCGTTGACGCTTGATGCGCTGAGCGCATTGACGCTGACGCAGGCCAAAATTGCGGCGGACAATCTGGTGTTGGCGGATGCGCTTGCCGATCTTGGTTTCCGATTGGTGGAAGGTGAAGTCGATCTCAGTCTTTCGCTGGAACGGGCTACCGTAGTGACGCCGCTACCGCGCTGGCGCGAAGCAGCACCCGACGATATCCCGGCACTGAGGACGGCGGCATCGCGTGTTTTTGCACTGAGCCGTTTTCGTTCTCCGTGGTACCAGCCGGAAGATAGCGGGCGTTTCTATGCGCGGTGGATTGAAAACGCCGTGCGCGGTACGTTCGACCACTGTTGTTTACTGGCGGAAGATGCTACTGGCAATCCACAAGGATGGGTCACGCTACGCAGAGTGGATGACACGGATGCACGTATCGGGCTGCTGGGTGTTTGGCCGGGTGTGATGGTACGGGGCATCGGTTCACAGCTGATGGCGCTAGCGGAAACGTGGTGCCGACAACAAGGATTGATTCGTCTTCAGGTCGCGACGCAGGTTGGCAACGTGGCGGCGCTTCGTCTTTATCTTCGCCGTGGTGCCACGATTGAGAGTACGGCGTATTGGTTATACAGGTGATCACATGATTCCATTTAATGCGCCACCGGTTGTCGGTACGGAACTGGATTATATGCAGGCAGCCATGAGCAGCGGTAAATTGTGCGGCGATGGTGGGTTTACCCGCCGCTGTCAGCAGTGGCTGGAACATTATTCCGGCAGTAAAAAAGTCCTGCTCACGCCTTCCTGCACCGCTTCGTTGGAGATGGCTGCTATCCTGCTGGACGTTAAGCTCGGCGATGAAGTGATCATGCCGAGCTATACCTTCGTTTCCACCGCCAACGCCTTTGTGCTGCGCGGTGCGAAGATCGTGTTTGTCGATATCCGCCCGGATACCATGAACATTGACGAGACGAAAATCGAAGCGGCAATTACGGAAAAGACGCGCATTATCGTGCCGGTTCACTACGCGGGTGTGGCCTGCGAGATGGACGCGATTATGGCACTGGCGAAGAAATACGATTTGTATGTCGTGGAAGATGCCGCGCAGGGCGTGATGTCCAGCTACAAAGGCCGCGTTCTGGGTTCCATTGGTCACATCGGCTGCTTCAGCTTTCATGAGACCAAGAACTACACCTCGGGTGGCGAGGGCGGCGCTACGCTGATTAATGACGCCAGACTGGTGGAGCGCGCGGAAATCATCCGTGAAAAGGGCACTAACCGTAGCCAGTTTTTCCGCGGTCAGGTGGACAAATACACCTGGCGTGATATCGGTTCCAGCTACCTGATGGCGGATATTCAGGCGGCCTACCTCTGGGCGCAACTGGAAGCGGTGCGACCGATCAACGAGCGGCGCCTGAAGCTATGGCAGAACTATTATGCGGCATTCAAATCGCTGGCCGATGCCGGGCGCATTACGCTGCCGACCGTACCGGCTAATGGCATCCACAACGCACACATGTTTTATATCAAACTGCGCGATCAGGACGATCGCAGTGCGTTTATCAATTACATGAAAGAAGCCGAAATCATGACGGTCTTTCATTATATTCCGCTACATAGCTGTCCTGCGGGTCTGAACTTCGGGCATTTTTCCGGTGAAAATCGCTACACCACGCAGGAAAGCGAACGGCTGGTGCGTTTACCGCTGTTCTACAACTTGTCGGACGTTAATCAGCGGACGGTCATCAATACCATTCTGAGCTTCTTCTCCTGAGTATGTCGTTGGCGAAAGCATCGATATGGACGGCTGGCTCTACGCTGATAAAAATCGGCGTGGGGCTGGTTATCGTCAAACTGCTGGCAGTCACGTTTGGCCCCAGCGGTGTGGGAATGGCAGGGAATTTCCGCCAGCTTATTACGGTGCTGGGCGTGTTAGCCGGCGCAGGGATCTTCAACGGGGTTACCAAATACGTGGCGGAGTATCAGCAACAGCCGGAACGGCTGAGGCCGCTGCTCGCTACGTCTGTCACGCTGGTGCTGGGGTTTTCCACGCTGCTGGCGATACTCTTTCTGACCGCTGCAACATCTATCGCCAATCTGCTGTTTGGGCACGACGACTATCGCGACGTGGTGCGTGCGTTGGCATTTATTCAAATGGGCATCGCCTACGCCAACCTGTTTCTGGCGATCCTCAAAGGTTATCGGGATGCGATAGGCAATGCGCTGGCTGTGATCGGCGGCAGTCTGATCGGGCTGGCGGCTTTTTGGCTCTGTCTGCAACTGGGTGGCTACGTTGGCGCTTTGGCGGGGCTGGCGCTGGTTCCCGCGCTGCTGGTGATTCCAGCGAGCATCATGCTATTGCGACGTACGCCGCTGTCGCTGTCCTTGCTAAAACCGGCGTGGGATCGCGCCATTGCGTGTCAGTTGGGCAAGTTCACGCTGATGGCGTTGATGACCGCGGTGACGCTACCTGTCGCGTATATCACGATGCGTAACCTGCTGGCGGCACATTACAGCTGGGATGAAGTGGGCATTTGGCAGGGTGTCAGCAGTATTTCCGATGCTTACCTGCAATTCATTACCGCCTCTTTTACCGTTTATCTGTTGCCGACACTTTCGCGCCTGACGGACAAGGCTGCTCTATCGCAGGAGATTGTGCGCTCGCTGAAATTTGTGCTGCCTGTCGTGGCGGGCGTCAGCTTTTGCGTGTGGCTGCTGCGAGATTTTGCCATCTGGCTATTGTTCTCCAGCCAGTTCACGGCAATGAGAGATCTCTTCGTTTGGCAACTGGTGGGGGATGTAATGAAAGTGGGCGCTTACGTCTTTGGCTATCTGGTCATCGCGAAAGCGGCACTGCGCTTTTATCTGCTCACGGAAGTCAGCCAGTTCTTCCTGTTGACCGGTTTTTCCCACTGGCTGATTCCGCTTTATGGTGCACAGGGGGCGGCACAGGCCTATATGGCAACCTATCTGGTCTATTTTTTGCTTTGTTGTTGCGTATTCATTATTTACCGTAGGCGAGTATGACGACACTGATTCATGTATTGGGATCTGACATCCCGCATCATAACCAGACCGTTTTACGTTTTTTTAACGACGTGCTGGCGACGGAACTTCCCGAACAACAGATTCGGCATTTCATCGTGGCGTCCCGCGAGGGCATTTCATCGGCTGACTTTCCTGCGCTGCGTATTGAAACCTGCGTGGATAAGAAAACGCTGGCTGAGGCTGTCATCGCCAGAGCGAAAGCGAACCGTAAGATGCGCTTTTTCCTGCATGGGCAATTTAACCCTATGCTGTGGCTGGCGCTACTGAGCGGGAAAATCAAATCTGAACAGGTTTACTGGCACGTGTGGGGCGCGGATTTGTATGAAGAAGCGAATAGCCTGAAATATCGCCTGTTTTATTGGCTTCGGCGCTTGGCGCAAAAGCGTGTTGGATACGTGTTTGCCACGCGTGGCGATCTGGCGTGGTATACGCCGCGTGCGCCTCGCGTGCCAACGTCATTGCTGTACTTCCCGACACGAATGGATCCGGCGTTAACAGGCATACAGGTGGATAAACCGCTGGCAGGACCGATGACGATTCTGGTCGGCAATTCTGGCGATCGCACGAATCGCCATCAGGAAGCGCTGCGGGCGATTCACAACCAGTTTGGGAAAAATGTGCGGGTGATTGTGCCAATGGGCTACCCCGTGAACAACCAATCCTACATCGCGCAGGTGGAAAAGGACGGTTTGGCGCTGTTTGGCGTGAAAAATTTCCAACTGCTAAAGGATCAACTGGCGTTTGATGACTACCTCAACATGCTACGCACCTGCGATTTGGGCTATTTTATTTTCGATCGCCAGCAGGGAATCGGGACGTTATGCCTGCTG
Organism: Pectobacterium artocarpous; assembly: GCF_046159765.1. Classification (NCBI taxonomy): domain Bacteria; kingdom Pseudomonadati; phylum Pseudomonadota; class Gammaproteobacteria; order Enterobacterales; family Pectobacteriaceae; genus Pectobacterium; species Pectobacterium artocarpous. The sequence goes on from NZ_JBJXVK010000003.1 coordinate 28,077, forward strand.
ATTCAGTTTGGTGTGCCGTTCGTGATCAGTCGGCAAAATCCGTTCTGGCAGGATTTGACTGAACAGGGGCTGCCTGTGCTGTTTTACGGTGACGAGTTGGATGAAGCGATGGTACGTGAGGCGCAGCGCCAACTGGCATCGGTAGATAAGCACCAGATCGCGTTCTTTAATCCCAATTATCTGCAAGGCTGGCGAGAGGCGCTGGCGTTGGCGACGGGAGAACCAACATGACGCTGGGACAATTTGGTGGGCTGCTTGTCGTCTACCTGATTTCAGTCGTCTTCATCCTGAGCCTGACCTGGATGGAGTTTCGGCGGGTGCGTTTTAACTTTAACGTGCTGTTTTCCCTGCTCTATTTATTGACGTTCTATTTCGGTTTTCCGTTTACCTGCGTACTGGTGTTCCGGTTCGGCGTTGAAATCGTTCCCGTGCAGTATCTGCTTCAGGCGATGCTGTCCGCGACGGCGTTCTATACGATCTATTACGTCAGCTATAAGACGCGACTGCGCCAGAAAGAAGCCTCCGTGCCGCGTGCGCCACTCCTGACGGTGAATCGGGTTGAAGCCAATCTGACCTGGTTGTTGCTGGCGTTGATCGCGGTCGCCACCGTCGGTATTTTTTTTCTCAACAATGGTTTCTTGCTATTTAAGCTGCGGTCCTACAGCCAGATATTCTCCAGCGATGTGTCCGGCGTGGCGTTGAAACGCTTCTTCTACTTCTTCATTCCGGCGATGCTGGTGGTGTATTTCCTGCGTCAGACGCAGCGTGCGTGGCTGATGTTCCTCATTAGTACGGTTGCATTTGGGATGCTGACCTACGTGATTGTCGGCGGAACGCGTGCGAATCTGATCATCGCCTTCGCTCTGTTTCTGTTTATTGGCATTGTGCGTGGTTGGATTACCCTTTGGATGCTGGTTGCGGCTGGTGCGTTCGGGATTGTCGGGATGTTCTGGCTGGCGCTGAAGCGCTATGGGCTGGACGTCAGCGGTGATTACGCCTTTTATACATTCCTCTATTTAACCCGTGACACCTTCTCGCCTTGGGAAAACCTGGCGCTGCTGTGGCAGAACTACGACAAGATTGAATTCCAAGGGTTGGCACCGATCGCCCGTGATTTCTACGTCTTTATTCCCTCTTGGCTATGGCCGGACCGTCCGAATTTGGTGTTAAACAGTGCGAACTATTTCACCTGGGAAGTGTTGAATAATCACTCTGGGCTGGCGATATCTCCCACGCTGTTGGGCTCACTGGTGGTGATGGGGGGCGTGCTGTTTATCCCGCTCGGGGCGATTGCGGTCGGATTGATTATCAAGTGGTTCGACTGGGTGTATGAGTTAGGGAAACACGACAGCAATCGTTATAAGGCCGCTATTTTTCAGGCATTCTGCTTTGGCGCGGTGTTCAATATCATTGTGCTGACGCGTGAAGGCGTCGACTCTTTTGTGTCACGCGTAGTATTTTTCTGCCTGGTATTTGGCCTGTGCCTGCTTGTTGCCAAGTTGCTTTACTGGTTGCTGGAAAGCGCCGGGTTAATCCGGCAACGCCTGATGCGTATGCGTGCGACGCCACTGGCACCAACACCCAGCACCGTACAGAATCCAGAGATCAAGGAGCAGGCATGACAGCGTTAAAAACCAGAGAGACAATCCCTCTGTATACCATTCGTGATTTGCCCATTCACGGTTTCCGCAATATGTCGCAGTTCGTTGATTACCTGTTTGCAAGGGAGCGTGTTGAAACGGGGACACTTATTGCGATTAACGCTGAGAAAGTGCTAACGGCAGAGAAAGATGTGGTGTTGCGTACGCTGCTCGATCGCGCAGAGTATAAGTACGCGGATGGCATTAGCATCGTGCGCTCCATTCGGCGCAAGTACCCGCAGGCTGACGTCACGCGGATTGCGGGGGCAGACCTGTGGGAAGCGCTAATGGAACGAGCAGGCAAAGAAGGAACGCCGATTTTTCTGGTGGGTGGGAAACCTGATGTGCTGGTGCAGACGGAAGCGAAACTGCGGGCGCAGTGGAACGTGAATATTGTTGGTAGCCAGGATGGCTATTTTGCGCCAGAGCAGCGCGATGCGTTGTTTGAGCGCATTCGGGCTAGTGGTGCACAGATTGTTACCGTTGCGATGGGGTCGCCACGGCAAGAGATTCTGATGCGCGATTGTCGCCACCACTATCCTGATGCGTTGTATATGGGCGTCGGTGGAACGTATGACGTCTTTACCGAGCATGTGAAGCGAGCCCCGCTCGTGTGGCAAAATTTAGGGCTGGAATGGCTGTATCGCTTGCTGTCCCAGCCGAGCCGTATTTTTCGGCAGCTCAGACTGTTGAAATATGTGGCCTATCACTACAGAGGTCGTCTGTAGGTTTTATCTGGCGAGGGCTTTTTCTCTATGTATGTGGATGAATATAGGCATAAACATGAGCATCGGAGCGTCGTTAGTGTGCGAAATGGCATTTTTAATCTCTTCTACGCGTGTATTCCGGATTGTAATTGAATGAAAAAATATCTGTCGTAGTGAGTTGTCCATAGCATTTGGGGGCGGGAAGGGCGTAACTGTATGCTATTTAGCTTGGAATGAACAAATCATAATCAAACGCATCATTTCGATAAAAAAGCACTAGACAGCCAGTCACTAAGCCCGTAATATCCCGCCCCGCAACGGCGCTAAGCGCCCGTAGCTCAGCTGGATAGAGCGCTGCCCTCCGGAGGCAGAGGTCTCAGGTTCGAATCCTGTCGGGCGCACCATTATATTTTTATGAAGTATGTTGTGTGCAAGAGCTGCGGTGGTACACTTTTTTTCGTAAAGAAAGTATCCCGTAAAAAGGAAGTACCGCGTAATAAGTCATTGATGTAAAGTGTGGTTATGGTGGCTATAGCTCAGTTGGTAGAGCCCTGGATTGTGATTCCAGTTGTCGTGGGTTCGAGTCCCATTAGCCACCCCAGATTTTGTAGTTGATGAGTTGTTGATTAACGTTCTTTCGTTAATAAAATCGTTTGTGAGTTATGCGAAGGTGGCGGAATTGGTAGACGCGCTAGCTTCAGGTGTTAGTGTTCTTACGGACGTGAGGGTTCAAGTCCCTCTCTTCGCACCACACAAACTGAGAACATCAGTGATGTTCACAAAGCAATACATTCGGCGAGTAGCGCAGCTTGGTAGCGCAACTGGTTTGGGACCAGTGGGTCGGAGGTTCGAATCCTCTCTCGCCGACCAATTACAAAAAAAAAGCACATCGAAAGATGTGCTTTTTTTTCGTCTAATATTTTGCAAATATTATTGATAATTCATTCCATCTCTTGGGAAAGAGGGTAATGAAATGAGGGGGATCACACGGTGAGTCGTCAGTGGTACCCGCGTTATAGTGCTCAATTATTTATTTGATATCTTGTCCTGCAACATCCGCACTGCCAAAGTATTTTTCAGCTAACGCGTTTAATTGCCCATCCTTGCGTAATTCGTCTAGTTTTTGGTTGAAACTAACGAGGAGAGCATCCCCAGCAGGGTTTTTTGCAAAAGGAAAGTTAACGGTTTCGCGTGACAACGGTTCTCCAACCAATTTAAGTGGCAACTGATGTTTATTGATTTCAGCTAACAGAATAGGCCGTGAATTGACATAGCCCTGCACTCGGCCAGTGGTCACGTCATTGACTGCACCATCTCGGGTTTCATAAGTTCGGATGGTAATGCTGTTTTCAGGAAAAGCATTACGCAGGTTGGTTACGTGGGTTGAACCAAGCACGCCAGCAACAACCTTGCCGTGTAAATCCGCCAGCGTTTCAATATTCGTATTTTTTATGCTGGTCACAATCTGTGAGGAATAAGTTAGATAAGTATTGGAAAAGTTATACTTTTTGGCTCGTTCTGTTGTTTTAACGAAGTTATTCGCAACGGTGTACAACTTCCCAGCTTCGAGTTGGCCTAACAATCCGCTGAAATCAGAGGTTGTCCACTCGATTTTATACCCTAACTTTTGTGCTATTTTTTCTGCTACTTCAACGTCATATCCAACTAATTTCCCATTTTCCTTGTAGGACCCAGGAAAACTTTGGCCAGTGGTTCCAAGGCGTAAAGTAAGCTGTTGTTCTGCTGACGAGTGGTTGTCACACCCTGCGATAGTCATCGTGACGCCCGCAAGAAGTAAGAGTGGTTTTAGTCCAGTAAACGATATTTTTAGCATGACAGAATCCCTGATTTATCTGGCAATAAGGCCGTTTTAATGAACATAAGGCGATTGATATACATAGATATCAGAATACAGTGGGATACTATAACATTGCGTAAAAAATGATTTTTATATCATTGGGTTATAATTTATTTCCTTTGTTTCTGTTACAAGATTTAGCCGAGTCCATACACTAGTGTTAATCGGCTCAGATGATTTAGACCACGACGACGTAATAGAGACTCTCATAAAAAAGGAATACCTTCGTGTTATCAATAAAATCCCCGCTCACCTATTACCACCAGATTAACTTGTGCCGTCGTGTCGGTGATTTCATTACGCCTTTTTCCCGGAATATTGCGATCTTAACGAGTCGGCGGGCCTGGAAAGCGGTAGAGGCTGCGGTGATAGAGAGCTTAAATAACAGTGGGATTGATTTTCATGTCCATTTTTTGAGCGGCGAGTGCACACGAGAAGCTGTAGCATACCACCAAGAGAAAATCGCTCAGCATAAGATACAATTCGTTTTAGGGATTGGTGGGGGACGGGTATTAGATTGTGCGAAAGCGGTTGCGGATGGGTTGAGTGATGGTCAGGTGGCTACGTTACCGACGATTGCTGCAACCTGTGCAGCCTGGTCACCCATTAGTATTCTCTATGATGAACACGGTGCACATCAGGGGACATTAGTCTTAAAGAATATGCCCGTTATGGTGATGGTAGATAGCACTGTGATCGCTAACAGTGATGTACGTTATCTGAAAGCGGGTATTGTCGATGCGTTAGCGAAATGGTACGAGTTTCAGCCCTATGAAGAAAAGAATGGAGCGAGTCTGGCATTAAGTCTTAAAATTCAGGCTGCGGCTTTTGCCCGAGAGACCTTTGCTCGTTGGGGGGTACAGGCAATACGCGATAACAAAAACCATGAGGTGACACCCGCGTTGCAAAAAGTGATTGATGCTGCGATTGCTGGAGCGGGTCTGGCGAACAGCATGCGTGATGAAGATCCGTCACCAGGCGTGGCCCATGCTATTCATAACCGCCTGACACATATTCCTGCTCTGCACGACTGGCTTCATGGCGAAAAAGTGGGATTTGGGTTAATCGTCCAATCGCTTCTGGCGCAGCAAGGAACGGATCCAGATGAGGCGTTGTTAGCGCAACTACGTCAGTATGATATGCCTCTTTCACTCGCGGTGCTGGGTGGGCAATATCGTGAAGTGGTGAAAGACATCGCTACGAGTTTTAAATTTCCTGCTACCAGTGCCGCTCTATTACCGTTTTCCCTCTCTCCTGAGGCGATAGAAAAGGCCATTCTGGCTGTGGAGAAAATACGCTAAGCGATGACTTAGATGGTCTTGTCGGATTCGTCAACCCGACAAGAGGTTGCTTCTCTATGGGATAGCGCGTTACGGCGTATAGTGCACTGGTGCCAGTGCGCTGCTATCGATATTTTTTCGCATGGGTTTCATTGTGGTATCGAAAGGGCACAGCGCGCCTTTTTCCGTATGCTGGCAGCTCTGAGAGTTCAATTCCTCTTTCAATAACGGCTTTTGATCGCTCAACAGTGTCAGCGAACAGATGCTGTTGACGATAATACTCGCCCTCATAGTGTCTTTTTAGCACGGTGGCGGCATAGCCGTGGCCAGTTAATTCACCCTCGCGTGTGACCCACTGCGGCCACTCTCGTGCCGTGCCGGACTCTAACGCCGTCGTGTTGGATTCTGTCGGAGGGCGTACGCCATGACGACTGACTTTTCCAACTGGTAGCGCTCCTGAGCCTGAGTAGAGAATGAAGGAAATAATGATCATGATAATCAATAGGGGGCGTGGAATGCGTAATGTCGTGTGGGAAAGCATGATAATCCCTCGTCAGTAGTCATACGGATAAGGAATTTCCTTATAGGAAGAGGAAAGTGACAAATGCGCTTTTCTGCCTGGAAGAGAGTGTTAGCGAACATTTCTGCATGCATAGTTTGCAATCAAACTTTTTGATCTAAGATAGATCCCAAAGGTATAAATCGCATAATTTCCGCATGTTATATTTTTAAAAATTAAAAAGACGACATAAATCCCGCCTGATAAATCCAACACTAACGAGTTAATTATGGCATCACATCTTATTGATTTTCTTCTTATAGGGAATAATTTTGGCACGCCTGAAATGCGCGGCGTCTGGTCCGAGCATAATCGCCTGACTAAACAGGTTGAAGTTGAAGTTGCCCTAGCGCTTGCTGAGGGTGAACTGGGTGTCATTCCGCTGGATGCGGCAAAAACCATTGCAGAAAACGCTGACGCAAGCGCGCTTAACGTTGAAGAGATTGCAAAAGATGCAGCGCGCATGAAGCACTCCTTGATGCCGACGATTGCCGCGATTCAGAAACAATGCGGCGCGGCAGGTGAGTTTATTCACTACGGCGTGACCACGCAGGACATTGTTGATACCGCAACCGTGTTACAACTGAAACAATCTTTTGATATTGTCGTCAGAGATACACAATTGCTGGCCGTTGAGCTGAAACGTCTGGCGAAGCAATATCAATACACGCTGATGGCTGGCCGTACCCACGGTATGCAGGCGCTACCTACCACGTTTGGCTTCAAACTGGCTGTGTGGCTGGATGAATTTATCCGCCACCTTGAACGCTTGAGTGAAATCAAAGAACGTGTTCTGGTCGGCAACATCAATGGTGCCATTTGTACTTACGCTTCTTTTGGCGAACAGGGGCCGGAAATCGAGCGTCTGACGCTGGATAAACTGGGGCTGAATACGCCGAATATCGGCTGGCAGTCTGCCCGCGATCGTTTCTCCGAATACGCCTCTGTTGCGGTGCTGATCAGCGGTACGCTGGGTAAAATCGGCAACGAGCTGTACAACCTGATGCGTACCGAGATTAACGAAATCGAAGAGCCGTTCTCTGAAGGGAAAATCGGTTCTACCACCATGCCGCATAAACGTAACCCTGCCGCACTGGAAGGGCTGGCGAGCTTGACTGCTCCACTGTTCAAGAGCGCCGCGCTGATTCATGAATCCATGAAAGTTGAGCACGAGCGTGATGCGATGAGCTGGCGTGCAGAATGGATCGCGCTGCCAGAAATCAATATCTATCTGTCCGCTCAGCTTCAGAATGCGCTTGGCATCCTGCGTGGGATGTCCGTCAACGAGAAGCAAATGCTGGCGAACCTCGATCTGCAAAATGGCCTGCTGCTGTCTGAAAAAGTGATGTTTGAAATTGGTAAACGTCTCGGCAAGCAGACCGCTCACCATCTGGTTTACGAATGCTCTATGCAGGCATTCGAGCAGAATCAATCGTTTAAATCGGTGCTCTTGACCCACCCGGTGCTTTCTGAGCAGGTGACCGCCGCCGATCTGGACGAATGGCTGAATCCGGCTAACTATGTTGGTAGTGCGCCGCAGAAAGTGGATGACGTGATTCGTTATGCGGACGACTCCGGCCTGCTGCCAGCATAAGGTGACACCATGGGTATCGTATTTCGTCAGGCTACGCTTGCGGATGATGAAACTTTTTTGGCGCTGGCGCTGGCGGCGTTTGAGCCGATTCGTCAGTTAGGTATTAACTTCTCTGCTGCCCATGCGGATATCGACATGGTGCGCACGCATATTGCCTCACACGGCGTTTATGTGATGGAGAAAGACGGTGAGATGGTGTCGTCATTTACCATCCGCTATCCGTGGGGGCCGGAGCCGGGCCCGTTCGGTTTACCCCATTTGGGCTGGTTTGCAACGCACCCTGGCTATAAAAAACAGGGGCTGGGTAAGCAAATGATGGGCTGGCTGGAAGAAGACATTCTGATTAATCAGCTTAAAGCGCCTGCGGTGTCGCTTGGCACGGCGCAAAACCACCCGTGGCTGATTGAGATGTATAGAAATTATGGTTTCAGGGAAGTCGGGCAGACGAATCTGGGAAAAGGACACCTGACAATCTGGATGGAGAAAATCCTTGATAACCAATTGTATGAGCAGTGGAAAGATAAAAACTCAAAAAGAGAGGCAGTAAAATGATGAAAAAAGTAACGTTGTCTGTTCTGGCGCTGACGACCGCCTTTCTTGTTGCCGGCTGTGATTCTGGGAAAAACAGCGCTGAGCAGGAAAAAGTTCTGAAAGTGGGTTCAACCGGCCAAAGCTATCCAAGCGGCTTCAAGCAAGATAATAAGCTGGTCGGCTTTGACGTTGAAGTGACGGAAGCCATTGCGAAAGATCTGAACTACAAAGTTGAGTGGGTTACCGCCGATTTCAGCGGCCTGATGGGGCAACTGGAAGCGAAAAAACTGGATACCGTGGCGAATGTGGTGGCAATTACGCCTGCGCGTCAGGAAAAATACAATTTCGCCCAGCCGTACAGCTTCTACGGCAGCCAGATTGTGACGCACAAAGATAACACGGACATTAATACGCTGGCTGACCTGAAAGGGAAGACGGTGGCTGGTGTGCTGGGTTCTAACCACGTCAACAACCTGAAAAAAGCGTTTGCCGATGGCAGCGTGAATATTCGTACTTATGAAACGCGCGATGGTGCAATGAACGACGCGTTATCTAAACGTGTTGAAGGCTATGTGAATTCACGTCCTATCCTGCTGGCGGAAATCAATAAGCGTAACCTGCCGTTCAAACTGGTTGGTGAACCGCTGGTGATTGAAGAAGTGAGCTTCCCGTTCCACAAGGACGAGAAAGGCGATGCGTTGCGTAAGCAGTTCGATGCAGAGTTAACGAAAATGCGTGAAGATGGACGCCTGAAAGCGATCTCCGAAAAATATTTTGGTGAAGACATCACGGTATCACCGGCTAAATAACCTCACGCCGTTATTCTGGCCGAGTCGTTACGTAGACTGATGATTCGTGATGTAGCCAGCCAGATGATTCGTTATATAGCCTAGTCATAACCCTGTTCCACCGGCGCAATATGGCCGGTGGAAGCATTAATGGTATTACTCATGAATATCGATCTTGCCTACCTGTTAAAGGTCTTTCCCCAGGTATTAATGTATTTGCCGACCACGCTGTTTCTTGCCGTGGTTTCGATGTTTTTTGCTATGGTTCTCGGCCTTATCCTCGCGTTAGTCCGTGAAAGCAAGATCGTCGTGGTCGTAAAAATCGTCGAACTGTATATCTCGCTGTTCCGCGGCATTCCGTCACTGGTTCAACTGTTTATCATCTACTTCGGCCTGCCGCAGCTGTTCCCTGGCTTATCCAATCTGGATGCCATGACGGCGGCGATTATCGGCTTTAGCCTGAAAACGTCCGCCTATATGGCAGAAATTTTCCGTGCGGGTCTGGCCTCCGTGGATTTCGGTCAGACGGAAGCGGGTCTATCTATTGGCATGAGTAAAGCGCAGGTCTATCGCCGCATCGTATTGCCTCAGGCCATGCTGAACGCGTTGCCAGCGACGGGGAACACGTTCATTTCCCTGATTAAAGATACCTCGGTGGCTTTTGCGCTGGGTGTCTCCGAACTGTTCGCGGAAGGCAAAATGATTGCCGCCGAATCTCTGCGTTTCTTTGAGACCTTCCTGGTTGTGGGTCTGATTTACTGGTTGGTGATTATTGTTTACTCCTGGCTGCAAAAGCAGTTGGAGAAGAAACTGAATCACTCGCTACAGCGATAAGGGGCTGACATGATCAGTGTAAAGAATCTTTCTAAACGCTTTGGCGATCAGGTGGTGTTGGACAACATCAGTTTGGATATCGCGAAAGGCGAAGTGGTCGCGATTATCGGTCCATCCGGTTCGGGTAAATCCACGCTGTTGCGCTGTCTGAATCTGCTGGAAACGCCAGAGTCGGGCACAATTCAAATTGGCGACCAAACGCTGGATACGCGTCGTTTCACCTCTAAAGAAGCCTACGCGCTGCGCCGCCAGACGGCGATGGTGTTCCAGAGCTATAACCTGTTTAAGAACAAGACGGCGCTGGAGAATGTAACGGAAGCGCTGATTGTCGTGAAAAAAATGCCGAAGAAGCAGGCGGATGAAATTGGTCTGGCGCTGCTGGAGCAAGTCGGTCTGCTGCCGCAGGCGGCGCAGTATCCGGTGACGTTATCCGGCGGGCAGCAGCAGCGCGTGAGTATTGCGCGTGCGCTGGCAGTGGATCCTAAGGCGATTTTGTTTGATGAACCGACCTCGGCGCTGGACCCGGAAAGGGTACACGAAGTGCTTCAGGTGATTCAGAAGCTGGCGAAGAACGACACCACGATGGTGATCGTTACCCATGAAATGCAGTTTGCGAAAGAAGTGGCTGACCGTGTAATCTTCATGGCGGACGGCCACATCGTTGAAGAAGGCCCGGCGGAGCAGGTCATTAGTTTTTCGGACAACCCGCAAACTCAGCGCTTCCTGCGTCAGTTGACCAAGCTGCCTGAGCCGCTTGAGTACGATATTTAACGCATACGTAGATACACCTGCACGCCTGAACAAGGCAGCTCTGTGAGACAAGGCACGATAATGTGGAGCAAGTATTCATGAGAACAGCACCTCAGCACGAGCCGTTGGCTCAGTTTATTCAGGCGTTTCGCCACGATTTACACCGCAATCCTGAACTGTCGAATCAGGAGTTCGAGACCACGAAGAAGATTCGGGCGGTATTGGAAAAAGAGGGGATTCGTATCCTCGATCTGCCGCTGAAAACCGGTCTGGTTGCGGAAGTGGGCGGCCTTCAGGATGGTCCACTGGTCGTGGTGCGTTCTGACATCGACGCCCTGCCGATTGAAGAAGAGTCTGGCGTAGAATTCACCTCGCTTAATAAAGGCGTGATGCACGCCTGCGGCCATGATTTTCACTCCTCAGCGGCGCTGGGCGCGGCGATTCTGCTGAAGAAAATCGAGCCGGAGCTGAAAGGCACGGTGCGAATTTTATTCCAGGCTGCCGAAGAAACTGGGCTGGGCGCGCCGGAAGTCATTGCGGTCGGTGCGTTGGACAATGCGGTAGCGATTTTCGGTATCCACAACGATCCGACGCTGCCTGTTGGCGTCATCGGTGGGAAAGATGGCGCGTTGACGGCGGGTGTTGACCGCTTTGAGATCAAAATTGCGGCGAAAGGCTGTCACGCTGCGAAGCCGCATGAAGGCAACGATCCGATTATCATTCTGGGTCAGTTGATATCTGCCGTACAGACCATCATTAGCCGCACGGTGTCTTCTGACAACAACGCGGTGGTGTCGATTACTCAGGTCCATAGCGGCAGCACCTGGAACGTTATCCCGGATACTGCCTACGTTGAAGGCACGGTCAGAACGTTCAATCAGGACGCGCGTGATTTGATTGAACAGCGTTTCCGTCAGATCGTGGCGGGTATCGCCAGCACCTTTGGCGCGGAAATCGAGTTCCTGTGGCACGCAGGGCCGCCGTCGGTGGTCAATACGCCGGAGTGGGTCGAGTTTGCGCTGAATGTGGCGAGTGACGAAGGGTTTGAAGCTCGCCGCGTGGAAGCCAGCCCGATTGGTGAAGATTTTGCGTTCTATCAGCAGAAACTGCCGGGTACGTTCATGATGGTCGGCTCCGGCGGACCGTATGCGCTGCACCACCCGAAATTCCGCGTTGACGATCGCGCGCTGTTCCCGACCGCGCACTATCTGTATCAGATGGCGAAGCAAAGTCTTGAACAGCTCTCCTCCCGCTAAGATCTCCTGATTTTGTTAATGTATCCGCGTCGGTTTTCCGGCGCGGATATTTTTTGCCTCTTAATGGCTCAGGATCTGATCCAAAAACTGGCGCGTGCGCGGATGTGATGGCGTGTTGAAGAACGCCTGCGGCGGGGCGGACTCAACGATGCTGCCGTCTGCCATCAGAATCACCTTGTCCGCGACCGTCTTGGCAAACCCCATCTCATGGGTGACGACGATCATCGTCATACCCGATTCAGCCAAATCGAGCATCACATCCAGCACCTCTTTAATCATCTCTGGATCCAGTGCAGAAGTGGGCTCGTCGAACAGCATGATTTCCGGCTGCATACACAGCGCCCGGGCAATGGCCACGCGCTGCTGCTGGCCGCCAGAGAGCTGGAGCGGGAATTTATGCGCCTGATTGGCAATATGCACCTTTTCCAGATAGTACATCGCTAAATCAATGGCTTCCTGCTTCTTACGCTGTTTGACCAACGTCGGGCCAATCGTCAGGTTATCCAGTACGCTCAGGTGGGGAAACAGGTTGAACTGCTGGAACAGCATACCGATGCCGGCGCGCACGCGATTGATGTTCTTGATGTTGTCATTGACCTCAATACCCTTCACGCGGATGTGTCCGTCGTGGTGTTCTTCCAGTCGATTAATGCAGCGGATGAGCGTGGATTTGCCGGAGCCGGAAGGGCCGCAAATCACTACACGCTCGCCTTTCTCCACGTTCAGCGTCACGTTATTCAGCGCCTGAAACGCACCGTACCATTTGCTGACGGCGTCGATCTCAATAATGACGTCGTTGTTTGTAACGATACTGTTTGTAATTGCATTGTCTGTAACTACATTATTTGTAGCTACATTATTTGTAGCTATAGTGTCTGCAGCTAAGCTCATGATAACAAAGCTCCTGTCGGTGTTTTCATCAACGGCTATCGCTTAACCGTGATACGTTTCTGGGTTACGGCTGGCATCAATGCGTTTTTCCACCCACAGCGCGTAGCGTGAGAGCAAGAAGCCAAACAGCAGGTAGATAGCCGAGATGAAAAGGTACGTTTCAATGTAATAGCGCCGCCATAGCGGATCCTGCATCACTGAACTGGTGGCGGTGAGGATGTCGAACAGCCCGATAATGATGACGAACGAGGTGTTCTTCATGGCGGCGATAATATGGTTGGTCATGGCGGGCAGGCAGATGCGCAGCGCCTGCGGTAGGACGATTTTGCTTGTCGTGTGCCAATAGCTGAGGTTGAGCGCCATCGCCGCTTCGTATTGCCCGCGTGGAACGGACTGTAAACCACCGCGAATCACCTCGGCCTGATAACAGGCGAAAAACAGCGCGATACCGATGATGATGCGCAGTAGCTTGTTGATTTCCATGCCAGCGGGCAGGAATAGCGGGAAAACGTTAACGGCGACAAACAGAATCGTGATGAGCGGCACGCCGCGCAGGCTTTCGATAAAAATAACCGACAGGCCGCGCAGAAAGGGCAACGGCGATCGCCGCCCCAGCGCCAGCAGAACCGAAACCGGCATCCCGATGACGACGGTGCCGCTAAACAGCAGAATCGTCAGCGGTAGTCCGCCCCATTCGCTGGAAGGTACATAAGATAATCCCAACACGCCGCCGGACATCAGGATGGCGATGCCGACGATAGCGACGATCCACAGCGGTAAGAGGATGCGTGAATGCCAGAAGCGCGGCATCAGCGACAGGCCGAGAGCCAGAAACCAGATTCCCATCGCCAGCACCAGACGCCAGTGTTCATCGTAAGGATAGAGGCCAAACAGAATAGGCCGATGTTTTTCCACGATCACCGCCCAGCAGGCGCTGGCGGCGGCACGACAGATTTCCGGGTCAGCGGTGTACCACACGGCATTAATAATCCCCCAGTGCAGCAACGTATTGCCGACATTCCACATCAGCACCGCCAGTAGCAGGGTGAGCGCGGTTTGCGGCACGCTGCTGAACAGATGACGGCGCAGCCACAGCAGCGGCGTACGCAGGCGGCTGGGAACGGTGGAGAGTGACAGGGGCGGAAATAACATACGGTGCTCCTCAGCGCTCTTTGATGGCGACGATGCGGTTAAACAGGTTCATCAACAGCGATGTCACGATGCTGACCGTCAGGTAAACCACCATCATGATGGCAATCACTTCGAGTGCCTGACCGGTCTGATTCATCAGCGTGTTACTGATGTTCGCCAGCTCTGGGTAACCCACCACGACCGCGATCGAGCTGTTTTTTGACAGGCTGACATACTGACTGGTCAGCGGCGGAACGATGACGCGCATGGCCTGTGGAATGATGATGTGGCGCATCATGTGCCACGGCGAAAAGGACAGCGCACGTGCCGCTTCCAGTTGACCTTTGGGGATAGACTGAATCCCCGCACGCACGATTTCTGCAATAAACGCAGAGGAATAGAGCGCAATGCCGAGCAGCAGGGCGGTAAATTCAGGGCTGACGGTAAAACCGCCGCGAAAGTTAAAGCCGCGTAGGATTGGGCGGTCAAGTTCCGCTGGTGCGCCGGAAAGCCACCAGACCAGCAGCGGTAACCCGATGAGCGCAGCCAGCGTCAGGCGACCTGTCGGCAGCACGCGTCCTCGACTTTCCCGAACATCGCGTGCGACGCGATTCAGGATCAGGCTAATCAGTACCGCGATAAGCAGGGCGACTCCGGTCCACAGCCAGCCGTGGTGTGCGGCAGGAACGGCAAAAGACAGGCCGCGATTGGTCAGAAAGCCCAGGTTGCCCAGTTCGATAGCATCCCGTGGCGAAGGTAGGTTACGGATCACCACCGACCAGAAAATCACCTGCAAGATCACCGGAATATTGCGCATTAGCTCGATGTAGCCTCCGGCGAGCCGTGCCAGTAGCCAGTTGCGGGAGACGCGGGCGATGCCGAGGGAAAAACCCAGCAGTGTGGCGAGCACGATGCCACATAGCGTGACGTACAGGGTATTGAGTAAACCAACACCAAGCGCACGCAGATAACTGTCGCGTGGCGTAAACGCGATGCGCTTTTCACCAATTTCAAACTGTGCTGCGTGGTCGAGGAAGCCAAAGCCTGTCGCAATATTCTGCGAACGCAGGTTCTCGACCACATTGGCGTACAGCCAATAGCTGAAAGCGACAATCAGGAGGCCGAGCAGGCACTGATAAATCCAGGCGCGTAGCGCTTTGCTGTCAAACGCGTTCAACAGACGGCGCGAATAAGATAGCGTTCCTGGCCACAGCGGTGCAGAGACTGACGACAGCGTCTTGTTTGGTGATTTCATTACCGGCGGTCTTTTCTTGTGGTCATTACCGAGTGGAACACGCCCCCGATGACAGCGATGCGTGAATGCGGTGTTATGGCGTCAGCCGACGATTTCCGCGCTGACGCCAGTAGCGTGGTGACTTAACGAATAGGCAAGCCGTAGAGCAGTCCGCCTTTCGTCCAGAGATTATTCAGGTCGCGCTCCAGCGGGGCCGGGGTGTCTGGCCCGAAATGACGGTTATAAATATCGCCGTAATTCCCTACCTGCTTAATCAGGTTGTAAGCCCACTGATTATTCAGCCCCAGTTTCTGACCATAATCACCGGTGACCCCAAGCAGCGCCTGTTCATCCGGATCTGTTGATTTGAGTTTGCTGTCCACGTTCTTTTGGCCAATGTCCATCTCTTCCGCGTTGAACGTGGCGTACACCACCCATTTCACAATGTCGTACCACTGATCGTCACCCTGACGAACCGCCATCGCCAGCGGCTCTTTGGAATAAATCCCCGGCAGAATCACGTGATCAGCAGGTTTTTCTGCATCAAAGGTACGCACACCGGGCAACGCCACTTTGTCACGGGCAATGACGTCGCAGCGCCCTGACAGATAGGCCGCGACATATTCTTTGTTGTTCTCAATAACTACTGGGGTGTAATGCAGGTTGCGCGACGCGAAAATCTGCGCGACGTTGCGCTCGGTGCTGCTGCCCGGTGTGATGCAGACGGTCGCGCCATCCAGATCTTCCACTTTCTTCACATTGGCGCTGGCTCGCACCATAAAGCCTGTACCGGTATAGAAGGTTGGCGGGGCGAAGTTCAGCCCCAGCGACGTATCGCGCGACAAATCAGCGGTAATGTTGCGTGACAGCACGTCTACTTCACCAGACTGAATTGCCGGGAAACGTTGCGCGGTAGACAGAGCGGCAAAACGCACTTTGCTCGCATCGCCAAAAATAGCGGCGGCTACTGCGCGGCAATAATCGACGTCCAGCCCAGTCCACTGTCCTTTGCTATCAATCGCGGAAAAGCCGTGGCGCGCCGGGTGCACGCCGCAAACCAGTTCACCGCGTGCTTTGATCTTTTTGAGCGTTTCGCCATTTCCAGCATCAGCGGCATTGGCGTGGGCGACGGGCAGCAGAAGACCCGCTAAAGTCAGCGCTGTGGCGGTCGTCAATGAGAGTAGTTTTCTCAGCATAAGTATCCTCAGAATGATCGGTGTTGTTTTAACATCTTGTAATTAATTGTTTTTATTGTGATGCGTTCTTTTGTATACAAATGTTCTCAGTGTTGCCTTCAAATGGCAAATAGCATATTTCTCTATCTAAAGCTGAATAGTAGATATAGCTATCGTGGGGAGGATTTGAAGGGAAAGGAGAGCCGTGCCTTGCGCTGTCGACAAGGCACAGAGTGGAAGAATTAGTGAGCGAGCAGGCCTTGTACGCCTTGCCAAATCAGCTGGGCGCTGAGAATCAACATGGTGAGGCGAAAGGTGGTACGAAAGAGCTTTTCGGGCAGATTATCCAGCAGGCGTGTGCCCAACCAGGTGCCCAATACGCCGCTGATAATCATCGCTGCCAGCATCGGCAGCCAGTCGTGATAGGCAAACCCCATCATTCCGAATGCCAATATCTTCAGGCCGTGTTGTAGCACCATGCAGAATGCATGAGTGGCGATAAGCGGCTGTTTGGTCATCCCCTGAGAGCTGATAAGTCCAGCAACCATTGGGCCTGTTGCGCCGACGATCATGGTGCCGAGGCTGGTGAGCGCGCCGCCCAGAATGAAGAACAGTCGGTTAATTGGTTTTGGCGCGGTGCGTTTACGAAAAACGGACCACAAAATGAAAAGAGCCAGCGCGATTTTTGCCACATTGTCCGGGATCCACACCGCAACAGGCGCACCCATGGCGATGCCAATAACGCTACCGATAAAAAACCACAGCGCCAGCGGCCAAACGATATAGAGACGCTGGATCAGGCTACGGCTCAGGTTGGAGCCAAGCTGTACGATACCGTGAACAGGAAGCAGGCTACTGACCGGCATACCCAGCCCCATGATGGCAAGCAAGGTGACGCCGCCGCCCAAACCCAACGCCGCCGTTAGCGCCGATGTCAGGAAACTGCAAAAAATCAGGATACCGGCAAAGAGCGGTGAGATATCGGGTGGAACAAGATCTAGCATGGTGGAACCCATCGCGTGGTAGAACAAATGATAATGCCTGATGCGATCGAAACGTATCAAGCATCCTTCCTGCGGTTAACGATAATTGTCATGTAGCAGACGTTGGTAGAGTGCCAGCGCCTCAGTGCGTGGCAAAGCCTGACTGGCGCAGTCGATAAATTTTTCCACGATCAGGTTATCAGGCAGCGGGTTATCCGCGCTGGAACCCCGTGCACCCGCTACGCGACGATGGTAGGCGTGGCCGTCGCGGGTCACTAACGTGACGTGTGCTGTATGCGTGGTGCTTTCGTCATGGCAGATCAGCTCAACGCGTGCCATCAGCGACTGTGTGGTCGGGTCATGCAGCGCCGCATCGTCAATAAAATCATCCAGCGTCAGCTTCCCTTGCACCCAGGCGCGGGCAATGCAGTAATGCAGGCTGAATTTCCCTGCCAGCGGTGTCTCCGGTGCGGGAATGTTGATATGCGGGAAACGGATGGGGTGGATGGCAATCTGAATACGTTCCAGCGACGCGGGAGACAGCCCGGTTTCCTCGCGCAGCGCCAGTAGCCCGTCCAACGGTGCCAGAATGGCGTAGCAGCAGGGGAAATATTTAAAGTTATTCCCTTTTATGGGATCCAGAATATGAGACGACGCGGACCAAGGCTCGGTTAACGGCGTAGTCTCGACGTTTTCGGCGGCACGATTATAGACGTTGAAATAGCCGTGGTGATGTTCAAATGCGGTGTCCCCCGCGCTGTATCCCTGACGCGCTAATAATACCGCCATGACGGCACTGCGGTTAGCATGACCGACCGCCAGCGATTTCGTCTGGCTGCCAAAGTTGGACTTTATGCCAGAGGCCAGCGATGCGGTCATTGCAAAAGCCGTGGCGGTTTCTTCTTCACTAAGCTTCAACAGCACTGCGCAGGCGGCGACACCCGCGAAAATGCCGACGGACGTTGTCGGGTGCCAGCCGTTACGATATTGAAAAGGGCTGACGGCTTTGCCCATGCGTACCGCCGTTTCATAGCCGCACAGGTAGGCGTGTAGGATCGCTTCGCCATCAGCTTCCTGCTCGTCGGCCAATGCCAGCAGTGCGGGAAGCACGGCAACGGAAATATGCCCATGCAGCCAGGAGTTGGAATCGTCGAAGTCGAGCAAATGCGCGGATGTGCCGTTTAATAACGCTGCGTCCAGCGCGTTCAGTGAGAGGTCGGTGCCGAAAATGCGGCTCTTTCCCACGGCGGCGGAGGGAACGATCACCGCCCTGAGTTTGTGCGCCCCATCCTGAATTCCCCCTGCGAGCGTGACGCCCAGCGTGTCAATGAGGGCGGTACGGGCGTGTGCCAATACGTCGGCAGGAAACGTCTGGCGAGAGAACTCCAGCAGATTATGGGCAAGCTGGCGGGCAATGGTCATGAAAGTATCCTGTCGTTATCGTGAAATGTTTTATGCCACATTGTTTTATGTCGAGTTATTTATGCCGAATTGCTTATGTCTAACGACAACGTATTAGCCCGCCAGCAGTTCAGTGAGCGTCGCGAGCGCACCCGGCTGCTCAAAGTGGAAAGCCGCCTGATAGAGTCGATTGCTACGGGCTTCCCCTAATACGGGGAGGGTTAGCGCGTCAAACTTGGCGCGCAGCTCTGTGTCGGTCAGCGGGTTTTGCGGGTGGCCGCGATAAACCTCGGTTTCCGCATGCAAGATTTCGCCGTCTTCCAGTTCGATATCGATAAACGCAGAGCTGGCTGGTTGCCCCTCGACAGTGTCAAGCTGTAGGTGCGACAGCAGCTGGCGTGGTGCCGGATCGTCAACGGTCTGCTGCGTAAAGTCTGTATCGGTGAGGCGGTAGCCGCTCAGCGCCAACGCAATACAGTGTGGAATGCTGAATTTGCTCTCCAGTGGGGTTTGCGGGTTGGCGATTCCCGCGTTCACCATGCCCATCGGGTGGACTTTGGCATGAATGCGGGTGATTGCGCGGCCTTCTAACTGTGGATAGAGCTTAAGCGCGGTTTCAATTGACGCGTGGGTTCCCCGACAACTGGCATACAGCTTGTAGCCATTGCCCAGCAGTTCCCAGCTATCGCCAAAATCGAGCGGTGGGATAACGGCGCTGCCGTCCTGCACGAACGTTTTCACCCAGCCATCGGTTTCATAAAAATGGTGGGCGGCAATAAAGCCCTCGTCAGCCAATTCTGCTGCTGTGATGCCGTCCATTGCCGCTTTGCCTGCATGAAACGGCTTACCGTGCGTACCGGATGATTTCTGCAATCCTCCCATCATGGTGGCGGCAGCGCCCAGCGCATTGGCAATGGCATTGGGTTGCAGGTGCAGGATAGACGCAGCGACGGCAGCCGCCCCCGCGCGCCCGACAATTGACGTCGGATGAAAGCCCCGACGTTGCAGGCTGCGTCCCACGCCGGGCACCCAGCCGCCTCCGAGCCGGGCCATGACTTCAAATCCGGTGATGAACGCGATAAGCGTTGTGCGCTCGTCCGCTCCATAGTGCTGTGCCATTGCCAGTGCGGTAGACCAGCAAGGGCCGCTGGGGTGCCCCGCGCCAGCCGGATGCGTATCATCATAATCAGCCGCGTGAGAAAGCGTGCCGTTGATCAGCGCGGCCAGCGCTGGTGTGGTTTGCGCACCGAGAATGACTTGCGCAGTGCCTCGTGCCTGCCAGCGTTGTGCCACGCGTTGAACCGCGCTGGCGGCGTCATCGCCTACTGCGCCAATGGCGACGCCCAGATAGTCAATGAGCGCTCGCTTGGCTTCGTGCCAGACGGCATCGGGAATCGCCATCGTCGGCGCGGTGTGAATGAACTGGGTGAGCGCATCGCCGCGAGGAAACGTCGGGGTGGCAGACATCGTAAGAGCTCCTTAAACGAAAACGCGATGATATTGTCAGGACAGCCGAACGGTTCTGGAATTCACGTTTTGTCTTGTTGAATGCATTTGTATACAGTGTGTGGTGAAAAGCATATGCAATCGCCCATTCAGTGACAAAGACGCTTTTTCGCTAAGCTAAGTACAAAATATGCGATGCGATATCTTGCTAAAGGCAGGGCGTCGGGCAAACTTGAATTTTTCTCAATGCATGACGATCCGTAGTGCAGCATGAATGTGCGAACCACCACGAAAGGTGAGGTGTTTTGCCCGTCTGCACGTGGCCTTATTCTGACCGTCACACGATATATCAAGGGACTATGAATTTAACACTTAACGACAAAGCGCTGGCGCTCTCGCCGTTCGAGATACTGATTAACGCGATCGAGAAAGGTGAGTTACTGCCCGGTGAACGTTTACAGGAAACGCGGCTGGCGAAGCAGTTCGGACTAAGTCGCACGCCGATTCGTGAGGCGCTGCACCGCCTTGAAGCGTTGGGACTGGTGGAGCCGGGCCCACAGCGTGGACTGATGATCGCGCAGATCAGCTATGAGCGGCTACGTCAGCTTTTCGCCGTGCGTGAAGGGTTAGAACGGCTGGCGATGGAGCTTGCTGTAGCTTCTGCTTCGGCAGAAGAACTGGAATTGTTGCAGGATATGGTTGATGTGGAGAAGACGCTCACTGATAGCAGGCAACTGCACGATCATAACCGGCTTTTTCATCGACAGATTTATCGGGCGACCCATAATCCGTATTTGAACGAGATGCTGGAAAACCTGCGTATTCATCTGTCGCTACTGCGCGGAACCACCTATGAATCGGCGGAACGTACCGAAGAAGCGCGGCGTGAACATCAGGCCATTGTGGAAGCGCTGGTGCGGCGTGATAAGAACGCGGCACAAGAGGCTGCTTGCCAGCATATTCGTAACGGCTATCGTGCCCGACTAAGCATGTTAAATCAGCAGCTTTGATAGGACTGTCGGAAAAACACGACACTTGGGGGGATCTGCTGTCGCAAAAGAGAGACATTCAATCCATTGATTAATAATAGTTAATATTTTTCTTGATAAATCCGTCTCTGAATAGCGACATTTTTTGTGAGACCGGTCTCGTTTTCATCGCCCATTACACGTTTGCTTTTCTTCGAGTGAGGAAATGAAAATAGTATTTATTATTAGCGGGTTATCATGAATTCATAGGGCGATGGTAATAAAATTATGTATATTGGCATAATTTGTGCTTAAATATATGTGTAGATGCTCATTCCACCTTCTATGTTTGCTTCGGCTTCATAATCCTGGGAATGACGCAGAGCCAATTTGAGGTGCCTATCGTCCAACTCCAGATGAAGATGCAAATCTCCATCGGGCTTTCCGGACATAACGTTGAGTGAGGCACCATTCTGTTGTCTGACAGACCTGATATTTTCAACGCTTACCGTTTATCGGTAAGCGTTTTTTTTCGTCTGATGGAAATGTTCGGTAGCCGTGTCTGCGTCGGGTTAGATGAAACAGTCTATAAAAAACAATCCATAAAAGAGAAAGGCTCCAAAAAGGAGCCTTATGCAAGGGATGGCGTAGCGATCAGTCGACAGGTTGCTGTAACGTGAGCAGTAGTCCTTCGCGCCGCATTTGCGCGGCTTCATCCGGCAGACGCAACCGATCGAGAGCGTCGGCGCGCCAGGCATAATCATAAGCGTCTGGGCGGAGTTCCAGTGCAGTGCGGAAGGCATCGCTGGCCTGCTGCCACTCACCGTGTTTCATCAGCAATTGACCTAACGTGCTGTTCAACAGCGGCGTTGCTCCCTGCTGCTTGATGTACTGGTGAAGCATTTTTTCCAACTGCTCTGGATTTCCGGCTTTGAGGCGGGGCATCAACAGGATCAAGCGCTCATCATATTGACGTTTAAGGCCGTCGAGAATGATTTTCTGAGCGGTATCATGATCGTCACACTCGATCAAATGCTCAGCCATCGCGACCTGAAGCGGGATCTCGTGGCGTACTTTGCGGCTCTGATTACTCCACCACGATTTCAGCCCTTCGCTGCCGCCATCTGCCATCGCCTGATTCATCAGGCCGATATAGGCCTGTTGTTGCAGATCCAGCCAACGCGCTTCAGGAAACAGATTGATCTTGCGCATCGCAGGCAGAATATCTAGCAGTGCGCTATAGGCGTGGGTTCGCAGAAAAGCCTGTTCCGCTAAACGCAGCACCTCTGGATGACGGGGCGCAACTTCCAGCAGTTTGTCCACGCCGTGCCGCGCGGCATGATCTTCATTACGCGCGAGCTGAATGCGCACGCGCGTAATGTCTACCGGGAGCTGATCGGTATCCGCAATCTCCGCTGCACGTTCCAGGTATTGCTTGGTACGGAATTCGTCACCGCGCTGTTGGGCGGCTTCGGCAGCCAACAAATAGTTCACTACGGGCTGCTCGGCATGATCGGCATTGCGAGTCAGCAGCTTCTCTACCTGTAAATAATCCCCTTCGGCCAGCTTGAGAAGCGCGGCTTTGGTTTGCTTTCTGGCGCGAGTGCGTTTGCGGCCGAGGAACCAGCCACGCGTGCGGGCGCCGGTACGAAAGATCCGGCGGAGCACCCATTCCACCGCCAGAAAGGCGAGGAAAAACAGCACCAGCATGATGACCAGACCGGTCACACTGGTTTGAATATCATAGTTATCCGTTTGGATCAGGACATAGCCCTGATGGCCTGCGATCATTGGGCCGACGACAACGCCCGCGATCAGGATCAGGAACAGCAATAAGACTTTTAGCATGTTCATTCCCCCTGCTGCATGGCTGGCGCCTGAGCCAGCAGGTTACGAACGCGCGTTTGCATCAGTTTTTCCAACAGCGGCTGACTTTGTAGCTCCGTGGGCACATCCAGTGAAACTGACTGCTGGCTTAAGGCATCGAGCTGATCCAAAAAGGCCTGCGTTGTGGGATCGGTGGTATCGAAGTAGGCGCGAACCCAGGTTGCGGCCGTTTCCAGAGACTGTTTGTACACTTCATTCTGGTGACGAGGAATGGCCTGGGCGGCAACCAGCAGACGTGAACGGATGTTTTCGCGCAGGTACACGTCCTGATTCGGTGCCAGCAGCGGTTCGGCTGCACTGTCGCGGCGACGAATGGTGATAAAATCCGCCATGAAATTATGCCAGCTCTTGCTGAGATTTTGTCGCCATTCGCTCAAGGAGGCCGACAGCTCAGTGCTGTTGGCGTCCATCGGCGCTTCATCGGTGTTGTTATCGGCGAGCTGCAAGTTGTCTAACTGGTCGGTGAGCTGGTTCACTTTCAGGATGATACCGTCGAAATCCACCTGACTCACGCCTGCCAGTGCGCCGATGTCGCTGGTCAGTGCGTGGCGGATTTCAATCAGGCTGGGATCGTTCATTTCCGCCAGACTCGCGTCCGCGCTTTTCAGCAACGCGCCTGCGGTGGTGACGTCTTTGTCGCTCCACAGCTTACGTCCTGCCAGTTTCACCAGAAAATCGGCCTGAGCGATCAGCCAGGTATTAGTGTCATGGCTGGAAAGTGCCGCCAGCTTATCGCGCAGTTCATCTGACTGACGCGTTAGCGCCTCAAGACGCTGTGCGGCCGAGTCCTGCACTTTGCTTTGCTGCTGCTGAGCGTCCTGCCACTGCTGTTGCTCTTGCTTGTGTTGCTGCTGCAAGGCGTTTAACTGTGCTTCCAGACGTTGAAGCGTAGCGGTTTCCCGCTGCGCCTGCTGGTGGCCGTGGTAATACAGCCCCGCGCCTATCGCCAGCGCAATGACAATCGCGATTGCCCCCAGCACGGCACCACTGCGTTTGGGTTGCGGTGCGGGATCCTGTTGCTGATGCGCGGGTTCAACCCGTTCAGCAACCTCGTCGGATGGAGCTGTGGGGGTATTGTGTTCCGTCATAATGGTACATCCCATGATCAGGTTTATTGTAGTGCGCGCACAAGCGCATCGTTATCGGCGTTATCGGCGACCCGGATGTCGTGCCAGCCAAGCTGACGGGCTTGTTCTGCCAGTCGTTCGCTGACGACGATCAACTGGCAGCCGAGTAACCATGAAGCCCGATAGTAATCAGGTACTAAAGTATAGATCCGTTGTAGCATTTCTCCGCTAGTGATCACCAGTTTGTCGATGCCTATTTGTTGCCAGTGGCGGCTTTGCTCTGGCCCATCATAATGAACGTCTCTGCGCTGATAACATTCACAGTAGGTCACCTGTGCGCCGCGTTCGGTTAGCGTTTCTCTCAGCAGTTCTCTGCCGCCGTTGCCGCGCAGCAATAGCGCGCGTTTGCCGGAAACATTTTGCAGGTCAGGCAGTTGCAGGAGTGTTTCGCTGGTTTCGCGTTCAGGAGGATAAGTTACCGGGTGGGCGCTGGTTTTATGCAGCGCCAGCGCCGTGGTGCGGCCAATCGCATAATAAGCGAGATGGGTGGGCCAACTGATGCCCTCTCGTGCCAGCATCGGATCGGCGTAATGAATCGCGTGTTGTGAGAGTGCGAACACCAGGTCGTCGGCGCGCAGTGCCTGTAACAAGGCTGGCAGGCGGGCGAGTTCTCGTCCAGGAGAAAATTCGATCAGCGGGCTGTGCCAGGCGTGATAGCCAAGCTTCCTTAAACGGGTCACCAGTTGTTCGCCAGTTGGTGACGGACGGGTAACCAGAATCGTCATGATGAGCTCGATTTGTGATAAACGGCCTGAAGGATAGCGCTGGCTCCTTTGGCGAGCAGATCTTCAGCCAGCGCAATACCGATTTTTTCGGCGTCGGAGACGCTGCCTCTACGTTCACCGACGATCATGTGGCTTCCGTCCGGAGCGCCAACCAGCGCTCGCAGCCACAGCGTATCGCCTTCCAGTTCGGCATAGCTGCCAATCGGCACCTGACAGCCACCTTCAAGGCGCACATTCATGGCACGTTCAGCCAGGACGCGGGCAGCGGTAGCCGGGTGATTGAGTGGGTCAAGGAGTTGGCGAGTACGCTCGTCATTTAAACGGCATTCGATACCTATCGCGCCTTGTCCGACGGCGGGCAAAGATTCTTCCGGGCTCAACGCACAGCGGATGCGTGCTTCAAGGCCGAGGCGTTTCAGGCCGGCGACGGCAAGAATAATGGCGTCATAGTCGCCGCTATCCAGTTTTGACAGACGTGTTCCGACGTTGCCGCGTAAATCACGAATCACCAGATCGGGACGTCGGGCGCGCAGTTGACACTGGCGGCGCAGGCTGGAAGTGCCGACGCAACTGCCTTCCGGTAACTGTTCGAGGCTATCGTAGTGGTTGGAAACAAACGCGTCACGCGGGTCGTCGCGTTCGCAAATCGTGGTCAGGCCGAGGCCATCAGGGAATTCGACAGGCACATCTTTCATGGAGTGGACGGCAATATCGGCGCGCCCTTCAAGCAGCGCCAATTCCAGCTCTTTAACAAACAATCCCTTACCGCCGACCTTAGCCAGTGGCGTATCCAGGATGATGTCGCCGCGGGTTACCATTGGCACCAGTTCTACGGGTAAATCCGGGTAGAGGTGATTCAGACTCTGCTGAACATATCGTGCTTGCCACAGGGCTAGTGGGCTTTGTCGGGTGGCAATTCTAATAATATTGGCTAACATGCTTGATACCGTTTTTATCATTTTCCGCCATCGTATCATTGATGGTGCGTTGGTGTCAGGTTGTGGGCATGAGCGGCGCGCCTTTTAAAACGGTCTGAAATTCGGGTGCCGCACATAGAGATAGAAGACCGTGCTGATGCAGTTGGGTAGAGAAATGCGTAATAAGGCAAGATAGATAAGTCTAACTTTCTTTACTTTCTTTACGCCCATTCAGCAAGGTGTTAAATTGATCACGTTTCTAGCAATAATTCGCTAAACATTCTTCTAATTTCATCATGGCGGATTTGGAACACGGGGTTTTTCTAGGCACTGGGATAAATCAGGCGAAACGTCTTGTACTTCTACATCGAGACTTTGAAGCAAAGACTGGATGCGATCAACCAACTGCGTGTTGACCGTGCTCTGGGAGCAATGAGGCCCGCTTTTCAGCAGGTTTACAGTCTTCTGCCCATTTTATTACATCATCATCACCCGTTGATGCCCGGCTACCTTGAAGGCAAGGTGCCTCACGGTATCTGCACTCACACGCCCGATGAAAAACAACAACAGTATCTTGATAGCCTTGCGCTGCGTTGGGGTCAGTTTGAGGCTTCTCATCCGCAGGGCGAACTGCCGATCACGGGCATTTATTCCATGGGAAGTACCTCATCTATCGGGCAGAGTTGTAGCTCCGATCTCGATATCTGGGTGTGCCACCAATCCTGGCTGGATAGCGAAGAGCGCCAGCTTCTACAGAAGAAGTGTTCGCTGCTGGAGCAGTGGGCCGCAGCGCAGGGCGCAGAGGTCAGTTTCTTCCTGATGGATGAAAGCCGCTTCCGCCACAATGAAAGCGGTAGCCTGAGCGGTGAAGACTGCGGCACCACGCAGCATATCTTGTTACTCGACGAATTCTACCGTACCGCTGTGCGTATGGCGGGCAAACGCATTCTGTGGAACATGGTGCCGGTCGAAGAAGAATCTCACTACGACGAATATGTGCTGTCGCTGTACTCACAGGGCGCGCTGGCACCTAACGAGTGGATGGATTTAGGCGGCTTAAGTACGCTATCGGCGGAAGAATACTTCGGCGCGAGCCTCTGGCAGCTCTATAAAAGTATCGATTCTCCTTATAAAGCCGTATTGAAAACGCTGCTGCTGGAAGCCTATTCCTGGGAATATCCAGATACCAGCCTGCTGTCGACCGAAATTAAAAAACGCTTGCATGATGGTGAGATCGTCTCGTTCGGCCTTGATCCTTACTGCATGATGCTGGATCGCGTGACGCACTACCTGACGGCGATCAACGATCCCACACGTCTCGATCTGGCGCGTCGATGTTTCTACTTAAAAGTCTGTGAAAAGCTCTCCAGAGAAAAAGCCTGCGTTGGCTGGCGTCGCCAGATTCTGAGCCAACTGGTGCAAGAATGGAGATGGAGCGACGAACATCTGGCCATGCTGGATAACCGCGCTAACTGGAAAATCGAACAGGTACGTGAAGCGCATAATGAACTGCTGGACGCGATGATGCAGACCTATCGCAATCTGATCCGCTTCGCCCGCCGTAATAATCTGAGCGTCAGCGCCAGCCCGCAGGATATCGGTGTGTTGACCCGTAAACTGTATGCAGCATTTGAAGCGCTGCCGGGCAAAGTCACGCTACTGAACCCACAAATTTCGCCCGATTTGTCGGAGCCGAATTTAACCTTTATCTATGTTCCGCCGGGTCGTGCGAACCGCTCTGGCTGGTACCTGTACAATCAGGCACCGTCAATGGATGCGATCATCAGCCATCAGCCGCTGGAATATAACCGCTATCTGAACAAGCTAGTGGCGTGGGCCTATTTTAATGGCCTGCTGACGCCGAGCACGCGCCTGTACATTAAAGGCAACGAGCTGTGCGATATCACGCGCCTGCAAGCGCTGGTAGACGATGTGTCCAGCCACTTCCCGCTGCGCTTGCCTGCGCCAACGCCGAAGGCGCTGTACAGCCCGTGTGAAATTCGCCATCTGGCGATTATCGTCAATCTGGAACACGACCCTACCGCAGCTTTCCGCAATCAGGTCGTGCATTTCGATTTCCGCCATTTGGATGTGTTCAGCTTCGGCCAGCAGCAGCAGTGTCTGGTTGGCAGTATCGATCTACTGTATCGCAACTCGTGGAATGAAGTGCGTACACTGCATTTCAGCGGCGAGCAAGCGGTGCTGGAAGCGCTGAAAACCATTTTGGGCAAAATGCATCAGGATGCGGCGCTGCCGGAATCGCTGGAAGTGTTCTGCTACAGCCAGCACCTGCGTGGGTTGATTCGTACTCGTGTGCAGCAATTAGTATCCGAGTGCATTGAACTGCGCTTGTCCAGTACGCGTCAGGAGCCGGGTCGCTTCAAAGCGGTGAAAGTCGCGGGTCAAACCTGGGGGCTGTTCTTTGAGCGGCTGAGCGTGTCGGTGCAGAGGCTGGAAAATGCGGTCGAGTTTTATGGCGCCATTTCCAACAACAAACTGCAAGGTCAGACGGTTCAGGTTGAAACCAACCATGTCCATTTACCGCCGGTGGTCGATGGCGTCGCCAGCGAAGGGATCATCCAGTTCTTCTTCGAAGATCTGACTGAAAATCAGGGTTTTAATATCTATATTCTGGATGAATCGAATCGCGTTGAGGTCTATCACCACTGTGAAGGCAGTAAAGAAGAACTGGTGCGCGATGTCAGCCGCTTCTATTCGTCGTCGCACGATCGCTTTACTTATGGTTCCAGTTTTATCAATTTCAACCTGCCGCAGTTCTACCAAATCGTGCAGTTGGACGGCCGCACGCAGGTGATCCCGTTCCGCAGCAGCGCACTTTCTCATCTGTGTATTACACCCGTGCTGGATGATAAGGTGATGACAACGAAGCAGCGGCTACAGATTTTATAACCATTCTATCTATACTCGGCTTTCAGCGTATTCAGAAAAGGATGCATTGATGGATTCGTTGCAACGCCGAAATCTGATACTGCTGGCGCTCGGGCAAGGGCTGACCGGCAGCATTATTTCCCTGATGACGCTGTGTTCTACGCTGGTTGGCGTATCAATGACGTCTGTCCCGCTGCTGACCTCGCTATCTGCCGGGAGCCTGATGGCGCTGACCAGCGGCTGGCCGCTGGTGAATATGATGGGTATCGGCATGCTGTTGTTGCTGGTGCTGGCTCTGGTATTATCAGGGCGACGCTGAGGTACAGCGTGCCGTGATACGATTGAAAACGTGGTCGTCACTCGAAGCGAACGGCTTCTCCGGCCTGAGCCGAACAGGCTGATGACAGCAGCGTGATAAAATCCTCACCGCTGCGATCGCATATCCAGCGTGTTTCCTGATGGTTGAAGTGGTAACCGCCAACCTTGGTTGCCAGCCAGATTTGGTGCAGCGGTTCCTGCCGATTAATCACGATTTTGCTGCCGTTCTCAAAACTCAACGTCATCACGCCACCGTTGGTTTCGTAATCAATGTCGGCATCCCCCTCAAACCGATCAAGCGTTTCTTCCAACTGAAGCATGAGTTCGTCGGCTAATTGGTGGAACTCGCTATCGTTCATTTTCGATTCCTATTGATTTTCATGATCCACCTGCGATTATAGAGAGCATACGAGTATGAATGACAGGTCTTAACGTGATGAAGAACGTATTTCGCCAGCTTTTTCTGGTGTTAGCAGTAGTGAGTTTATTCGGTTGTGGCCTGAAAGGTCCGCTGTATATGCCTGCCGATGGCAAATCCGGTGCGTCAACGACTCAGCAAAACGAGAGCCAACCGCCGCAAAAGAAAGCGTCAATGCATCCTTAATGTGTGACGACAACAATAGATAATCGGTCACGTAGAGGTTTATCGCGCCCGGTTAAATCAGCGGGGGAGTCAGGACAATGCAGTTCGCTAAGATGCACGGATTAGGCAACGATTTCATGGTTGTTGATGCCGTTACGCAAAACGTTTATTTTTCACCCGAATTGATTCGCCGTTTGGCGAATCGGCACTGTGGTGTCGGGTTTGACCAACTGCTGGTCGTTGAACCGCCTTACGATCCTGAATTGGATTTTCATTACCGTATTTTTAACGCGGATGGCAGTGAAGTGGCACAGTGCGGAAACGGTGCGCGCTGCTTTGCGCGTTTTGTTCGCCTGAAAGGGCTGACCAACAAGCGTGATATCGCCGTCAGTACGCAGACGGGTCGGATGGTGCTGTCTGTGACGGATGATGATCTGGTGCGCGTCAATATGGGCGAACCCAATTTCGAGCCGCAACAGGTGCCGTTTCGCGCGGTCAAAGCAGAAAAAACCTACATCATGCGTGCCGACGAGCACACGGTGCTGTGCGGCGTGGTGTCGATGGGTAACCCGCACTGTGTGATTCAGGTTGAGGATGTGGACACGGCGCAGGTGGAAACGCTGGGGCCGCTGCTGGAAAGTCACGAGCGTTTTCCCGCGCGTGCCAACATTGGTTTTATGCAGGTTGTCGATAGCCACACGGTCCGTCTGCGGGTATACGAGCGCGGTGCGGGAGAAACGCAGGCATGTGGTAGCGGCGCGTGTGCCGCCGTGGCGGTAGGGATCCAGCAGGGGTTATTGTCCGCGAACGTTCGCGTATCTCTGCCGGGCGGGGATTTGGATATTCAGTGGGATGGGCCGGGACATCCGTTATTCATGACCGGGCCTGCAACGCATGTCTACGATGGATTTATTCATTTATGAAGAATGTCGAGGAACAGGCAGAGCGCGAGATCGCACTCAGTGACGAGATGGTTTTGCAGTTCCTGCAACAGAATCCCGATTTTTTTATCCGTAATGCGCGTCCTGTCGAGCAGATGCGCATTCCTCACCCCGTTCGGGGAACCGTGTCGCTGGTGGAATGGCAACTGGCGCGTCAGCGTAACCACATTACTCAGCTTGAGGAAGAAATTACGCTGCTTATGGAACAGGCAGGGGCGAACGAAACGTTGTTCAATCGCCTGCTTGGATTACAAACTGAATTGGCATCGGCGGATAGCCTGACGGACATGCTGGATCGGTTGCAGCGCTGGGCGCGCCAGCTTGGTCTGGCGGGGGCGACGGTTCGTCTGTTCAGCGATAAATGGCGTATTGGCGCGCCATCCGGTTTTACCCACCTTGGGCTAAATCGCACCACATTTGAGCCGTTGCGCATTCAGCGTTTCGGACAAAGCAACCATTATCTTGGCAGTCTGAACGGGCCGGAACTGTTGCTCCTGCTGCCACAGGCTAGGCAGATTGGGTCAGTTGCGCTGTCGCTGATGGGCAATAACCACGATTTGGGCGTGCTGATTTTCAGCAGCCGTGACAGTCATCATTATCAGGATGGCATGGGAACCGTACTGCTCCAGCAAATGGCCATGATGCTGCCGGCGATGCTGGCGCGCTGGGTTGAGCGGGTATGAGCCGACAGCCCGTGTCACCGGAGGTGCCTTCCTCTTCCCCTTTACACGCCGATGTTGAGGCTTTCCTGCGTTATCTGAAAGTAGAACGTCAGCTAAGTCCGCTGACGCAGACCAGCTATTTGCGTCAACTGTCAGCGGTTATCACCATTCTCTCTGCGGCGGGTGTGACTGACTGGCGTAAGCTGGATGCCGCTGGCGTGCGTTCCGTGGTGTCCCGCAGTAAGCGCGATGGCCTGCATTCAGGGAGCTTGGCGTTGCGTCTGTCGGCGTTACGTAGCTTTCTCGACTGGATGGTATCACGCGGCGCACTGGCGGCGAACCCGGCGAAAGGGGTATCCACGCCTCGAGCCGGACGGCCGTTGCCAAAGAATATGGATGTGGATGAAATGGACCGGCTGCTGGAGATCGATCCAGACGATCCCCTTGCCGTGCGCGACCGCACGATGCTCGAAGTGATGTACGGTGCGGGGCTGCGTTTGGCGGAAATGGTCGGTATGGACTGTCAGCATATCGATCTGGCCAGCGGTGAAATCTGGGTGATGGGGAAAGGCAGTAAAGAGCGCAAATTGCCGATAGGAAAAATGGCGGTAACCTGGCTGGAACGCTGGCTGGCGCTGCGTGAACTGTTTGGCCCACAGGATGATGCCGTGTTCATTTCCAATCAGGGACGACGCATTTCGATGCGTAACGTACAGAAGCGTTTTGCCGAATGGGGCGTTAAGCAGGGCGTCAATAGCCATGTCCATCCGCATAAGCTGCGTCACTCCTTTGCGACGCACATGCTGGAATCCAGCGGTGATTTACGGGCGGTGCAAGAACTGCTTGGCCACGCCAACTTGTCTACAACACAGATTTATACCCATCTTGATTTTCAACATTTAGCCTCCGTGTACGATGCTGCGCATCCACGCGCCAAACGAGGGAAACCCTGATGCATTTTTACCGATCTCTTGGCCCGATCCGTGCGATCACGTTCGATCTGGATGACACGCTCTACGACAATGCAGAAGTCATCCGGCGCACAGGGCAAGAGTCAATCCGCTTTCTGCAACAGTACCATCCTGCACTTTGTGATTTTCAGGCGGATGATTTTCAGAATTTACGCCAGACCTTGCTTGAGCGCGAGCCAGACATTTATCACGACGTCACTGAGTGGCGTCGCCGTGCGGCTGAACTGGCCATGTTAGAACGTGGACTGAGTGCCGCAGAAGCTAAGGATGGCGCAAACGCGGCAATGGAAAACTTTGCCTACTGGCGCAGCCAGATTACGATTACCGAAGAGACCCACCAGACGTTGGCGGCGTTAGCCGAGAAAGTGCCGCTGGCCGCCATCACCAATGGTAACGCTGAGCCGCATCGCTTTGGTCTCGATCGCTATTTTTCGTTCATCCTGCGTGCGGGCCCACACGGTCGCGCCAAACCGTTTGATGACATGTACCATCTGGCAGCGGAAAAGCTCAATCTGCCTTTGCATGCGATCCTGCACGTGGGTGACGATCTTACGACCGATGTCGCGGGGTCGATCCGCTGCGGTATGCAGGCCTGCTGGATTAACCTGCGTGAAGGTAGCCTGACGCAGATTGCGGATGCCCGGCTGCTGCCGCATATTGAAATTTCGCGGTTGGCATCGTTGTCGGCATTGCTATAATCACCGCATTAATCTGTATAAATCACCAGTGGAAATGCTCCTTACATGTGCTAATACTGGTCACTTAAGCCCGTTATTAGGGGAAACACGAGGGGAGGTTCCCGCAGGGAGGCCTCACCCCTGTGGTCGCCCCGTGTATCTCGGATGCTTAAACGATCGACATTACTTACATGTGCAGCGTTTCCCGTCACCGGATAACCCGTACCTATGGACGTTTCTGATCTGCTCGATGGCCTCAACGACAAACAGCGTGACGCGGTAGCCGCGCCGCGCAGCAATTTATTGGTGCTGGCGGGGGCAGGCAGCGGCAAAACGCGGGTACTGGTACATCGCATAGCCTGGCTTTTGTCTGTCGAAAACTGCTCACCGTACTCCATCATGGCGGTGACGTTTACCAACAAAGCGGCGGCGGAGATGCGCCATCGTATCGATCACCTGATCGGCACCAGCCAAGGCGGCATGTGGATTGGCACCTTCCACGGGTTGGCACACCGCCTGCTGCGTGCGCACCATATGGATGCCAATCTGCCGCAGGATTTCCAGATTCTGGACAGTGAAGATCAGCTGCGTCTGTTGAAACGCCTGATTCGGGCACTTAATCTGGACGAGAAACAGTGGCCGCCGCGTCAGGCGATGTGGTTCATCAATGGGAAGAAGGATGAAGGTCTGCGTCCGCAGCATATTGAAAGCTACGGCAACCCTATCGAGCAAACGTGGCAGCGCGTGTATCAGGCCTATCAGGAAGCGTGCGATCGCGCCGGGCTGGTGGATTTCGCCGAACTGCTACTGCGTGCGCACGAGCTGTGGCTGAACAAACCGCATGTGTTGAACCACTATCGTGAGCGTTTTACCAACATTCTGGTGGACGAATTTCAGGATACCAACCGCATTCAGTACGCCTGGATCCGTATGCTGGCGGGCGATAGCGCTAAAGTGATGATCGTCGGGGATGACGATCAGTCGATTTACGGCTGGCGCGGGGCGCAGGTCGAAAATATTCAGCTGTTCCTGAAAGATTTCGCCGGCGCAGAAACGATCCGTCTGGAGCAGAACTATCGGTCGACCAACAATATTCTGAAAGCGGCGAATGCGCTGATTGCCCACAACGGTGGACGACTCGGAAAAAATCTGTGGACCGATGGCGCAGAGGGTGAACCTATCTCGCTGTATTGCGCGTTCAATGAACTGGATGAGGCGCGTTACGTCGTCAACCGGATTAAAACCTGGCAGGAGAATGGCGGAGCGCTGAAGGATAACGCCATTCTGTACCGGAGTAACGCCCAGTCGCGCGTACTGGAAGAAGCGCTATTGCAGCAGAGTATGCCGTACCGCATCTACGGCGGCATGCGCTTCTTCGAACGTCAGGAAATTAAAGACGCGCTGTCTTATCTGCGCCTGATCGCCAATCGTAACGACGATGCGGCGTTCGAGCGAGTGGTGAATACGCCGACGCGCGGCATTGGCGATCGCACGCTGGATGTCGTACGCCAGACGGCACGCGATCGTCAGTTGACGCTATGGCAAGCCACGCGGGCGCTGTTGCAGGAGAAAGTGCTGGCGGGACGCGCGGCGGCATCGCTGCAACGCTTTATCGAACTGATCGATGCACTGGCCTATGAAACCTCTGAGCTGCCGCTGCATGTACAAACCGACCGGGTGATTAAAGATTCCGGCCTGTGGAGTATGTACGAACAGGAAAAAGGCGAGAAAGGGCAGGCGCGGGTAGAAAACTTGGAAGAACTGGTGACGGCCACGCGCCAGTTCAGCTATCAGGAAGAAGATCAGGATCTGATGCCGCTTCAGGCTTTCCTGTCGCATGCCGCGCTGGAAGCGGGGGAAGGTCAGGCGGATGCCAATCAGGACGCGGTACAGCTCATGACGCTACACTCGGCGAAAGGGCTGGAGTTCCCACAGGTGTTTATCGTCGGCATGGAAGAAGGCATGTTCCCCAGCCAGATGTCGCTGGATGAAGGCGGGCGTCTGGAAGAAGAGCGCCGTCTGGCTTACGTCGGCGTGACGCGTGCGATGCAAAAGCTGACGATAACCTACGCCGAATCCCGCCGTTTATACGGAAAAGAAGCCTATCATCGACCTTCCCGATTTGTTGGCGAACTGCCTGAAGAGTGTGTAGAAGAAGTGCGGCTACGCGCCAGCGTCTCCCGCCCGGTGAATCATCAGCGCCTCGGCACACCCGTGACGCAAAACGACAGCGGCTACAAATTGGGGCAGCGAGTTCGCCATGCGAAGTTTGGTGAAGGGACGATCGTGAATCTGGAAGGCAGTGGCGATCACGCCCGTCTACAGGTCGCGTTTCAAGGACAGGGCATTAAATGGCTGGTTGCCGCCTATGCCCGGTTGGAAACGGTGTGATCGTCATGTGTGCGACGGCATAACTTATAAAAATCCTGTATTAATTTTTATCGTCATTTTCGACAATGCTAGGTGGTCTGCCACGTATCCATGGGGGTGTGGTATCACAATAAAAAAGGAGCATGCCCATGACGCTAGATCAGATTATTGCCGAGTTACAGAAGAAGAAATGGGTCGATCTCACGCATACGGTGACGGAGTCGATTCCTATTTTTAGCGCGTTTGAAGGCGTATTGCAGCGCAAGACGTTATTTAACATTGAAGAGCATGGCTTTTTCGCACAGTCCGTGACATTCGCGACGCAAACGGGGACGCATATTGATGCGCCGGGGCATTTTGTCGCGGGCAAACGTTATCTGGATCGTATTGATAATAAAGAACTGTTGCTGCCGCTGATCGTGCTCCATAAGCAAGATGCCGTCGCGAACGATCCCGACTACCGCCTGTCGGTTGACGACATCCTGGCGTTTGAGCGTGAGCACGGGGACATTCCGTCAGGCAGCTTTGTCGCGTTTGCTAGCGGCTGGAGCACGCGCTGGCCCGATAGTGATGCCTTCGCCAATAAAGATGAGCAGGGTAACAGCCATACGCCGGGTTGGTCTCTTGAGGCGCTGACGTTCCTGTTTGAAGAGCGCGGCATTAGCGCGGTGGGGCACGAAACGTTGGATACGGATTCCGCCGCTGATTTCCGTCGCAATAACGGGCTTATTGGCGAATTCTTCGTGTTGAACCAAAATGCCTGGCAGGTCGAGGTACTAAATAACCTGCATCAGCTGCCGCCTACCGGCGCTTATATTCACGTCAGCTACCCCAATTTCGCTGGCGCACCCGGTTTCCCCGTCCGTGCCATTGCCTATTTGCCGGATAATGCCTGATCGACAGACGCAGTGCCTTTTTGCTTTGGGGACTGCGTTTTTTACCGCTTCAGCGCCGGATTTATTGGATAAACCCTATCCATTTGACCAATATTTTACAGCGTGTTTCAGCCGCGGTTTTAAAGTTGAAGTCTTTTTCATCTCGGCGTAACATGCGCGCATCATTATTCTCGGAGGACTAACGCCTTGGACACACCCAGTCGATACTGGCTCACTAACCTGTTCATTAGGTACAACTTCTAAGGCTATCTTCCTCTGCTGATAGCCTTCGTGGTTGTCAGCGACGCTGTTTTTGTCGCTATGAGTCAGATCCGTCGAACGGACTGAAACCTGCTGGTGACACCTCACCTTTGTTTCTGTGCTTCAATCGCGTTGTCCATCTCTGCTACTGAAAGGGGAGCTATGGCCCATGCTGAGCGCATTTAAACTGGATAATTGCCGTTTATCTCGTCTGGAACTGGATGACTCCGATGATCTCACCACGTCAGTTTGGGTCGATTTGATCGAACCGGAAGACGATGAGCGTGAAAAAGTACAAAACGAACTGGGACAAAGCCTGGCAACCCGTCCGGAACTGGAAGATATTGAAGCGTCGGCACGTTTTTTTGAAGATGAAGATGGTCTGCATATTCACTCCTTTTTCTTTTTTGAAGATGCTGAGGATCACGCCGGTAACTCCACGGTGGCGTTTACCATCCGCGATGGTCGCCTGTACACCCTGCGCGAGCGTGAACTGCCCGCGTTCCGCCTGTATCGCATGCGTGCCCGCAACCAAACGCTGGTGGACGGCAATGCTTACGAACTGCTGCTCGATCTCTTTGAGACCAAAATTGAGCAACTGGCGGACGAAATCGAGAACATCTACAGCGATCTGGAATCGCTGAGCCGCATTATTATGGAAGGGCGGCAGGGCGAAGAGTACGACGATGCGTTGTCCACGCTGGCGGAGCTTGAAGACGTGGGCTGGAAAGTGCGCCTGTGTCTGATGGATACCCAACGCGCGTTGAATTTTCTGGTGCGTAAAGCCCGCTTGCCATCCGGCCAGTTGGAGCAGGCGCGCGAAATTTTACGCGATATCGAATCTCTGCTGCCGCACAACGAATCCCTGTTCCAGAAAGTTAACTTTCTGATGCAGGCGGCAATGGGCTTCATTAACATCGAGCAGAGCCGGATTATCAAGATCTTCTCGGTGGTCTCCGTGGTGTTCCTGCCGCCGACGCTGGTGGCGTCCAGCTACGGGATGAACTTTGAGTTTATGCCGGAGCTGAAGTGGTCGTTTGGTTATCCGGGGGCGATTGTGCTGATGATTCTCGCCGGACTGGCACCTTACCTCTATTTCAAACGTAAAAACTGGCTGTAAGTTTTCACCGATGCGCCTGACGGGTATTCACCATCAGGTGCATGATATTCCTTCCTTTGATGCAAAACTCCTTTCCTGCTTGATAATTTGGCACCTTACTATTCCTGTTTATTCTCCAACTATTCTGTTTAGAATGGTGAATCGCTTTTCTATTCTTACTCTTTATTCCTAAAAAAGGTCGTGTGCATGAAAAGGATGTCACCGTGGGGGCAATGGGGAATCCTGCTGTCGGTTTCATTAATTCTGGGGTTTGGGTTACAGGTTTACCACGTTCCCGCCGCGCTGTTGCTGGGGCCGATGATGGTCGGCGTCGTCATGGGGTTAAACGGCGCGACGATTCGCATCCCGCCCGTTTGCTTTGCGGGCAGCAATGCCGTTCTGGGCTGTCTGGTGGCACAAAGCCTGTCGTTCTCTATCCTGAAACCGTTAATGAGCGAATGGCCGCTGGTGCTGTTCATTCTGCTGGCGACGCTGGTTGCCAGCGGGCTGTCCGGCTGGCTGCTGGTCAAATTTAGCGAACTACCCGGAACCACTGGAACCTGGGGAGCATCGCCGGGTGGTGCGTCGGCGATGGTCGCTATGGCCGGGGAATTTGGCGCAGACGTTCGGCTGGTCGCTTTCATGCAATATCTACGTGTGCTGATGGTTACCGCTTCGGCAGCGTTTGTGGCGCGCTTGAGTTTGGGCGATGAGGCGGCAGAAAACAGCGCGATGCTGGTTTGGTTCCCTGAACTGGACTGGCGCTTTCTGGCGACGCTCGGCGTGGCGTTTGGCAGTGCCTGGCTGGGAAGACGCCTGCGCATTCCCTCTGGGGCGCTGCTGGGACCGATGATTATTGGTTCAATGCTGCATGCCAGCGGCACCTTGCATTTGCAAACCCCTGAGTGGCTGCTGGCGCTGGCCTATGCCTTTATCGGCTGGAGCGTAGGACTCTGTTTTACTCGCCCCATCTTTTTGCTGGCGATACGCACATTGCCGCATATGATGGCGTCGATAGTCGGATTGATGTTGCTGTGTGGCGGAATGGCGTGGATGGTGACGAAAATGATGCCAGTGGATATGCTGACCGCCTTTCTGGCGACCAGCCCTGGCGGGCTGGATTCGATTGCGATTATCGCCGCAGGCAGTCGGGTCGATATGGCGTTTGTCATTGCCATGCAGACGCTGAGGCTATTTTCGACGCTGTTATTTAGCCCGATCTTATCGCGTTTTATTTCCCGTCGTGTTGAGGCTGGGAAGGTGTAATCGGCGTGCACCGCAGCTTACGCTGCGTATAAAGCGCATCCAGAATGAACAGCCCCAGCGCGCCCCAGATAAAGGCAAACGTCACCAGCTTGTCGTTGCTAAACGTTTCGCCGTAGAACACGACCGCCAGCAGGAACATGATCGTGGGGCCGAGATACTGGAAAAAGCCGAGCGTCGACAGGCGAAGGCGCATGGCAGCCGCAGTGAAAAATAGCAGCGGTACCGTGGTGACGACACCCGCGGAGAGCAGCAGCAGGTTCAGCGACCAGGGATTGGCCGCCAGATGGCTGCTTGGCGTATCAGCAATAAAAAACAGATAAATGATCGCTACTGGCAGCAGCCACAGCGTTTCGATCAGCATGCCGGTTTGCCCGTCAATACCGATCTTCTTACGCAGCAGGCCGTATAACGCGAAGCTGAATGCCAGTCCCAGCGCGATAACCGGTAGCGATCCGAACGTCCACAGTTGAACCAATACCCCCGTCACCGCGAGCAGCACGGCCAGCCATTGCAGACGACGAAAGCGCTCTCCAAGGAAGATCATGCCCAGCATGACGTTGACCAACGGGTTGATGAAATACCCGAGACTAGCTTCCAGCATGTGATGGTTGTTAACCGCCCAGATGTACAACAGCCAGTTTCCGCCAATAAGTACCGCTGTTAATGCCAGCAGAAACAGATGCTTGACGTTGCGGCAGGCATAGCTCACCTGATGCCATTTCCGGCCAATCGTCAGCAGGATCAGCATAAAGAAGAATGACCAGATAATACGGTGCGTGAGTATTTCATTGGGTGGAACGTGCTCAAGCAGCTTGAAGTAAACGGGAGCAATTCCCCAAATGAAATACGCGCCGAGGGCGAAAAATATCCCCTCACGGGTTTGTTGCGCGTTCATGAGTAACTCGATAAGGACGGAGGTAAAACGCTAAGTCTACCCAAAACGGTGAGCGCTTTCACGTAAAGTGTTAATGATAATCTTTGCCAACGAAATGCTATCCGACAATATAGGTGGCGGTGGCGCTGGCCAGATGCAAGCCCTGTTCGTTATGCAATTCGGCGCGTGCGACGGCGATTTTATTGCCGCCGCGCAGCAGCGTGCTGGTAATGGTGAAGTGTTCCCCATGGCCTGGACGCAGGTAATCTACCCGCATATCAATGGTTCCCATGCGGGCAAGCCGGTGATGAAACTCCTGATCGCTGATCGTCTCATGGCGCAGTAGCGTGTTACCGACGCACACCAATCCAGCAGCGACGTCCAGCCCGGCGGCAATCACACCGCCGTGCAAAATTTTTTGTGCCACATTACCGATGAGCTTCTCTTGTCGGGCGAACGTGAGGACGGCTTTGTCGGCTTCAAATTGCTGTAATTCAAGACCCAATTCGATGTTGAACGGCATTTTGTAAATGAAAATCTCGCCAACAAGTTGGCGCACGGTATCTTTGGTTAATGTGGTTCCCTGAAATGAGAGAATGTCCTGAGATGATGGTACGTCAGCCATAGTCGTTCCCCGTTCGAACGATAAGAGAAATGCATTAAGTGTGGTTAATTTGATGATTAAAGGTTACTGAATTGTTTATTTTATGCGTTGATTTTGTTTCTTTCCAGAAAAGACCGATAAACAGGGGAACGGTAATTCAAATGTCGCGGAACTGTGTAGAATGGCGGGCTTGAGTGGGGAACGGCCGATTAGATAAAAGATTTTATTTGGATAAAAGAATGCCGGAGAAAAATATGTCGGAGAAAATAAATGCGTAAAATAGTACTCGTACTGACAGCATTACTGATGGCGCAGGCTCATGCCGAAGAAACAACAAACGCGCCTGCACCAGGTCAACCGGCGGTACGTGGCAGCATTATCGCCAGTCTGTTACAAGAGCACGATACCCCGTTTGTCCTTTATCCTTATGAAAGCAACTACTTGCTGTACACCTATACCAGCAACATCAATAAAACGGCGATCCAGAGTGATAACTGGAGCGATGAAGCACGTAAAGATGAAGTGCATTACCAACTGAGTCTGGGGTTCCCGATTTGGCGTGGCATTCTGGGAGGGAATTCGTTGCTGGGGGCCTCTTATACGCAGCGCTCGTGGTGGCAGTTGTCGAACAGGAGCGAGTCCTCTCCGTTCCGTGAAACCGACTATGAACCACAGGTTTTCCTGGGCTGGGCAACGAACTACACCTTCGCGGGCTGGACACTGCGAGATGTGGAAGTGGGCTTTAATCACCAGTCTAATGGGCGTTCCGAACCGACTTCACGCAGTTGGAACCGCGCTTATGCTCGCCTGATGGCGCAGAACGGCAACTGGCAAGTCGATGTGAAACCGTGGATACGTTTCTCCGATAGCCAGGACGATAACCCGGACATCACCAAATACATGGGCCATTACCGCTTACGCGTCGGCTATGTGTGGGGCGACAGCGTGTTTAGCGCGGAAGGGCGTTATAACTGGAACAGCGGCTACGGCGGTGGTGAGCTGGGCTGGAGCTACCCGCTGACGCGTCATGTTCGTTTTTACACCAAGGTCTTTAGCGGCTACGGTGAATCCCTGATTGACTACAACCACCGCCAGAC
Organism: Pectobacterium artocarpous; assembly: GCF_046159765.1. NCBI lineage: Bacteria > Pseudomonadati > Pseudomonadota > Gammaproteobacteria > Enterobacterales > Pectobacteriaceae > Pectobacterium > Pectobacterium artocarpous. The sequence goes on from NZ_JBJXVK010000003.1 coordinate 69,246, forward strand.
CCGCTTCGGCGTTGGTGTGACGCTGAACGACATGTTTTAACGATTGCCGTTTTACCAAACTTAACCATTGCAGTTTTACCAAACGGCGCTGAAAATAGCGCCTGTTTGATTTCATTGAATTGGGGAAGGCGTGTCTACGGCGGAAGTATTGAATAAGGAAGCGCTGGCGATTCAGGTTCTACGGGACACATTCGGTTACCAGCAATTCCGACCGGGTCAGCAGGAAATTATCAGCGCAACGCTCAGTGGGCAGGACTGTCTGGTTATCATGCCGACAGGCGGCGGCAAGTCGCTGTGCTATCAAATTCCCGCGCTGGTGATGGACGGGCTGACGCTGGTGGTGTCTCCGCTGATTTCGCTGATGAAAGATCAGGTCGATCAGCTTCAGGCTTACGGCGTGTCAGCAGCCTGTCTGAATTCGACGCAGACGCGTGAACAGCAGCTTGAAGTGATGGCGGGTTGCCGTACCGGTCAGATCAAACTGCTTTATATTGCGCCGGAACGCCTGACGACGGACAGCTTCCTTGATCATCTCGCCTACTGGCAGATCGCACTGATCGCAGTGGATGAGGCGCACTGTATTTCCCAATGGGGGCACGATTTCCGCCCTGAATATCGTGCGCTGGGGCAGATTAAACAGCGTCTTCCTCATCTCCCTTTCATTGCTTTGACGGCCACCGCTGACGAGACCACGCGCAACGATATCGTTCGCCTGCTGGATCTTCGGTCGCCGCTCATCCAGATTAACAGTTTTGACCGCCCGAACATTCGTTACACGCTGGTAGAGAAGTTCAAACCGCTCGATCAGCTCTGGATGTTCGTGCAGGGGCAGCGTGGAAAAAGTGGCATTATTTACTGCAATAGCCGCTCCCGTGTGGAAGATATTTGCGCACGTTTGCAGGCCCGTGGGCTGAGCGCAGGGGCTTATCACGCCGGTCTGGATAATGAACGGCGTGCGCAGGTGCAGGAAGCGTTCCTGCGTGACGATCTTCAGGTGGTGGTAGCAACCGTCGCATTTGGTATGGGCATCAACAAGCCGAACGTACGGTTTGTGGTGCACTTCGACATTCCGCGCAATATCGAATCTTACTATCAGGAAACGGGGCGTGCCGGACGTGACGGCCTCGCGGCGGAAGCCGCGCTGTTCTACGATCCGGCGGATATGGCATGGCTGCGCCGCTGTCTGGAAGAAAAACCGGCCGGGCCGCAGTTGGATATCGAGCGCCATAAGCTCAATGCGATGGGCGCGTTTGCCGAAGCACAGACCTGCCGCCGTCTGGTGCTGCTGAACTATTTCGGTGAAGGACGCCAGCAACCCTGTGGTAATTGCGACGTTTGTCTCGATCCACCGAAGCGCTACGATGGGCTGGTTGACGCGCAAAAGGCGCTGTCCTGCGTGTATCGGGTCGGGCAGCGCTTTGGTCTGGGGTATATCGTCGAGGTGCTACGCGGCGCAAATAACCAGCGTATCCGAGACTTTGGTCATGACAAGCTGCCGGTTTACGGCATCGGTAAGGACAAATCGCAAGAGCATTGGGTCAGCGTACTGCGCCAGTTGATTCATCTGGGCTTGCTGAACCAGAACATCACGATGCATTCTGCTGTACAGCTTACCGAATCGGCGCGTCCGGTATTGCGGGGAGAAGTGCCGTTACAGCTAGCTGTGCCGCGTGTCATTAACCTGAAACCTCGCGCTAATCAAAAATCTTACGGCGGAAATTATGACCGTAAGCTGTTCGCCAAATTACGCAAACTGCGTAAATCCATCGCGGATGAAGACAATATCCCGCCTTACGTGGTATTCAGTGACGCGACACTGCTGGAGATGGCGGAGCTGATGCCGATCACCGCGGGTGAGTTGTTGAATATCAACGGTGTAGGCCACCGTAAACTCGAACGTTTTGGTGCGCCTTTCATGAACATGATTCGCGATCATGTCGATAATGATGACGAGTGACGCTCGCCTTATCTGATTGCATTTAAAAAACAGGAAAACCTACATGCTGATGCTATTTCTGACGGTGGCGCTGGTACATTTCATTGCACTGATGAGCCCGGGACCGGATTTCTTTTTCGTTTCGCAAACGGCAGCTAGCCGTTCCCGCCGTGAAGCGATGATGGGCGTGCTGGGCATTTCACTGGGCGTGGTGGTCTGGGCGGCGATCGCGCTGCTGGGGCTGCACCTACTGTTGCAAAAAATGGCCTGGCTGCATACGGCTATTACCGTCGGTGGTGGACTGTATCTGTGCTGGATGGGCTGGCAGATGCTGCGCTCCGCACGGCGTAAAGCACAGTTGGAAACCACTCAGGAGACGGCGGTGGTCTTGCCTCAGCGTGGCAAGACCTTTATGCGTGGGTTGTTGACGAATCTGGCGAACCCGAAGGCGCTGATCTATTTCGGTAGCGTGTTCTCACTGTTTGTTGGCGACAGTGTCGGCAGCGGTGCCCGCTGGGGATTGTTTGCGCTGATCTCGATTGAAACGCTGATCTGGTTCAGTCTGGTTGCAATGGTTTTCGCCTTGCCGACCATGCGTCGTGGCTATCAGCGTTTGGCGAAATGGGTGGATGGCGTAGCTGGGGTACTGTTTACCGGGTTTGGCCTGCACCTGATTTTCTCCCGCTAATCTTTCCCTGTTAACGACAGGAGTGCACCGCTAGTTGATACGGCGCACTGCCTTAATCAGGCCTTTCTCGCCGTGGCGAGTAACGCGCCGACCAGTACGAACAGTGAACCGAATATTCGGTTGAGCATCTTCATCTGCCGTGGGCCTTTTAGCCAGCCGGCGATGCGCGTGGCCAGCGTGGCGTAGCCAATCATCACGATAATATCGACGACGATGGTGGTGATGCCTAACACCAGATACTGCGCGGCCTGTGGTTGGTGGGGGATAATAAACTGTGGGAACAGTGCTGCCAGAAATACGATACTTTTCGGGTTAGTCAGGTTCACCAGTATTGCGCGTTTAAAGAGTCTCCGACGCGGCATCGCGCTGGCGAGCGCCTGAAGATTCAGTGCGCCTGCGGCACACCATTGCTGGAACCCCAGCCAAATCAGATACGCTGCGCCCAGCCATTTGAGCATGTCGAAAGCCAGTACAGACTGGTTAAGCAGTGCGCCTAATCCGATGCCGACGAGCACGATATGAATCGCCAGCCCGACCTGTAAACCACAGATCGACGCCGCTGCGCCACGATAGCCGTGGCTAATTCCGGTACTCATGGTGTTGATGGCACCGGAGCCGGGTGACAGGCTGAGAATCAGCGTTGTGAGTAAATAGGTTAACCACCAATCCAATGTCATGAAGCCTGCCCCTGAATCACGTTCTGTATTACGAGAGTCTGTCTGTTTTTTATGTCACAATACGCTTGTGCTTCACTGTTTGTCATGTTCTTCCGCTAGCTTTCGTTTTCCTGCGTCACCGGAGAGGTGTGATGATTCAACGCTACAATACGTTGCTTACGTCGGAACAGTTAACGCCTGAAGGGTTAACCTCGAACCTGTTAACGCGAGAAGCGCAGTTTGCCGCTTTTGCTACCGGAGCATTACTGGATTTCTGGCGTCAGCGCGAAGAGGGTGAGTTCTCTGGCGTTGATGATGTGCCTATCCGGTTTGTTCGTTTTACCGCGCCACAGCACGACAAGCTTGTCGTTGTCTTTTCAGGCCGTATCGAAAGCTATGTTAAATATAGCGAAGTGGCTTATGACCTCTTTCATAGCGGCTATGATGTTCTCATCATGGATCACCGTGGGCAAGGGCGGTCTGGGCGGGTGCTACCAGACGGCCACCGTGGACACGTCGTGCGTTTTAGTGACTATGTTGATGATGCCGAAACGCTGTGTCAGCAGCACATTGGCCCCAAACGATACACCCGTCGGTTTGCGTTAGCGCATTCAATGGGAGGCGCGATTCTGGCACAACTGTTGATTCGTCAGCCCGGGACGTTTGATGCCGTCGCGCTGTGTGCGCCGATGTTTGGCATTCGTTTGCCATTTCCTCATTGCGTCGCGGGGTGGATTGTCAATTGGGCAGAGCGTCGCCCGGCGATTCGCGATTATTACGCTATCGGCACTGGACAGTGGCGTCCGTTGCCTTATCGGATGAATGTGCTGACGCACAGCCGTGAACGCTACCAGCGCAGCATTCGATTTTATGCGGACTCACCGGATTTGCGCGTCGGCGGCCCCACTTATCACTGGGTGCGTGAAGCGATACTGGCGGGGAAACAGTTGCAGGCACAGGCCAGCGCCGTCACTACGCCGCTTTTGCTGCTACAGGCGGGAGAGGAACGCGTGGTGGATAACCGTAGCCAGAATGCATTTTGCCAGGCATTGACACAGCGCGGTAACGCCAATGTGCATGGCGCTTTACAGGTTATCCCCGGTGCGCGGCATGAAATTCTCTTTGAAACGGATAACCTTCGTGCTCAGGCATTTGTGCTGATTCTGGCGCACTTTGCGCGTTATCATTGATTGTAGGCTGTTGGTAAACCGCTTAACGGACGCGGAGTCACCTCGTTAACTTTTTGCGGCGCGTGCTGCTACAACACACCAGAAGTGAGATCTCATCGTTATGTACCATGTCGTTGCTTCCGATTTAGATGGCACACTGCTGTCACCTGACCACTCGCTGTCCCCGTATGCGAAAGAAACCCTCAGGCTGCTGACGGAAAAAGGGATTCACTTTGTGTTCGCTACGGGACGGCATCACATGGATGTTGCGCAGATCCGGGATAATCTCGGCATCAGTGCATTTATGATTACCTCGAATGGTGCGCGTGTGCATAACTCACAGGGCGAGCTGATTTTCAGTCACAATCTGGATCAGGACATTGCCCGTGACCTTTATAGCGTGGTACACAATCATCCCGATATGCTGACGCACGTATATCGTGATGACGACTGGTTTATGAATCGTCCGCGTGCGGAAGAAGAGCGGTTCTTCAAAGAGTCGATCTTTAAATACAAACTGTTTGAACCCGCGCTGCTTGAAACCGATGGCGTCAGCAAAGTGTTCTTTACTTGTGATTCCCATGAACAGCTGTTGCCACTGGAAGAAGCGATCAACGCACGCTGGGGTGACCGCGTCAACGTGAGCTTCTCGACGCTCACCTGTCTGGAAGTGATGGCTGGCGGTGTGTCTAAAGGTCATGCACTGGAGCAGGTGGCGAAGATTTTCGGCTTCTCGCTCAAAGAGTGCGTGGCGTTTGGCGATGGCATGAATGACTACGAAATGTTGTCGATGGCGGGCAAAGGCTGCGTGATGCAAAACGCGCATCAGCGTCTGAAAGATTTACTGCCGGACTGCGAAGTGATTGGTTCTAACGCAGACAGTGCTGTGCCGAATTACCTGCGAGAACTGTTTCTGAAATAAGCCGCGTATTATCAAACCCATGCATGATCGGGCACCGTGGTGCCCGATGAGGACGCCGATTCTCAACGCGGTTTATTCAGAAAATCGACCGCTTTGTCGGGGAAATCGGTAAACAGCCCGTCAACCCCTGCCTGATGGTAGAGAATGTCGTAGAGATGGTCGATATCTTTGGCATACGGCGGTAGCCTGTCGGCCCTTGCCGTAAACGGATGTACCTGAAGTTTATTCTGATGGGCTTCCTTCACCATATCGGTAAACGTGATGCTGTCAGGCGTTGCACTTTTCTGGACGAGCATGTGGTAGTCCGGGCCGATGCCGTCGGCATAGGTGGCAATCTGCCGCATAGCGCCGGGCTTTTGCATCCAGTCATAGTTGTAATTCACCCACGAGCCATTAGCCTGTTTCTCGTAGGTTTCATTCCAGTCGGTATAGGCGATCAACTGAATCAGGTTGAGGTCCATCTTCATCTGTGGCTGCAATTCGGTTTTAATCCGCTTTAGCTCTGCCACATCAAACGATTGCAGGAAAACCTTATCGCTTTTCTGCGTATAGCCATACTGCTTCAATACGGCCAGCGTTTCGCGGGCGATATCTTTCCCTTCCTGATGGTGAAACCACGGTGCTTTAATTTCAGGATAGAGGCCGATGTTTTTTCCGGTTGAGTGGTTCAGCCCCTGAATAAATTCAATTTCTTCCTGAAAGGTGTGAATACGGAAGTCAGATTTCCACATCGGGAAACGGTTTGGATAGCTCTGTACTTGCTTGCCATCTTTGATGTCGAACCCTTCGGTAAATTTCAGCGACTTGATCTCTTCCAGCGTGAAGTCGATAGCGTAAAAGCGTCCATCTTTACGGGCGCGCTGAGGAAAACGTTCTGCCACGTCGGTGACGCGATCCAGATAGTGGTCGTGTAGGACAATAAGCGCGTTGTCTTTAGTGAGTACCAGATCCTGTTCCAGATAATCAGCACCCTGAGCGTAGGCCATCGCCTTCGCTGGAAGCGTATGCTCGGGGAGATAACCACTGGCGCCGCGGTGGGCAATGACAATTTTGTCGGTTGTTGAGGAAGCAGAAACATCAGAATTGCTGAAAGCACTAAAGGAAACGGAGAGTGCGAGGGCGGAGAGTAGGGATGTTACGGTAACGTTCATGCGATCAAACCTCTTTCTGTTGAGAGAAAGGCGGCGTCATCAGGACGCCGCCAGAGGGATGCTTACTCGTGTGGGTTAGGCGCGGCTGGCTAACTCTGCTTTATGCTTTTTCTCATTCAGCATAACAACAATCAGCAGAAGTACGGCCAGAATACTGCCGCCGATCATGACCATGAAGCCGCCGTCCCAGCCGAAGAAGTCAACGGTGTAGCCGACGATGGCGCTGGCGGCCACGGAACCACCGAGGTAGCCGAACAGACCGGTAAAGCCTGCTGCTGTACCTGCTGCTTTCTTCGGTGCCAGTTCCAGCGCGTGCAGACCAATCAGCATAACCGGGCCGTAAATCAGGAAGCCGATGACGATCATACAGGCCATATCCACGCCAGGGTTGCCGGCTGGGTTCATCCAGTACACGATGGTTGCTATGGTAACCAGCGTCATAAAGAACACGCCTGTTGCACCACGGTTGCCTTTGAACACCTTATCGGACATCCAGCCGCACAGCAGCGTGCCCGGAATACCGGCGTACTCGTACAGGAAGTAGGCCCAGGAGGACTTATCCAGCGCGAAGTGTTTCACTTCTTTCAGGTAAGTCGGTGACCAGTCGAGGATACCGTAACGCAGCAGGTAAACGAAGACGTTGGCGATGGCGATATACCACAGCAGTTTGTTCGGGAAAACATACTGCATGAAGATCTGCTTCGCTGTCAGTTCTTCTTCCGCTTTTTCATTATAATCAATCGGATAGTCATTTTTGTACTCTTCGATTGGCGGCAGACCACAGGATTGCGGCGTATCACGCATCAGCGCAAACGCAATCAGCGCAACCAGAATGGCGGCGAAGGCTGGCATGTAAAGTGCGGCTTTCCAGTCGTTGAACCAGGCCATACCCAGCAGGAACAGCAGCGGAGGAATACCACCGCCGACGTTGTGAGCACAGTTCCACACGGACACGATGCCACCACGTTCTTTCTGTGACCACCAGTGAACCATGGTGCGTCCGCACGGTGGCCATCCCATTCCCTGGAACCATCCGCACAGGAACAGTAGAACGAACATAGTCGCGATGCTGGACGTTGCCCACGGTACGAAGCCCATGAACAGCATGACGGAGGCGGCCAGAATCAGACCAGCAGGCAAGAACACGCGCGGGTTGGAACGGTCGGATACCGAACCCATGATGAATTTGGAAAAGCCGTAGGCGATAGAGATGCCTGACAGCGCAAAGCCAAGATCGCCGCGTGAGAAGCCCTGCTCAATCAGGTAAGGCATGGCGAGTGCGAAGTTCTTACGTACCAGATAGTAGGCGGCGTAGCCAAAAAAGATCCCCATGAAAATCTGCCAGCGCAGACGGCGATAGAGGGGATCGACACGATCCTGCGATACGCGAGCCTGGTGGGCTGCGGGCCTAAAAATACTCAGCATAGATATCTCCAATGCGAAAAAAACAATAGCTTTTTTGTTCTATTACGAACGTTATTGTAAGGGGCTAGCGTGCAAATGAGTGTGATTTATGACGATAATGTTACACTTTTATGAAACTGTGACGATTTTTGCGCTCATGTTAACAGAACCGGAAAATTACACAGTGTGATTTTGGTGACACAAATCACACTTATTGTTTTTAAGCTCCTTTCTATTTTCGTTTTGTGTTCGATTTTGCTCTTTATCAAACATTAACCCTTCTTTCTGTGTCCCAATAGCAACATACATATCCTCCGCCTGGAGCGAGAACATGAAGCAAAATACTGGGAACTGGCGTGAAACTGACGTCGTTGTCATCGGCGGTGGTGCGACGGGGGCGGGTACGGTACGAGACTGTGCTCTGCGCGGACTGCGCTGCCTGCTACTTGAACGTTATGATATTGCGACCGGAGCGACCGGGCGTAATCATGGCTTATTACACAGCGGCGCACGCTATGCGGTAACCGACGGCGAGTCTGCCCGAGAATGCATTGAAGAAAACCAGATTCTCCGCCGGATCGCCCGCCACTGTATTGAACCCACCGACGGCCTGTTTATCACGTTGCCAGAAGACGATCTCGGTTGGCAGGCGCAATTTATTACGGCCTGTCAACAGGCGGGCATTCGCGCGCAGGTAATGGATCCGCAGGAAGCGCTGCGGCTGGAGCCGGCGGCTAATCCGGCGTTGATTGGCGCGGTACGCGTGCCGGATGGTTCCGTCGATCCTTTTCGCCTGACGGCGGCCAACATGATCGATGCCTGCGAGCACGGTGCGGAAGTCTTGACCTATCATGAGGTCATCGGGCTGATTCGTCAGGGCGATCGGGTTACCGGTGTGCGCGTTTTCGACCATAAAAAAGGTGTAGAAACAGAAATATACGCACAGGTAGTCGTCAACGCGGGCGGTATCTGGGGGCAGCACATTGCGGACTATGCCGACCTGCGCGTGCGCATGTTCCCGGCAAAAGGCGCGTTATTGATTCTTGGGCACCGCATCAACAACATGGTGATCAACCGCTGCCGTAAACCGGCGGATGCCGACATTTTGGTGCCGGGCGACACTATTTCGCTGATCGGCACGACCTCAACCCACATCGACTACGACCAAATCGACAATATGCTGGTGACGCCTGCCGAGGTGGAAACGCTGATGCGGGAAGGCTCCATGCTGGCACCGTCGCTGGCAAGCACGCGCATTCTGCGTGCCTATGCGGGCGTCCGTCCGCTGGTTGCCAGCGACAGTGATCCCAGCGGCCGTAGCGTAAGCCGCGGCATTGTGCTGCTTGACCACGCGAGCCGCGACGGACTGGAAGGGTTTATCACGATTACTGGCGGCAAGCTGATGACCTATCGCCTGATGGCGGAATGGGTGACGGACGCTGTCTGCAAAAAACTGGTCCATGACGTGGCCTGCTCGACGGCACAGACGCCGCTGCCTGGATCGGAATCACTGGATGAAGTGAGAACCGTTCCCCACGCGCTGTCTGCTTATCCGCCAGCAAAACCGCTCTCGGCACCGTTGCGCGGTTCGGCGATTTATCGCCACGGTGAACGCGCGGGTCGAATGCTGTCCGGTGAGCGTCTGGACCGCAGTCTGGTGTGCGAATGTGAGGCCGTGACGGCGGGGGAAGTGCGCTACGCCGTGGAATCATTGCAGGTGAATAACCTGATTGACCTGCGTCGGCGTACCCGTGTTGGCATGGGCACCTGTCAGGGGGAACTGTGCGCCTGTCGTGCGGCAGGTCTGTTGTGCCGTCTGGGTACTGTGAGGCCGGAGCAGTCGCTCACGCAACTCAGCCAGTTTTTGAACGAACGCTGGAAAGGCATTCGCCCGATTGCCTGGGGCAATGCCCTGCGTGAAAGCGAGTTTACCAGCTGGATTTATCAGGGCTTGTGCGGCCTGACGGCCAGCGACAGTCAGGAGGATCGCCATGCGCTATGACGTTGTGGTTATCGGCGGAGGGCTGGCGGGGTTGACCTGCGGCATTCGCTTAGCGGAACAGGGGAAACGCTGCGCGATTATTAGCGCCGGACAGAATGCGCTGCATTTTTCTTCCGGTGCGCTGGATTTACTCTCTCATCTCCCCGATGGACAGCTTGTTAGCCAGCCGCTTGAAGCACTAGACGAGCTGGCGCGTCAGGCTCCTCATCATCCTTATTCCCGCATGGGCGCGAAGGCGCTCGCGGCGTTGTTACCACAGGTTGAAGCATTGCTGGAGCGCAGCGCTATCTCCCTGTTGGGCACGTATCAGCAGAACCACTGGCGCATGACGCCGTTAGGTAAATTCCGCCCATGCTGGCTGAGCCCGATCGAGAGTGTCACGCGTGGTCTGCCGGATTCTGGTTTTGGCGATAATCCGCTCATTGCCGGTATCGAAGGCTTTCTGGATTTTCAGTCACGTATTGTTGCCGGCACGCTTCAGGCGCAGGGGATTGCGGCACGCAGTGATGAACTCAAGCTGCCCGTACTGGATCGGTTACGCCAAAACCCCAGTGAATTCCGCGCGGTAAATATCGCCCGGCTGCTGGATCGACCAGAAAATCGCTCGGCGCTGCTGGAAGAACTGTCGCTTCTGGCCAACGGTAACGATGCCATCATCATGCCCGCCTGTCTGGGATTGGACAGCCCTGGGATTGTGGGTGAACTCGCTGATGCACTCGGTAAACCGGTGTTGCTACTGCCAACATTACCGCCGTCAGTGCTCGGGTTGCGTTTGCATCAAGCTCTGTCGCAGCGCTTTCGCCAACTGGGTGGCATGGTGATGCCGGGCGATCGTGCGGTGCGGGCATCGCTGTTGCCGCAGGAGATCGCCGTTCATAGCCACCATCACCGTGATATTCCGCTGCGGGCGAAGCACGCGGTATTGGCGAGCGGCAGTTTCTTTAGCAACGGGTTGGTAACGCAGTTTGATCGGGTAACCGAACCGGTCTTTGGGCTGGATGTGCGGTTCGCTAACCAGCGTGAGGGCTGGAGCCAGCAGGATGTGTTTGCGCCGCAGCCCTATATGCAGTTTGGTGCGATCGTCGATGAGCATCTCCATCCGCGTATCGGGGGAAAAACGGTCAATAATCTGTACGCTATTGGCGCAGTGCTTGAAGGCTTCGATCCGATTGCGCAGGGATGTGGGGCGGGCGTTTCTTTGCTCAGTGCACTTCATGTTGCCGAACAGATTTTGAAGGAGGGCAACCCATGAGCCTGATTAGCGATAACAGTTTTGAAGATTGCATCAAATGTACGGTCTGTACCACGTATTGCCCGGTTTCACGCGTGAATCCGCTTTATCCCGGTCCGAAACAGGCGGGACCGGACGGTGAACGTCTGCGGCGCAAGGATCCGGCGCTATACGATGACGCGTTGAAATATTGCACCAACTGCAAACGCTGTGAAGTCGCGTGCCCGTCGGATGTCAAAATTGGCGACATCATTCAGCGCGCGAAAGCGACGCACAGCAGCCACAAGCCGACATTGCGTGATGCAATTCTGAGCCATACCGACCTCATGGGGTCGATTGCCACGCCGTTTGCGCCGTTGGTCAATACCGCTACCAGCCTGAAACCGGTACGCCAATTGCTGGATAACGCGTTGAAAATCGACCACCGTCGCCAGTTGCCGAAATATTCGTTCGGCACCTTCCGGCGTTGGTATCGTCAGCAGGCCGCGAAGCAGCAGGCCTATGATGAGCAGGTGGCTTATTTCCACGGCTGCTATGTGAACTACAACCATCCACAACTGGGTAAAGATCTGGTGCAGGTTTTTAACGCGATGGGTATTGGCGTTCAGTTGCTGAATAAAGAGAAGTGCTGCGGCGTACCTCTGATCGCCAATGGTTTTCACGACAAGGCTAGAAAGCAGGCGCGCGCGAATATCACGTCGCTGGATGAGGCGATTAATCAGAAATCCCTGCCGGTGGTGGCGACGTCATCCAGCTGTACGTTCACGCTGCGAGACGAGTACCCTCATCTGCTGGGGGTGGACAACAGCCACGTGCGTGATGGCGTTGAACTGGTGACGCGGCAGCTCTATCGCCTACTGGAAGAGGAAGGTCGAACGTTGCCGCTGCGTCACTTACCGCTGCGGGTGGCGTACCACACACCCTGCCATCTGGAGAGGATGGGGTGGACAGCGTATACCCTGGCGCTGCTGCAACGTATTCCCAGCCTTGAACTGGTGATGCTGGACTCCCAGTGCTGCGGTATTGCGGGCACCTATGGCTTCAAGAAAGAGAATTACGCCACGTCGCAAGGCATTGGTGCACCGCTGTTCCAGCAGATTGAAGAAAGCGGCGTCGATATCGTGGTGACGGACTGCGAAACCTGTAAGTGGCAAATTGAGATGTCGACCAGCAAACGGTGTGAACACCCGATCACGCTGCTGGCGAGGTCATTAGCGCAGCCAAAATAAACGGTGGCAGGGAGCAAAACGGGTTATTTCCCCACTCTTGTTGAGAATAAGAATCTATCGCAAAAATAACTTTACAAGTGCGAATGATAATGATTATTATTGCTGTGCGTTCCGGGGAACGATGTCATGTACCTGTGTTAACTACCGATGGTTTTCATGACGATTCGGCTTCTCTGTGAAGGCACGACATTGCTCACATTGCTTCCAGTATTATTTAGCCAGCTCGGGTGCTGGCTTTTTTTTTGCCTATCTTTCTTGTCCCGTATCCCGTTCTGATTTTTCGAACAGCGCGGTGAGTTTTTTGCGCTATCTTATTTACCCCTTCCCGTTACACTTTCCTTATCAGAAACGTGGGAGGAAAGAACATGATCTATTTACGTCAAGCGCAAGATCGCGGACATGCGAATCACGGCTGGCTCGACAGTTGGCACACGTTCTCATTTGCCGATTATTACGATCCTGATTTCATGGGATTTTCGGCTCTGCGCGTTATCAATGAAGACGTTATCGAAGGCGGTCAGGGCTTTGGCACTCACCCGCACAAAGATATGGAAATTCTGACCTATGTATTGTCCGGTGCGGTTGAGCATCAGGACAGCATGGGAAATAAAGAGCAGGTGCCAGCGGGCGAGTTCCAGATTATGAGTGCGGGCACGGGCATTCGCCACTCGGAATACAATGCCAGCAAAGACGAACAGCTACACCTGTACCAAATCTGGATCATCCCGGAAAAAATCGGGCTGACACCGCGCTACGAGCAGAAGCGATTTGATGGGCTGCAAGGGCGTCAACTGGTGCTATCCCCGGACGCGCGTGAAGGCTCGCTGAAGGTTTTTCAGGACATGAGGCTATGGCGCTGGGCGCTGAAAGCGCAGGAGCAATCGGTATATCAGATTCAGGCTGAACGCCGCGTCTGGGTGCAGGTCGTGCGCGGTACGGTAGAAATTAACGGCCAGAAAGCGGAAACCAGCGATGCGTTCGCGATCTGGGACGAAGCGATGATCTCCGTACACGCCAGCGAGGACAGCGAAATCCTGCTGTTTGATTTGCCGCCAGTATAACAATCACTACGCCATTACAGAGAAGCCCGCGTAGGAAAGGACGCGGGCTTTTTATTTTCTTAAAAGCCGCATGCTATCCTTCAGATTTTGCCCTCAGCCTTTACTTTATTGATGCTTTTTTTGTTAGACTTAGATTACTGTTTTTCAGGCATTTTAGTCGACGATGAAGAAAAAAAGACCCGTTCTCCAGGATGTTGCTGACCGCGTTGGTATTACCAAAATGACGGTAAGCCGCTATTTGCGTAATCCTGCGCAGGTGTCAACTGCGTTGCAGGAAAAGATCGCGATTGCGTTGGATGAGCTGGGCTATATTCCCAATCTCGCACCGAATATGCTCGCCAGTTCCACCAGCCGGGCGATTGGCGTGCTGCTGCCATCATTAACCAATCAGGTTTTCGCCGAGGTCTTGCGCGGTATTGAACGCACGGCGGAAGCGCATGGCTACCAAACCATGCTGGCGCACTATGGCTATCATCCTGACAGAGAAGAACAGCGTCTGACTTCGCTGCTGTCGTATCACATTGACGGGCTGATTCTGGCTGAGCGTACCCACACGCCACGAACGCGCCAGATGCTGAACGTCGCCGGTATTCCGGTGGTGGAACTGATGGATTCTGTCTCTCCCTGTCTGGATATGGCCGTCGGGTTTGATAACGTTCAAGCCGCCTACCAGATGACGCTGCGTATGATTACGTTGGGGCATCGCCATATCGTCTATCTCGGGGCACGGCAGGATGAACGTACGATTATGCGCTGTCAGGGCTACGAACAGGCGATGCGAGAAAGTGGGCTCAAAAGCTATTGCGTGATGAGCGAGAGGGCGTCCTCCTATTCGCTCGGTGGCGAGTTGCTGCGGCAGACGCAGGCGGAATACCCGCAGGTCGATAGCGTGTTTTGTACCAATGACGATTTAGCCGTCGGCGCGATGTTTGAATGCCAACGACAGGGGTTACGCGTGCCGGAAGATATCGGCGTAGCGGGTTTCCACGGACACGACATTGGTCAGGCGATGGTGCCGAAGTTGGCTAGCGTATTGACGCCGCGTGAGCATATGGGGCGCATCGGCACCGAGCGTTTGCTGGCTCGTCTGCGGGGTGAGCCAGTTTCGCAGGATATGATCGATGTCGGCTTTACCATATTGGACGGTGGAAGCCTTTAACTGCGGCGTTAGCCTGCCGCGCGCAGTGCGTCAACGCAGCGTTGCACGACTTCTTCTCGTGTGCCGTCAATATCGATCTTGAGGACGTCCGGCTCATCGCTGCCCGGTTCCTCCAGTGCATCGAATTGGCTTTTCAGCAGGTCTGTTGGCATGAAGTGGCCTGCTCTGGCTTTGTGACGTTCCAGCACCAGCTCAAAGCTGCCTTTCAAATAGAGAAATACCATCTTTTCGTTCCCTTCGCGCAGGCGGTCGCGGTAACGCTTTTTCAGCGCGGAACAGACGATGATGCCGGTCTCGTTTTTGTGTGCCAGGCTATAGGCGACATCGCTAAGCCGCTCCAGCCACGGTGCGCGATCGTCATCGTTCAACGGCGTGCCGCTGGCCATTTTTTGGATATTCGCGCGCGGATGCAGATCGTCGCCGTCAATAAATTTTGCCTGAATGGCGCGGCCAAGTTCAGCGCCAACTGAGGATTTTCCACTGCCTGATACGCCCATCAGAATAATGCTTCGACCTGACATAATTTGATCTCTATCTCAAACTGTAAATTAAATGATACTTAATGGTTCCATACTTTAACATGTTACCCGTATCATGTTACCGGTATCAAATGATGATGTGATACACCTCACAAACAATCAGTCAACCCAGATCGAGTGCCCTAAAGAGATTATTAACGATGACAGAAATCACCTCCGCCTATAGCGCCAGTGTGTTATTGACCATCGCCGCCGGTTCGGTCGCGCTGTTACTGGTACTGATTATGCGCTTCCGCGTCCACGCATTTTTGGCGTTGACGTTGGTGAGCCTGATCACTGCACTGGCGACGAAAACCCCTTTTGAGAAACTCGTTCCCACGCTGCTCAGCGGTTTCGGCAGCACGTTGGCATCCGTTGCTTTGCTGGTTGGTCTGGGGGCAATGATTGGTCGCCTACTGGAAGTGACTGGTGGCGCAAATGTGCTAGCGGATACGCTTATCAATAAATTTGGTGAGAAACGTGCGCCTTTCGCTCTGGGTCTTGCTTCTCTGCTATTCGGCTTCCCAATCTTCTTCGACGCCGGGCTGATCGTGATGCTGCCGATTATTTTCAGCGTGGCGAAACGTTTTGGCGGCTCAACGCTGACTTATGCCTTCCCTGCCGCGGGCGCGTTTGCCGTTATGCATGCCTTGCTGCCACCGCATCCCGGTCCGGTTGCTGCCAGTGAGCTGCTGGGTGCCAACATTGGCCTGCTGGTGCTGGTGGGTGCCGTGATTGCTTACCCTACCTGGTATTTTGGCGGTTATCTGTTCGGCCTGTGGGCAGGTAAAAAATTCCATTTGCCGCTGCCGTCAACGTTCCTGACCGAAGTAAAGGCAGATGAACAGCATACGCCGCCTCCGTTCAGCGTGGTGATGTGGGTGCTGTTGCTGCCGCTGATCCTGATTTTCCTCGATACCGGGCTGAATACGCTGACGGTAATGGGCGTTATCAGCGGCGATAGCGGTTTGGTGCAGTTCCTGCGTATGCTGGGGAAAACGCCGATTGCGCTGCTGATCACGGTCTTGTTCGCCATGATTATGTTTAGCGGCCAGCATAGCCGTAGACACCTTGAGAAGATCTGTGAAGGTGCACTGGGGCCGGTATGTTCGATTATTCTGGTAACCGGTGCGGGCGGGATGTTCGGTGGCGTTTTACGTTCTAGCGGTATTGGTGACGCGCTGTCTGGTGCGCTGGCGGATACTGGAATGCCGGTGATTGTGGCGGCGTTTGTGGTGTCTGCTGCACTGCGCGTGGCTCAGGGTTCCGCGACGGTGGCGCTGACGACGACGGCGGCGCTGATGGCACCTGCGGTGGCAGCGACCCCCGGCCTTAGCCAGTTCGATCTTTGCTTTATTGTGGTGGCGATTGCTGGCGGCGCAACGGTGCTGTCGCATGTGAACGATTCAGGTTTCTGGCTAGTTGGCCGTTTCCTCGAAATGGATGAGAAAACGACCCTGAAAACCTGGACGGTGATGGAAACGTTGCTTGGCACTATCGCGTTCCTGATTGCGCTGGTGGGCAGTATTTTCCTCTAATGTGTTTAACCCCCCCTCTTACAAGGGAAGGTTTTGACATTAATCCGGCGTAAAAATTATGCAGCGGTGATCATGAACGCCGATGGCACCGCGTAGCGGCATGATTTAGCCGGAAGCCTGGGTTCGCAGGGCGGCGGCGACTGAGCGCCCTGCGTCGGGCGCGTGCTACGCAGTAGCATGGAAATTACGGTATTGTCGCGCACGAAACCGCCTCTTAGTCGGCATAAAAAATGTGACTACAGAGGGCAATGACGCAGTTATAACTTCATATAAGCGCGTACGCCGTCGAGGAACATCTGCGTTGATAGCATCACCAGAATCAACCCCATCAATTTTTCCAGCGCGCTGACCCCTTTCTCACCCAACAAACGTAAGAACACATCTGACATCAGCAGGATGATGAACGAGATCGTCCAGGCGATAAACAGTGCCAGCGTCAGGTGCGGCAACTGATCGGGATACTGGTGGGAAAGCAGCATTAGCGCCGCGAGGATCGACGGCCCCGCGACCAGCGGAATCGCCATGGGCACCAGAAACGGTTCTTCTCCGGCTGGCAGACCGCTGCTGTTGCCTTCCTGTGAGGGGAAAATCATACGAATCGCGATAAGGAACAACACGATGCCGCCGGAAATGGAGACGGTTTCGGTACGCAGATTCAGGAACGCCAGAATGCGTTCGCCCGCAAATAGGAAGATCAGCATCAGCCCGAGTGCGATCAGCATTTCACGGATCAGCACCACGCGTCGGCGTTTGGGGTCAAGATGCTTGAGCACGGACATAAAAATCGGCAGATTGCCGAGTGGATCCATAATGAGCAACAGCAGCACCGTTGCGGAGATCATTTCTGTCATGTTGGTTTTTTACTCCCGAAACCTTGTTTCCTGACCTGTGCCATCTTCACGGGCGGGTCAACGTGATTACCCTGTGCCAGGTCGATGATATTAGAATGACTGCTGAAAAATGCCGTACTATCGAATAAATTCACTTGCGACTTGATGTACATTTTGTAAGGCTGAATGACACAATTATTTACGGGTTTACGACACGACACGCGCAACCTCTGCCGCAGATCGCTGAGTCAGCAATAACCAGGCGCTATCGACGTTAGCCACAATTCTTTTTGTTACCCCCAAAGCAGGACAGTTACCATGAAAAATGTTGGTTTTATTGGCTGGCGCGGTATGGTCGGCTCGGTTCTCATGCAGCGCATGGTGGAAGAACGCGACTTTGATGTGATTCACCCGGTATTCTTCTCGACTTCTCAGCACGGCGAACCTGCTCCGACGCTAGGCGGTCATCAAGGCGTGTTGCAGGATGCTTATAATATCGAAGCCCTGCGCGCGCTGGACATCATCATTACCTGTCAGGGCGGCGATTATACCAATGAAGTCTACCCAACGCTGCGTGAAAGTGGCTGGCAGGGCTATTGGATCGATGCCGCATCCTCGCTGCGCATGAAAGATGACGCGATTATTATTCTGGATCCGGTTAACCACGGGGTGATTCAGCAGGGTCTGGATAAAGGCATCAAAACCTTTGCTGGCGGTAACTGTACCGTCAGCCTGATGCTGATGTCATTGGGCGGTCTGTTTGCCAACAATCTGGTTGAGTGGGTTTCTGCTGCGACGTATCAGGCTGCTTCTGGCGGCGGTGCGCGTCACATGCGTGAACTGCTGACGCAGATGGGCGCGCTGCACGGTGAAGTGGCGGAAGCGCTACAGGACCCGGCTTCTGCGATTCTGGATATCGAGCGCAAAGTTACCGCGTTGACCCGTAGCGGTTCGCTGCCAACCGATAACTTCGGTGTGCCGTTGGCGGGTAGCCTGATTCCGTGGATCGACAAACAACTGGATAACGGCCAGAGCCGTGAAGAGTGGAAAGGTCAGGCGGAAACCAACAAGATTCTGGGCACCAGCAGCGTTATTCCTGTTGACGGCCTCTGCGTGCGCGTTGGCGCACTGCGCTGCCACAGCCAGGCATTCACCATAAAACTGAAAAAAGACGTGGCGCTTTCGGAAATCGAACAACTGCTGGCAACTCACAATGATTGGGTGAAAGTGGTGCCGAACGATCGCGACATCACCATGCGTGAACTGACGCCTGCTGCGGTGACGGGCACGCTCTGTACGCCAGTGGGCCGTCTGCGTAAGCTGAACATGGGGCCGGAATACCTGTCCGCCTTTACGGTTGGCGATCAGCTGCTGTGGGGAGCCGCTGAACCGCTGCGCCGTATGCTGCGCATCCTGCTGTAATACTTCTGCTTGTCTGGCGCAACATCGCTTGGTGTTGCGCCATATTTCGATTACATGTCTGACACTCTTCTTATTACGATATCTGACGCTTTCTCAGCATCACGCCACGCTATCCAACTGTTCCAGTACCTTGCGAGGGGAAATCAGTGGAACACGCACTTCGACCCGGGTGAACTTATCTGCTTCGCTGACGACGGTGATGCCATAGCGGTTGCCGTAGCGTGCTTTGATGCGGCGGTCGACCAAATTCATGCCTAGCCCATCGCCGCCGCTGCAAGGCTGATAGGTACCGGCGTTATCTTCCACTGACAGCTCCAGCGTGTTGGCGTGCAGTCGTCCGCTGATGTGGATGTGCCCGCTTTCAATCATTTGTGAGATACCGTGCTTAATCGCATTTTCCACGATGGGTTGCAGGGAAAATGCGGGTAATCGAGCCTCCCGCAGCGTCTCCGGCAGCGAAATCTCTACCGTCAGATGATCGGCAAAGCGCGCTTTCTCGATTTCGAGATAGGCGTTAACGTGTTCCAGCTCGTCATTGAGCGAGACTTCATCGTTGCTACGTTTGAGGTTTTTACGGAAAAATGTCGACAGATACAGCACCAGTTGACGAGCGTGATCGGGGTTGCGTCGTATCACGGCGGACAGCGTATTCAGGGCGTTGAACAGAAAATGTGGGTTGACCTGCGCGTGCAGCAGCTTGATTTCCGACTGAGCCAGCAGCTGTTTCTGCTGTTCAAAACGTCCTGTCAGAATCTGTGCGGAAAGCAGGTGGGCGATCCCTTCCCCTAGTGTGCGGTTAATGCTGGAAAATAGCTTATTTTTGGGCTCATAAAGCTTGATCGTGCCGACAACGCGCTGATCTTCGCCACGCAGTGGGATCACCAGCGTGGAACCGAGTTTGCACAGCGGTGACACCGAACAGGTATAAGACACCTCGTTACCGTCTGCGTACACCACCTGATTGTTGTCTATCGCCCGGCGCGTGTGTGATGACGTGATGGGGGCACCGACATTGTGGTGATCATCGCCCAGTCCGATGAAGGCCAGCAGTTTGTCGCGATCGGTAATCGCCACAGCACCGACACCCAGCTCTTCATACAAAATGCGGGCAACGCGCATGCTGTTTTGTGGGTTGAACCCCTGACGCAGTGCCCCTTCGGCGCGGGCGGCGATTTGCAGCGCTTTGGCGGAAAACGCAGAGGTATATTTTTCAAAAATGGCGCGTCGGTCGAGCAGAATACGCATAAACATGGCGGAACCGATGGTATTGGTGATCATCATCGGCAGCGCAATATCTCTCACCAGCTCAACGGCGTTATCGAACGGACGAGCGACCAGCAGGATAATTGCCATTTGCAGGCATTCCGCTACCAGTGCGGTCAGACCGACGACGAGGGGCTGAAACAGTAAATCGATACGGTTACGGCGTGCCAGATAGCGATGTAACAGCCCGCCGAGCAGGCCTTCGGCAATTGTCGATAGCATACAGGCCAGTGCGGTCATGCCGCCCATCGAATAGCGGTGTAATCCGCCTGTTAACCCGACGAGAAAACCAACGGAAGGGCCGCCCAGCATGCCCCCGAGAACGGCGCCCGTCGCGCGGGTATTGGCAATAGAATCGTCTATATGCAGGCCGAAATAGGTTCCCATAATGCAAAACACGGAAAACACCAGATAGCACACCAGCTTGTGCGGCAGGCGAATGGTGACCTGCATTAGCGGGATGAACAGCGGTGTCTTACTGAGCAGATAGGCAATAACCAGATAAACACACATCTGCTGTAACAGGGAAAGAATCAGATCAACCTGGCTAACCATGGGCGGGGTCTCGTCATACAGCATCTATCAACATACACAATTGTCAAATTGTACTGCTTTTTGCCAGTGGACGAATCGATCTTTAAACAAAAGATGCTAATTATCCCGTGTCATAACTTATTCATATAAATATAAACGGAAAAGTTGCATCAGATCTCTGATATTTCTCCACTCTTTGACTACGCTAAATTAGGAGCGTGGCTAAAGAACTCTTTAATACTATTCATTATTTTTACACGTTGCCGTTATTCATTAGCAAGCTAATAACCCGTTATTTTTATTGGTTTTTTATTAAAAACACGTAACGGAGAATATAAGCGCAATGTCATGCGTTTTTATATTACTTATTTATTTAATTCAAATGGTTAATCAGAGGATGGATACCATGTCAGCGTTTTCTGATGCGATTAATTCACTTATTTCTGGACATTATGCCGATCCGTTTTCGCTGTTAGGTATGCATCACTCTTCTAAAGGCCTTGAAGTTCGGACACTGCTGCCGGATGCGCAGGCCGCATGGGTTGTTGATGCCAGTAATGGACGAAAAATCGTTGAACTGGAACGCATAGACGACCGCGGTTTTTTTTGTAGCGTGGTACCACGCCGTAAAAATGCCTTCCACTATCAATTGGCCGTGACCTGGCGTGAAGAAACCTGGGTGATTGAAGATCCTTACCGGTTTGGTCCGCTATTGCAGGATATGGACATTTGGCTGTTGGCCGAAGGCACTCACCTACGACCTTACGAGCGGTTGGGCGCCCATCTGGAAACGCTGGACGGGGTAGAAGGTACGCGTTTTGCCGTCTGGGCACCGAATGCGCAGCGCGTTTCGGTGGTGGGGCAGTTCAATTTCTGGGACGGTCGACGGCATCCGATGCGACTGCGCAGGGAAAATGGCATTTGGGAGCTGTTTTTGCCCGATGTGAAAGCGGGACAGCTCTACAAATATGAAATGATCGACAGCCACGGCAGCATACGACTGAAGGCCGATCCGTATGCGTTTGAAGCGCAAATGCGCCCGGATACCGCATCGCTGATTACGCCGCTGCCCGAGAAAGTCCCGACCAACGATGCCCGACGTGAGGCGAATGGCCTGCGTTCACCGATCTCCATTTATGAAGTTCACCTCGGTTCCTGGAGGCGGCATACGGATAACAATTTCTGGCTGAGCTATCAAGAACTGGCTAAGCAACTGATTGATTATGTGCAGTTCATGGGCTTCACGCATGTGGAGCTGATGCCGATTAACGAACATCCTTTCGATGGCAGTTGGGGCTATCAGCCGCTGGGGCTGTATGCGCCAACGCGTCGTTTCGGCACGGCACAGGAGTTCAGGGCGTTTGTTGATGCGCTCCATGATGCGGGTATCAACGTCCTGCTGGACTGGGTTCCGGGGCATTTCCCCGGCGACGAATACGGGCTGGCACAGTTTGACGGCACCGCGCTGTATGAATATGCCGATCCACGCGAAGGCTACCATCAGGACTGGAACACGCTGATTTATAACTATGGTCGCCATGAGGTGCGTAACTATCTGGCGGGCAACGCGCTGTTTTGGATGGAGCGCTATGGCATCGACGGGCTGCGGGTGGACGCTGTGGCTTCCATGATTTATCGCGACTACAGCCGTAGCGAAGGGCAGTGGGTGCCGAACCATTACGGGGGTAAAGAAAACCTCGAAGCCATTGCATTTCTGCGTTACACCAACCACATGCTGGGACATGCGGCACCGGCGGCAATCACGCTCGCTGAAGAGTCCACCGATTATCCGGGTGTCACGCTGCCGCCTGACTGCAACGGTTTAGGGTTCCACTACAAGTGGAATATGGGTTGGATGCACGACACGCTGGCGTATATGCAGCACGATCCGGTTCACCGTAAATACCATCACGATTTGCTGACATTCGGCATGTTGTACGCCTACAGCGAGAACTTCGTGTTGCCGCTGTCTCACGATGAGGTGGTGCACGGCAAGCGTTCGCTGCTGGATCGCATGCCCGGCGATGTCTGGCAGAAATTTGCCAATTTACGCGCGTATTACGGCTTTATGTGGGCGTATCCCGGCAAGAAGCTGCTGTTTATGGGCGGCGAATTTGCGCAAGGGCGTGAGTGGAACCATGACGCCAGTCTGGACTGGCATCTGCTGGATGAGCCGGAAGGGTGGCACCGCGGCGTGCAGACACTGGTGCGCGATCTCAACCACTACTATCGCCAGCAGCCATCGCTGTATCAGCTTGATTTTCAGCCGCAGGGCTTTGAATGGCTAGTGGTGGACGACCGGGAAAACTCGGTCTTTGCCTTCGTCCGGCGTGATGAGCAAGGCAATGAAGTGCTGGTGGTTAGCAACTTTACGCCCGTGCCACGTTACGGATACCGCATCGGTATCAACCAGCCCGGTGGCTGGCGGGAAGTGATCAACACGGATTCTGTTCACTACAACGGTAGTGATTTGGGCAATGTCGGAACGATTTACAGCGAGGCGTGGGGCAGCCATCAGCGTCAGCATTCTCTGGTTCTGACTATTCCGCCGCTTGCCACGCTGTATCTGGTGAAGGAGGCGTAAATGGCGGAACTACAGACGGGTAAGCCGACGCCGCTGGGGGCAAGTTTTGATGGAAAGGGCGTGAACTTCGCCCTGTTTTCGGCGAATGCCGAGCGGGTCGAACTGTGCGTGTTTGATGAACGTCAGCAGGAGCAGCGGATTGCGCTGACTGCACGCAGCGGCGATATCTGGCATGGCTATCTCCCCGATGCACGGCCGGGGCTACGCTACGGTTTTCGGGTTGATGGGCCGTTTGAACCGTCACAGGGTTTACGTTTCAACCCGAATAAGCTGCTGTTAGATCCCTACGCACGCCAGCTTGATGGTTGGGTGGTGGATGATAAGTGCCTACAAGGCGGCTTTGATCAGCGGGATGAGCGCGATAGCGCTGACATCATGCCGAAGTGCGTGGTCACGACGGAAGAGTACGACTGGCAGGGCGACCAACACCCGCAAACGTCCTGGAATCAGACGGTGATTTATGAGGCGCATGTACGCGGGCTGACGCAGTTGCATCCGGATATTCCTGACGATATTCGCGGCAGCTACGCGGCATTAGGTCATCCGGTGATGATTGACTATCTCACCTCGCTGGGCATTACGGCGCTGGAATTGCTTCCGGTACAGCAGCATGCCGATGAACCTCGGCTTCAGCAACTGGGGCTGCGTAACTACTGGGGCTATAACGTGCTGCTGCCCTTCGCTGTGGATAACAGTCTGGCCGCGGGTGACGACGCGCTCAATGAATTTCGCGATGCAGTAAAAGCACTGCATCACGCGGGTATCGAGGTCATTCTGGATGTGGTGTTCAACCACAGCGCCGAACTGGACGTCGAAGGCCCTACGCTGTGCCAGCGCGGTATCGATAATCGCAACTATTACTGGCTGAATGAAAACGGTGAGTACCATAACTGGACCGGCTGCGGCAATGTGTTGCGCCTGAACCATCCTGCGATCATTGATTGGGTGATGGACTGTCTGCGCTTCTGGCGCGAGGTCTGCCACGTTGACGGTTTTCGCTTCGATCTGGCAACGGTGCTGGGACGTACCCCAGATTTTACCGCCGCCGCGCCGCTGCTGTCGGCCATGACAAATGATAACCGCTTACAGGGCTGCAAGCTGATTGCCGAACCGTGGGACATCGGGCATGGCGGTTATCAGTTAGGTCAGTTCCCGACGCCTTTCGCGGAGTGGAGCGACCGCTACCGTGACGACATGCGCCGTTTTTGGCTGCATGGTGATATTTCCCTCGGTGCGTTCGCTCGCCGCTTTGCAGCTTCCAGCGACATCTTCCAACAGCATGACCGCCTGCCTTACGCCTCTGTCAATAAACTGACGGCTCATGACGGTTTTACGCTGCGCGATCTGGTGAGTTTTAACCACAAGCACAACGATGCCAACGGTGAAGGCAACCGTGACGGCACAGACAGCAATTTCAGCAATAACCACGGTACGGAAGGGCTGGAAGCGGAGGATGACATCCTCCAACGCCGACTGGCTAGCCAGAAAGCGCTGCTGACAACGCTGCTGCTGTCGCAGGGCACGCCGATGCTACTGGCGGGCGATGAACTGGGGCACAGCCAACAAGGTAACAACAATGCCTATTGTCAGGACAACGAATTGGCCTGGCTGCACTGGGAAAACGGGAATAACGCACTGCGTGAATTTGTTGCCGGATTGATCCAACTGCGCCGCACGATTCCCGCATTACAACAGGAAACGTGGTGGCAAGATGGGGACGGTGCGGTGCGGTGGCTGAACAAAGAAGGGCAGCCGTTGACGCCGCAGCAGTGGGATCAAGGGGAGCATCAGCTACAGATTTTACTGTCTGGTCGTTGGCTAGTGCTGTTTAACGCCAGCCTGCACGCTGGTGAGTTCATATTGCCAGAAGGCCACTGGCAAGTTTCACCGCCGTTTGATGAGACGAATCCGCCTGAGGGTGGAATGTGGTACGGACAAGCGCAGGCGGTATGCGTCTTGATAAAGCAGACCGCCTAAGCGCAATACTGGTCACTTAAGCCCGTTATGAGGGGAAACACAGGGGGAGGTTCCCGCAGAGATGCCTCACCCCTGTGGGTGCCCCGTGTATATCAATGCTTAAACGAGCGGTATTACCACCTAAGCGCAAGCCATTAAAAGAATAATCAGGAGATAGCCATGGTGAATAACGACAAGCATGACCCTCTGATGTTGGCAAGACAGCTCCCTCGGAAATCCGTGGCATTAATTTTGGCCGGAGGCCGTGGAACGCGACTGAAAGGACTGACAGCGCTGCGTGCCAAGCCTGCCGTCCATTTTGGCGGTAAATTTCGCATTATTGATTTCGCGCTCTCCAACTGCCTGAATTCCGGTATCCGTCGTATTGGCGTGATTACGCAATACCAGTCGCATACGCTTGTGCAGCATATTCAGCGCGGCTGGTCATTTCTGAATGCGGAGATGAACGAATTTGTCGATTTGCTTCCCGCACAGCAGCGTAATGCCACCGATCACTGGTATCGGGGAACGGCGGATGCCGTTTGTCAGAATCTCGACATCATTCGGCGCTACCGTGCGGAGTACGTGGTGATCCTCGCGGGCGATCACATCTACAAGATGGACTACTCGCGTATGCTCATCGATCACGTAGAGAAGGGCGCAGAATGTACCGTCGCCTGTCTGCCCGTGCCGCTGGAGGAAGCCAGCGCCTTTGGCGTCATGAGCGTGGATAAACAGCACCGTATCCTCGATTTTGCCGAAAAGCCGGATAACCCGACGCCGATGCCGGATAACCCCGACATGGCGCTCGCGAGCATGGGGATCTATGTTTTTAATGCGGACTACCTTTATCAGTTATTGGAAGCGGATCATCACGCGTCGGACTCTAACCACGATTTTGGGCAGGATCTGATCCCGAAGATCGTCTCGCAGCGTTTGGCGTGGGCGCATCCGTTTACCCTGTCGTGTGTTACGTCAGGTGAAGATGAACACCGCTATTGGCGGGATGTCGGCACGCTGGAAGCCTACTGGCGCGCCAATCTCGATCTGGCGTCCGTCACGCCGGAACTGGATGTCTACGATCAGCACTGGCCGATTCGTTCCGCGATTGAATCGCTACCGCCCGCCAAATTTGTTCAGGACCGTTCCGGTAGCCACGGCATGACGATGAACTCGCTGGTATCGGGAGGCTGCATCGTCTCCGGTTCTGTCGTCACGCATTCGGTGCTGTTCCCGCGCGTGCGGGTTAATTCATTTTGCAGTATCGATTCGACGGTGATTTTGCCAGATGTCAACGTTGGGCGCTCTTGTCGTTTGCGCCGTTGCGTGATTGATCGCGCCTGCCACCTGCCGGAAGGCATGGTGATTGGTGAAAACGCAGAAGAGGATAGCCGCCGTTTTTACCGCTCGGAAGAGGGGATCGTGCTGGTCACGCGATCGATGTTGGAAAAGCTGTAAACACCATCGGAACAAAACGGGAGTAATAATGCGGGTCTTACATGTTTGTTCAGAGCTCTTTCCACTACTAAAAACGGGTGGACTGGCGGATGTGGCGGGTGCGTTGCCCGGCGCGCAGATTACGGCGGGGATGGATGCCCGCGTCATCCTGCCTGCCTTCCCCGATCTGAAAAAAGGCATCGCCAATCTACAGGTTGTGCGTGAGCTGGACACCTTCGCCGGGCACGTCACGCTGCTGTTTGGTCACTTTAACGGCGTCGGTATTTATTTGATTGATGTGCCCGAACTGTATAAGCGTGCGGGCAGCCCTTATCACGACCCGGCGCTTTACGCTTATGCCGATAACTATCTGCGATTTGCGCTGTTGGGGTGGATGGGATGCGAAATGGCATGTGGCCTGGACCACTACTGGCGGCCCGATATCGTACATGCCCATGACTGGCACGCGGGGCTAGCCTGCGCCTACCTGGCGGCGCGTAACCGTCCGGCTAAATCGGTCTTTACCGTTCATAACCTTGCCTATCAGGGGCTGTTCGATGCCCGGCATATGTCGGATATCCAGTTGCCGGGCGATTTCTTTCAGGTTTACGGGCTGGAATTTTACGGCCAGATTTCCTACCTCAAGGCGGGATTGTACTACGCTGATCATATTACGACCGTGAGTCCCACCTACGCGCATGAGATTACGTTGCCAGCGTATGGCTATGGTATGGAAGGCTTGCTGAAAGCGCGTGAAGAGGAAGGGCGCCTGTCCGGCATCCTCAATGGCGTAGACGAGGCAATTTGGAATCCGGCGCACGATCCTTTACTGACCAGCCACTACAGCCGCGATACGTTGGCGAACAAAGCCGAAAACAAACGACGCCTGCAAACGGCGATGGGCCTGAAGGTTGATGAGAAAGTGCCGGTGTTTGCCATTGTCAGCCGTTTGACCAGCCAGAAAGGGCTTGACATTGCGTTGAGTGCGGTCCCCGAACTGCTGGAGCAGGGCGGGCAACTGGCGGTGTTGGGCGCGGGGGATGCCGATTTGCAGGAAGGTTTTCTGGCGGCAGCGGCCGAATATCACGGTCAGGTAGGGGTACAGATTGGCTACCATGAGGCCTTCTCGCACCGCATTATTGGCGGCGCGGATGTCATCATGGTGCCCAGCCGGTTTGAACCTTGTGGGTTAACGCAACTCTACGGCCTGAAATATGGCACGTTGCCGCTGGTACGCCGTACCGGCGGGCTAGCGGATACGGTAGCAGACTGTTCGCTGGAGAATCTGGCGGATGGGCTGGCAAGTGGGTTTGTCTTTAACGATTGCAGTGTGGGGTCGCTATCCCGTGCGATTCGTCGTGTGTTTGTGCTGTGGTCTCGACCCACGCTATGGCGCTATGTGCAGCGTCAGGCGATGGCGATGGACTTTGGTTGGCCGGTTTCTGCTCAGGCTTATGGTGCGCTCTATCAACGCTTGTATACCCACTAGTTTTCCCGTTGCGCGTCATCCGCGTGCAACCTGAAAACGACAGGGTAGGGTAACACTCACTTGGGAATGAATATTATGAACTCTCCGTTTATCTATACTTCGCCAACGCTCAGTGTGGAAGCGCTGAAACACTCTATTGCTTACAAGCTCATGTTTACCGTGGGGAAAGATCCTTCTATTGCCAATAAACATGACTGGCTGAACGCCACGCTGCTGGCCGTGCGCGATCGGATGGTGGAGCGCTGGCTGCGCTCTAACCGCGCGCAGCTTTCGCAAGATGTGCGACAGGTGTATTACCTGTCGATGGAATTTTTGCTGGGGCGGACGCTGTCGAACGCGCTGCTGGCGATGGGATTGTATGACGATCTGAAAGCGGCGCTGGATGGCATGGGGCTGGAATTGGGCGATCTGCTAGAGGAAGAAAATGACCCCGGCTTAGGAAACGGTGGCCTGGGGCGTCTGGCGGCCTGCTTCCTGGATTCGCTGGCGACGATGGCGCTGCCGGGTCGCGGCTACGGTATTCGCTACGAATACGGCATGTTCAAACAGAATATCGTTAACGGCAAGCAGGCGGAATCGCCGGACTACTGGTTGGAATACGGTAATGCGTGGGAATTCCCGCGCCACAGCACGCGCTACAAAGTGCGTTTCGGTGGCCGCATCCAGCAGGAAGGCAGCAAAATGCGCTGGCTGGAAACGGAAGAAGTTATCGCCTGCGCCTACGACCAAATCATTCCCGGTTTTGATACCGATGCCACCAATACGCTGCGTCTGTGGGGCGCGCAGGCCAGTAACGAAATCAATCTGGGTAAATTCAATCAGGGTGACTATTTTGCAGCGGTAGAAGATAAAAACCACTCGGAAAACGTGTCGCGCGTGCTGTATCCCGATGATTCCACCTATTCAGGCCGCGAACTGCGCCTGCGTCAGGAATACTTCCTGGTTTCCGCTACGGTTCAGGACATCCTCAATCGTCACTGGATGATGCATAAAACGTTCAGCAATTTGGCGGAGAAATTCGCCATCCACCTGAACGATACGCATCCGGTGCTGGCTATCCCTGAACTGATGCGCTTGCTGATTGATGAACATAAATTCAAGTGGATAGAGGCGTGGACTGTGGTGCGGAAAGTCTTCTCCTACACCAACCATACGCTGATGCAGGAAGCGTTGGAAACCTGGCCTGTCGATATGTTGGGTAAAATATTGCCGCGCCACCTGCAATTGATTTTCGAAATTAACGAGCATTTTTTGGAGTACGTCCAGAAAGAAGCGCCCGATGACAACGAGCTGCTGGCGCGGGTTTCCATCATTGATGAAAACAACGGGCGTAAAGTGCGGATGGCGTGGCTGGCGGTGGTCGCCAGCCATAAGGTCAATGGCGTATCGGAACTGCACTCCGATCTGATGGTGCAGTCCTTGTTTGCCGATTTCGCCCGCCTCTTCCCTAACCGGTTCTGTAACAAGACCAATGGCGTGACGCCACGGCGCTGGCTGGCACTGGCTAACCCAGCGCTATCCAAACTGCTGGATGACACGATTGGGCAGACCTGGCGCACCGACCTGAGCCAACTGAGCGAACTGAAGCAGCACATCGATTATCCGGCGTTTGTGCAGAAAATCCGTAAAGTGAAGCTGAAGAACAAAGTGCGCTTAGCGACCTATATGGCGGAAAACCTGAATATTGTGGTTAATCCCGAGTCGCTGTTCGATGTGCAGATTAAGCGTATTCACGAATACAAACGGCAACTGCTGAATGTGTTGCACATCATCACGCTTTATAATCGGCTCAAAGATGATCCAGAGATTGAACGTGTGCCACGCGTTGCCATTTTTGCGGGCAAAGCGGCATCAGCCTATTACATGGCGAAGCATATCATTAATCTGATCAACGACGTTGCGACAGTGATCAATAACGATCCGGCACTGCACGAGCGGCTGAAGGTGGTTTTCATCCCGAACTACAGCGTCAGTCTGGCGCAGATAATTATTCCAGCTGCGGATCTCTCTGAGCAGATCTCGCTGGCGGGAACCGAAGCATCCGGGACGAGTAATATGAAATTTGCCCTGAATGGCGCGCTGACGATTGGCACGCTGGATGGGGCGAATGTCGAAATGTTGGAACATATTGGCGAAGAGAATATGTTTATCTTCGGTAATACGGCTGAACAGGTCGAAGCGCTGCGTCAGAGCGGCTATAACCCACGACAATACTACGATCAGGACGACGAGTTGCGTCGTGTGTTGACGCAAATTACCACGGGCGTTTTCAGCCCTGACGATAGCCGCCGCTACAGCGATCTGTTTGATTCACTGGTGAACTTTGGCGATTACTATCAGCTATTGGCGGACTACCGCAGCTATGTGGACACGCAGGATCGGGTGGATGAGCTGTATGCGAATAAGGACGAATGGGCGCGCTGTGCCGTCCAGAATATTGCCAACATGGGCTATTTCTCGTCAGACCGCACCATCGGCGAATATGCAGAAGATATCTGGAATATCAAACCGATACGGTTGTGATTGAAGACATTTCATTATTGCGGATTTACATTGAGGAGTGTGATTGTTTCGTGCGTGGTGAGAATAGGCGTGGTTCTGTTGCTGGGAGCCACGCCCGACACAGGGCAGCTCAGTCGCCGCTTGCCCTGTGTACCCAAGCTTATTGGCTAAATCATGCCGCTGTGCGGTACCTTCGGGCTTGGATTAACGCGAATCGAGCCGCCAGTGACGCGTTCCCGACGCGGCACTGGCTTTCGCGACGTCCTGTCGCTCACTCGGCGTTAACCCACCCCTCAGCATGATTTTTACGCCAGCAACATCTGGTGAAACAACATGGACGAGATGCTCGTCCATTTTTTTAACCCGCTTTTACTATTTGCTGCTGGCGGTGGTTGGCTAACCAGTCGCTGATGCGCTGTTTCTGCGCCTCATCCAGTCGCATGCCCAGCTTGGTACGGCGCCAGATAACGTCGTCCAGCGTAACGGCCCACTCTTTCTCGACCAGATAGCGCAGCTCTGCCTCATACAGGTCATGACCGAAATCTTCACCCAGATCGTTGAGACTTTTTACGTTGGTCAGAATCAGTTCGCTGTTTGAACCGTAGGTGCGGCTGTAACGGCGCGTCAGTGATTCAGGCAGGCTGAAGCGACGGCGCAGTGCTGCGGCGTAGTCATCACGCGTTCCAGCAATATCACCGCCCGGCAGTATTGCACCTTTTGTCCAGGCTTTGCCCGCTTGCGGATAGTATTTGTGCAGCTTGT
The DNA here is from genome assembly GCF_046159765.1 of Pectobacterium artocarpous. Taxonomy (NCBI): domain Bacteria; kingdom Pseudomonadati; phylum Pseudomonadota; class Gammaproteobacteria; order Enterobacterales; family Pectobacteriaceae; genus Pectobacterium; species Pectobacterium artocarpous. Next base: position 100,689 of record NZ_JBJXVK010000003.1, read on the forward strand.
CCAGCGCGTGCTCTGCCAGCTTACGGTACGTCGTCAGCTTGCCGCCAAACACGGAAAGCAGTGGAGCCTGACCGTTATCATCATCCACTGACAGCGTGTAATCGCGAGTAATCGCCTGCGGAGAATCAGACTCGTCATCGCACAGCGGACGCACACCGGAGTAAGTCCAGACGATATCGTCACGCGTCAACTGCTGTTTGAAATGGTCGTTATACACATCCAGCAGGTAGCCGACTTCGTTGTCGTCGATCTTCACATCGTGTGGATTGCCTTTGTATTCCACATCGGTGGTGCCGATGATCGAGTAGTCATCCTGCCACGGGATCACGAACACAATACGGTGATCTTTGTTTTGCAAAATATACGCTTGCGGCTGATTGTGGACTTTCGGTACCACGATGTGACTACCTTTAATCAAGCGGATGCCGTAAGGCGATTTCAGTTGCAGGCCGTCATCAAAGAATTCTTTCACCCATGGGCCAGTGGCGTTCACCAGACCTTTGGCGCGCCAGGTGAAGGTTTCACCGGTCAGTGAATCGACCGCATCCACAATCCACACGCCTTGTTCACGGCGGGCTCGGGTGACTTTGGTGCGAGTATGGACTTCGCCGCCGCGTTTTGTCACTTCCTGCGCGTTTAACACCACCAGACGTGCATCATCCACCCAGCAGTCAGAATATTCAAAGCCTTGTTTCAACTCAGGCTTAAGTACGGAATCTACACCGAATTTCAATCCTTTACTGGCAGGCAGGCTGACGCGTTTACCAATGTTGTCGTACATGAACAGGCCGATGCGAATCATCCAGGCTGGGCGCAGGTGCGGTTGATGAGGCAAACGAAAGCGCATGGGGAAAATAATGTGCGGGGCCATTTTCAGCAGTGTTTCGCGCTCAGACAGCGCTTCGCTGACCAAACGAAACTCATAGTGCTCAAGGTAACGCAGGCCGCCGTGAATCAGCTTGGAGCTGGCGGAGGACGTGGCACAGGCAAGATCCTGCGCTTCCAACAACAGAACTGATAACCCCCGCCCAGCCGCATCTGCGGCGATGCCTGCACCGTTAATTCCGCCGCCGATAACGATGAGATCTTTGGTTTCCACGTTTTTTCCTCCACCCTCGAATAAATCAAAATGTTCGTTTTCGAGCATCATAATAATCGAAAACAAACAAATCAGCTAATGGTTAACCAAATAAAAACATTTATGCGTGATACAGCTAACAATATGGTGATGATTGCCACCTTAAAATAAGGGGTATTAGGGGTTTTTTAGGGCTATTTTGACGTCATAGCCCCATAGGGCGTTACGGTTGCTCGATATACTGGCTGAAGCGTAGGAGATAACCATCGGGATCCTGAACCAGAAACTCTCGCTGACAGGCTTTGGTGGCTTCTGTCGTACCTTCGCTAGCCTCTATTGTGTAATAGTTATCTTTCAGCGGTCGGTAAAGCGGAATGTGATGATGCGCCAGACTATCTAGTAAAGGCATTACGTCGTCCACCTCAATCTGAAGATTAATGCCCCGTCCCAGCGGTTTGGCGAGTATCCCCGTATTCCATCCTCCATCGTGAAACGCTTCTAACATCAGTTGCGCTTCCCCCAGACTGAGATAGACAAAATCTGGGTTCTCACGGTGTATCATGATAGTGAAGCCGAGTATGCGTACATAGAAATGTCGCGAGGCGGAAAAATCCGTCACTGTGAGTTCAGGTACCATGCGGTTCCAGTAAGTTTGTGCCATAGGGTTACCGTTTTTTGTCGTTATATCTCACGTTAATGAATCGCTGTTTTTATAAATAACCTTATAACCATATAGGTTTTATGCCACCGAAGGCGGGTTACAATGACGCCAGTTGTTACTCACATCCTGTCCATTATTAACAAGGTTGTCACTTTCGATGGAACAATTTGAAGCTATTAGTCTTGAGCAAGCCCATTCCCGCTGGCAGGAAGGGGGCACCGTCGTTGATATTCGTGATCCACAGAGCTTCGCTGCGGCCCATGTTCCCGGCGCGACGCACCTGACGAATGAAACCTTATCTGATTTTGTGCGCGGCGCTGACCGCGAATCACCGATCATGGTGATTTGCTACCACGGCATTAGCAGCCGCAATGCCGCACAGTACTTGATTAGCCTAGGGTTTGATTCGGTGTACAGTATCGATGGCGGCTTTGAGGCCTGGCAAAATCGCTACCCGCAAGACACGGTATCCGCCAGTTAAAAAACGGCGTGTCCACATTTTCGGACGCGCCGCCGTTTTGACGTCAGGGATTAGTGCGGGGTCGTTTTGGATCCGGTATTTCTGAATACCTGCATAATGCTCTTCGCTTGCATGATCACCACCAGCAGGAAAAGCACGGCCAGAAAGGCGGAAATCGGGCGCTCTATGAAAGCCATTAGATCCGCGTCGGATTTCAGCAGGGAAGAAAGCAGGCTTTTTTCGAACATCGGCCCCAATACCATGCCCAAAATGACGGGTGCAATGGGGTAGTGATGTTTTTGCAGGAAATACCCTACGATCCCCATTACCAGCATGACGACCACGGATGCCATTGAGTTATTCATGGCGAAGGCGCCGACAATGCTGAACACGATCACCACCGGATACACGATATCCTTATTGACGGAAATCAGCCGTTTCAGGAGATTCACCACCACCAGTGCCAGCGGTAGCAGCGCGAGGTTCGCGATAAAAAACAGGATAAAAATCGCGTAGAGCTTTTCGGGATGGAAGATAAATAACGATGGTCCCGGCTGCATGTCTTTCATATACAGTACGCCGATGACAATAGCGGCGACGGAATCGCCGGGAATGCCGAATACTAGCGTCGGAATATAGCTGCCAGCGAGACTGGCGTTGTTGCTGGATGAAGCGTTGATCACCGCTTCTTCCGAACCTTTACCGTATTTTTCCGGCTGGCGGGAGAATTTTTTCGCTACGGCATACGAAATCCAGGCGGCGATGTCTGCCCCTGCACCGGGTAAAACTCCAATCAGCGTGCCGATGGCACTACTACGCGCAATGCCGAGGCGATTCTTTTTTAATGCTGGGCGAATGCCGGAAAGAATATTGAATGAGGATGTCTCCACCGGTTGTGAGGTCACACGGGGCGAGGGGGAATTGTCGCGGTGACGGTTGGCGTAGTACTCAATAGCATTCGCGATCGCAAACATACCAATCATCGCAGGAATGAAACTGATGCCTTCCAGTAGCGCGACATACCCAAACGTAAAGCGGGGTTGCCCTGTAAATTCATCATAGCCGACGGTTGCCAGTACCAGCCCTAACAAGAGCGCCATTAGGCTCTTGACCACATATTGTCCAGAAATCAACGTAGAGCAACTTAGCCCCAGTAGCGCCAGCCAGGTGTACTCGAACGAACTGAATTTCATCGCAAAGGAGGCCAGCAGCGGTGACGCAAATGTCAGCACTATCGCGCCGATGATTCCACCAATCACGGATGTACTCAGGCCAAGCCCCAAAACATAGTTGGTTTTCCCCTGTTGGCTTAGCGCGTAGCTGTCGTCAACATAGGCGGCAGACGCGGGTGTACCGGGTATGCGCAGGAGTACGCCGGGAATATCGCCCGCGTAGATCGTTGAGGCACCGACAGAGATCATCATCGCTATGGCAGGAATCGGATCCATGAAAAAGGTAAAAGGCACCAGTAGCGCCACCGCCATTGTTGCTGTCAGGCCGGGGATGGCACCGACAAACAGGCCGAATAACCCTGCCGCGAAGATAGCAATGATGGCATTGAGCGTAATGTAATCGCTGGCGTTAATCAGGATATCCATCGTCATGTTTCCTTAAAAGAGAATACCAGCAGGGAGCGGCACCAGTAATACTTTGGAAAACAGGTAGTAAGTACTAGCCGAAAGCATCACCGCCGCAACAGCGGAGAGGATCCTGTGTTGAGGAATAAAAAAGATGAATAGCCCGGCCATAATGAGACTGGTTGTTAAGATGAATCCTATTAAATCAACGGTATAGATATAAAAAATTACCGTGCATGCCACTAACGCTACGCTCAGGATGTCACGACGCGCCGTATCGGACGAGGAAACGCCCGCTTTTAATCGCTCGGTGATGAAATCCAGTAATGCAAGTAGCGCAATAAGCATACCGGTAATGGCTGGCATAAATCCTGCGCCAAACGTGGCGACGTCACCGAGCTCAATGAAGGCATAGGCGAAGACGCTAAGGCCAAATAGCAGGAAAAGTAGAGGGAGCAATAATTGTCGTTTCTGCATATTGTTCAGGTGCCATTTTCATGACACCTGCCTGTTATTTAGCTTCAGAAAGCAGGCTACCAAACTGGGCATCTTCGTCTTTCATGAACTGATAGAGCGCATCGCCGTACAGTTCACTCACTTCAAAACCCTGATTATTTGCGAATTTTTGGAGTTCGCCCCCTTCATACACTTTCTTCATTGCCGCCGTTAGTTTTTCGCTAATGTCTGCTGGCAAACCCTTCGGTGCAGAAAGCACGTTCCACGTAGTCAATGACCAGTCATAAGGCGTGACCTCATTGAATACGGGGATTGCCGCATACAACGCGGAGGCTTGATCGGACATGATCGCAAGATGGCGCACCATGCCTGCATCAACCATACTTTTGGCTTCGCCAGGCGATGAGGTGACGAAATCAACGCCGCCGGATACCAGTTCCTGAAGGGCGGCGCTCGCCCCCTGCGATGGAATAAAGCGAACCGCAGTTTCCGGTAAGTTGGCACTTTTTAACATGCCGAGGGTGTTCAAATGCCAAACGGATTTCAATCCACTGCCGGAGGCGCGCAGCTTGCCGGGCTGTTGTTTTATCGCGTCGATCAGTTGATTGGCATCTTGATACGGGGAATCTTTTGCGACCTGCAAGCCACCATAAATCACGGCCAGACGGCTGATTGGCGTGTAGTCCTCGTAGCTCAGCTTCGTCATTTTTTGGTGGTGCATCATCGCGATTTCTACGGTTACTACCCCTAGCGTATAGCCATCGGGTTTGGCGCGGTGGATAGCGTCGTGGCCTACTACGCCGCTACCGCCGGTGCGATTGACGACATTAACATTCACGCCTAGCTCTTTTTGCAGGCCTTGAGCAACCAGGCGCGCCACGGTATCTGTATTTCCACCCGCGCCCCAGGGCACGATAATTGTAATCGGTTTCTCCGGCCAGGCCGCAAAAGCGGAGCAGGAGAGGAAGAACGTACTTAATGCCATTAACCGGATGCATTTCATTATTATTGCTTCCTTTTATAGAGGTATAGGTAAAAGGCGGTTAGTTAATCTGGTTTATTTTGTTGTTGTAATGTGCGGTGCCCGTGCGGATTTGCTCAAGGATCACAGCCAATCCCCAATGTTTTTCCAGCACATCATCTTTATTGACCCGGCAGTGGGCACTGCTGAAGGTTCCCTGGTGTTGGTGATAAATTTTGGCGTTCTTGGGATAGCCCAATGTTTCTGTCACGGCGGCAAGTGAGAGGAATGTCGCAAGTTCCTGCGCCAATTCAGGATCGCGGGCATGGTGATGGTATAACCAGTGATAAAGTTCGGGATGGAAATTGGTAAACACGCCGCTAAAGCCTTTAGAGCCGGATTTCATTGCTTCAAAGGCGATAGCGGCGTTGGCATTGATGATATTCAACGGCGTGCCAGCCGTTAACGCCACGCGCCGCATGACGGTAGGCAAATCGCAGCTAACGTCCTTCAACACGACAAAACGGTTGGTTTGGGCGCAGTAATTCAGTTCTTCATCGCTCAGCAGTCGACGGTAAGGTGCCGGACATTCATATAGCCCCAGAGGTATAGCGGGCGAAAGCGCCGTGAGCAGGCGGTTCAGCGTAGCGTAAAATATCTCACTACCTTGATGGTGTGGGTCAAGGTGATTGGTGACCAGTACCAGAGCGTCAATACCGGTTTCCGACATCGCGCGTAGTTCATGAATCTGCTCCTCAACATCATCACTGATGTGGCCTGATGCAATGACAGGCACCCGACCATCGACTTTGTCGACGACAAAGCGAGCCAGAGCCACACGTTCCGGCAGGCTAAGGAATAACATTTCACTCGACTGACAGACGGCAAACAGTGCATCAACGCCTTTATCCAGATACCACTCAATAAGTTTTTCCAGACCGGGGTAATCAATACTGTTGTTGTCGGTAAACGGGGTCAGCATGACTGGTACAATGCCGTCGATCTCTTTCATGATTTACTCCTGACCGGATGGTTTTTTTGAATGTAATGTGTCATTAACGCTGTGCTAGCCGCGCTTTGACTTGACGGTGTTCTGGCATGTTCGCCGCGCCTTCGCGTTCTACGGCCAGCGATGCAAAAGCAGAGGCATAGGTCGCAGCCTGAACGAGACTTTGTCCATTGGCGATGGCGGCGGCGAGGGCACCGTTAAATGCATCACCCGCCCCTGTGGTATCAATACTGAGCGCGGGAAAGGCGGGAATATGCTGAAACTGTTGGTTGTCCAGCAATAGCGCGCCACACGCCCCCATTGTCACGATGACGCACCGTGCGCCACGTTCGGCGATCTTCAGTGCCGCTGTTTTTGCGCTATCCAGGTCGTGAATCTCTATCCCAGACAGGAGTGAAGCCTCCGTTTCGTTCGGGGTAATCACATCGATATAATCCAGATAAGGCAGGATGTCATCGGAATAAGGTGCGGGATTGAGGATGACCTTCTTACCCAGCACGCGAGCCAATTTCATGGCGTTTACGGTTGCGGAGAAATTGTTCTCCAACTGAAGGAGCAGGACATCCGCATGGGTCAGCTCCGGTGTGATGGCTGCAACTTCGTCTTCATTAATCGTTTGATTAGCACCGGGATGAATCGCAATCATGTTCTCCCCATTTTGCTGAGAGACATAAATAATGGCGTTGCCCGTAGGCTCCGTTTCAGATTGATAAAGCGTAAAAGACAGGATTTCAGAGGACGCAAGATGGTCGTAGGCAAACTGACTGAATTGATCTTTGCCGACTTTGGAAACGAAATGGACACGCGATCCCGCCCGGCTGGCCGCCATCGCCTGATTTGCCCCTTTTCCACCGGGGCCTAATGTACTGCCTTGCGCCATGAGCGACTCGCCGCCTTTTGGAAAGCGGGCAACCTTGGCGACAATATCGATGTTAAACGATCCCAGAATACACACCTTGCCGTTCATCCTGCTTCCTTTGTTTCTGCTAGCCTGTGGATGGCGCTGTCTGGCCAGACGTTTGAGCAGCACTTCAAAATTTTCGCCGTTGGTAGTGATAAGCTCGGACTGTAAGCTACGGCGAGTCACAATGGCGCCGCCATGACAACGTTGAATCAGGTTCATATTTGACAGGGCGTTTAAGTCGCTACGAATGGTTTCACGAGTGACGGCGAACTCTTTCGCCAGAAACTCAACGCTCACCCGTCCGTGTCTGTCCAGATGGGTCAGGATTCGATTTCGCCTTTCTTCAAGAAACATACGCTCCCTCCCAATGTCTCTACCGGAGAGTAAAATAGGTGTGCTGATTAAAAAGTGACTAATGTCATGAGAAACAAGTTGAAACGGAAGTAAACAAAAATAAATTATTATGTTATCAATGTGATATTGGAAAACGCTTTTGTTGTTATGTGTGACGTAAATCCCGCCGTAAATGAGAAGGGGGAATGCGCAGTAAACGGTGATTGACAGCAAGATGTGTTATTTTTACGCGCAATCAGTTCACGATACGGTGAGCAATCTATACGTAGAACAATCCATTACGGTGAATAATTCATTATGACAATCCGCGTTATTGCTCTCTCCAACCCACGTCTGGCTCAGGCATTTGTTGATTACATGCGTACGCAGCAGGTGCATCTGGAAATGCGGCCCCAAGGGTATGAAGCTGAACTGTGGCTGGAGGATGAAACCCAATTGAGCAAGGTTCAGGAAGCGCTGGAGATTTTCCTGCTCGACCCGACAAACCCGCGCTATCTGGCGGCCAGTTGGCAAACGGGATCGATGGATACCGGTATTCAATACCAACGTTATTCTTACCTGCAAACGCTGAAACAAAAGGCGGGACCGCTGACGTTATCCGTGATGGTCGTAACGATCGCGGTGTTTGTCCTGATGCAGATTTCAGGCTATGAGAGCGTGCTGACGTGGCTGGCGTTCCCAGCGGAAGGACAGCAGCTACAGCTGTGGCGCTGGTTCAGTCATGCTTTGTTGCACTTTTCCCTGCTGCACATTTTGTTCAATCTGATGTGGTGGTGGTATCTGGGTGGGCCGGTTGAAAAAGCGTTGGGAACCGGCAAACTGCTGGTCATCACGCTGGTTTCCGCGCTGGTCAGCGGCTGGGCGCAGTCTTGGTTCAGCGGCACCTACTTTGGCGGTCTGTCTGGCGTCGTTTATGCCCTGATGGGCTATGTCTGGCTGCGTGGGGAAAGGGAGCCTGATGGCTACTTATCGATGCCGCGCAGTTTGATGGTCTTCGCTTTACTGTGGCTGGTCGCCGGATATTTCGATATTTTAGGCATGTCGATCGCGAATGCGGCGCATGTGGCTGGGCTGGTTGTCGGGCTATTGATGGCCTTTTGGGACACGTATAATAAAACAAACCCCCGATAAATCGGGGCGTCTTAGGGGATAAATGTGAAGCAGACACAACGGCATGACGCCATTATTGAACTGGTGCGTCGGCAGGGGTATGTCAGTACTGAAGAGCTGGTGGATCATTTTGCGGTGAGCCCGCAGACCATCCGTCGCGATCTGAACGATCTGGCCGAGCAGAATAAAATTCATCGCCACCACGGCGGTGCGGCCTTGCCGTCCAGTTCAGTGAATACGGCCTACCATGACCGTAAAATGATGTGGTCGGACGAAAAAGCGCGCATTGCCCGTCGGGTGGCGAGCCAGATTCCTGACGGCGCCACCTTGTTTATCGATATCGGCACCACGCCTGAAGCAGTGGCCTATGCGCTCATGCAGCATAAGGATCTGCGCGTGGTCACCAACAACCTGAATGTGGCAACGCTGCTGACGGCAAAAGAGGATTTTCGTCTGATTCTGGCCGGTGGCGAAGTGCGTACCCGCGATGGCGGTATTATGGGCGAGGCGACGCTGGATTTTATCTCTCAGTTCCGTCTTGATTTTGGCATTTTGGGTATCAGCGGTATTGACATGGATGGGTCATTACTGGAGTTTGATTACCATGAAGTGCGCACAAAACGGGCGATTATTGAAAATTCTCGCTGCGTCATGCTAGTGACGGATCATTCCAAGTTTGGCCGTAATGCGATGGTGAATTTGGGCAACATGGATTTGATCGACTATCTTTTTACCGATCAGTCACCACCGCCCAGCGTACTGAAAATCATTGAACAACATAAGGTACAGTTGGAGTTGTGTTGAGCCCGATGTGCCTTTTCCATGACGGAGAACGGAGGAGGCACGATGTCAGATTCTTCAAGAAAGTCGGGTTCTATAAAGCGATCAGGCTCGTCAACACGTTCGGCGGCTGCAAGAAAGCCAGAGGCTTTAGCGCAGCCTGTTTCCTCCGCCCATCCCCCCATTGCCTTTGATGCATCAGAATTTGCCGCCGCGCTGCGCCGTCAACAGTGGCTCGGTGGCGTTGCGTCGCTTAACGCGATGACGCTGGTGCAGTGCTGGCGTGCCGTCAGCCTTGCGCTGTCTGAACAACTGCTGATGCATATCGCGTCGCCAACGCCGTCCACTACCAATACGCCTCAGCGCCATGTGAACTACCTGTCGATGGAGTTTTTGCCTGGTCGTCTGACGGGCAACAACCTACTGAATCTGGGATGGTATGACGCGGTGGCCGCTGTGCTGACGGAGCAGGGGCTGAACCTGAGCGATATTCTTGAGCAGGAAACCGATCCAGGTTTAGGCAACGGTGGATTAGGTCGGCTCGCGTCCTGCTTTCTGGATTCAATGGCGACGATAGGGCAGCCTGCAACGGGGTACGGCCTCAACTATCAGTATGGCCTGTTCCGTCAGCACTTTGCGCAAGAAAAGCAGCAGGAAACTGCCGATGACTGGCAGCGTGACGCCTATCCGTGGTTTGTGCCGCGCCCGGAACTGGCGGTGGATGTCGGGTTCGGCGGGCGTCTGCAACCCCAGACGGACGGGACGCTGCGCTGGCTGCCGGATACCGTTTTCAGAGGCGAGGCCTGTGACTTACCGGTGATTGGCTATCATAACGGCACTGCGCAGCCGCTGCGTCTGTGGCGCGCGACGCATCGCGATCCGTTTGATTTGACATTATTCAACGAAGGACATTATCTGCGTGCGGCACAGGCGGGCATTTCCGCCGCCAGCCTGACCAGCGTGCTGTACCCGAATGACAATCATGCGGCGGGCAAGCGCCTGCGCCTGATGCAGCAGTATTTCCACTGTGCCTGTTCGGTGGCTGACATTCTGCGCTGCCATCTTAAGGCGGGGCGCGCGCTGTCCACGCTGCCGGATTACGAAGTCATCCAGCTTAATGATACCCACCCGACGCTGGCGATTCCTGAACTGATGCGGCTGTTGCTGGACGAACATCAGCTGTCATGGGATGAGGCCTGGTCGATAACCGGACGCACCTTTGCCTACACCAACCACACGCTGATGCCGGAAGCGCTTGAACGCTGGGATGAGCGGCTGTTTGGCCGCTTGCTGCCTCGCCACCTGTCGATCGTCCGGCAAATTGATACGCAGTTTAAGGCGCAGGTTGAAGATAAGTGGCCCGGCGATCGGCAGGTGTGGGCGAAGCTCGCTATCCGTCACCAGCGTCAGATTCGCATGGCAAACCTGTGCGTCGTGAGCTGCTTTGCGGTCAACGGCGTGGCGGCGCTGCACTCGGCGCTGGTGGTGAAAGATCTGTTCCCTGAATACCATCATCTGTGGCCGACCAAATTCCATAACGTCACCAACGGCATTACGCCACGCCGCTGGCTAAAACAGTGTAACCCGGCGCTGTCCGCGCTGATCGACGACACGCTGCACACGCCGTGGGTGAATGATTTGCCCGCGCTGAAAGGGCTGGAACCCTATGCTGACGATGCGGGCTTTCGTGAGCGTTATCGACAAATCAAAGCTGATAATAAAACGCAACTGGCAATCTACCTGCGCCAGCAGTACGACATCGTGATCGATCCGCAGGCGTTGTTTGATGTGCAAATCAAGCGATTGCATGAATACAAACGACAGCATTTAAATCTGCTTCATATTCTCGCGCTATATCGTCAATTGCGTGACAATCCGCATCTGGATATAGTGCCGCACGTCTTTTTGTTCGGTGCCAAAGCGGCACCGGGCTATGTATTAGCGAAAAACATCATTTACGCCATTAACCGGGTCGCTGCGGTCATTAATCAGGATCGCCGTGTTAACGATCGCCTGAAGGTCGTCTTCCCGCCGGACTATCGTGTATCGCTGGCGGAACGGATGATTCTTGCTGCGGATGTGTCTGAGCAGATTTCAACGGCAGGCAAAGAGGCGTCCGGCACGGGTAATATGAAGCTGGCGCTGAACGGTGCGCTGACCGTCGGCACGTTGGACGGAGCGAATGTGGAAATGGCGCAGCAGGTGGGTGAAGACAATCTGTTCATTTTCGGTCACACCGTTGAACAGGTAAAAGCGTTACAGGCGCAGGGCTATGAGCCGTCTGGCTACCTTGCCTCGACGCCGCTGCTGCGTGAAGTGCTGAATGAGCTGGCGAGCGGCGTGTTCAGTCAGGGGGATAAAAGCGCGTTTGCCCCGCTGTTGGATAGCCTGCTGAAGCTGGGCGATCCCTATATGTTAATGGCCGATTTTGCACCGTACTGCGAGGTGCAACAGCGTGTTGATGCGCTTTACCGTGAGCCGGATGAATGGACGCGCCGCTGTGTGCTGAATACCGCCAAAATGGGGATGTTCAGTTCGGATCGGGCGATCCATGATTACCAGACGCGCATTTGGCAGGCGCATCGTTAGGAAAAGGAGAGGGTGTTCAAGGTGGATAAACTGGCAAGCCAGCAGACAGGCGTCGCGGAAAACTATACTGATGCCTATGGCAAAGAGCACATTGTTGCGGCCGCAATCAGAAACCAGATTCAGGCAATGATGGACGTTTCTGATAGCGGCAATGCGCCCTTGCCGCCTGTTCGTGTCTTTTTGCAAGGGCGGAATGCGGCCATCGAGCTTGCTGGTCACGGTGAATTCCTCTGGACGCTGATGTATGAAAACGGCGGTCAAATTCAAGGGCAGATAACGGGCGGCTCAACGCTGGCCTTGCCGGGCGTGCTGCCGCTAGGTTACCACTACCTGACGCTGACGCAGGCTGACCAGCGCTGGAGCTGCCGGATTATTGTCGCGCCGCACCGCTGCTATGAACCTGAAGCCTTACAGCAGGGAAAACGCTGGTGGGGCGTTACCGTCCAGCTTTACACCTTACGTTCGCAGAACAATTGGGGCGTCGGGGACTTTGGTGACCTGCGCCAACTGGTGGAGCAGATTGCCCGGCGCGGCGGCGCTTTTGTAGGCTTGAACCCACTGCACTCGCTGTATCCCGCACTGCCAGAAGCCGCAAGCCCTTACAGTCCTTCCTCCCGACACTGGTTGAACATTATTTATATCGATGTGAATCGTATTGATGATTTTCAGCAGAGCGAGGAGGCGCAGGCATGGTGGCACCGTGAGGAGACACAAAGCGCGGTTGCTTCGCTGCGAGCGGGGCGCTGGGTCGATTATGAGCCTGTGACGGCCCTTAAACTGACCGCCTTACGGTTGGCTTTCCGCTACTTTACGACCCGCAGCGCGCTGGATCCGCGTATTAGCGCCTTTCGCCAGTTTGTCGTTAGCGGCGGGCAGAGCCTCCAACTTCAGGCGACGTTTGATGCATTACAGGCCTACCTGAAAAAGCAGGGTGAGAACTATGCGGACTGGCACCAATGGCCTGCCAATTACCATGACGTGCACAGTGAAACCGTGAAGTTATTCCGCCGCGAAAACAGCGATGAGATTACATTCTACAGTTGGCTGCAATGGGTGGCGCATGAGCAACTCGCGGAGTGCTACGCGCACAGTAAACAGCTTGGCCTGCCGCTCGGTCTGTATCGTGATTTGGCCGTAGGGGTCGCACAGGGCGGTGCGGAAACCTGGGACGAACGACAGCTCTATTGCCTTGATGCCTCTATCGGCGCACCACCGGATCCGCTTGGGCCACAGGGACAAGACTGGCAGCTTGCACCGATGAATCCCACCATGATGCAGCTTCGTGGCTATCAACCGTTTATCGACGTCCTGCGCAGCAACATGGCGCACTGTGGTGCGTTGCGACTCGATCACGTGATGGCACTCTTGCGCCTGTGGTGGATACCCAAGGCGGCGTCGGCGGGTAGCGGCGCTTATGTGCATTATCCGGTCGACGATCTGCTGGCGGTGTTGGCGCTGGAAAGCCAGCGCCATCGCTGCCTGATTATCGGTGAGGATTTAGGCACCGTGCCGCCGGAAATTGTCAGCAAACTGCATGACTACGGTATCTATTCTTACAAGGTGCTGTTCTTTGAAAAAGATGAGGAGAATCACTTCCGCGCACCGGAAGACTACCCGCGTCAGGCCATGACAACCATTACGACGCACGATCTCCCAACGCTGCGTGGCTACTGGCAAACCGTGGATTTATCGCTGGGGCGGGAGTTGGGACTGTACCCGACGGAAGCGCTACTGCAAGAGCAGATGCTGCAGCGTGAAAAAGCGAAACAGGGCTTGCTCAACGCATTGCACGAATTCGGGCTATTGCCGCAGCGCGTTGGTCGTAACTCGGCACTGACGACGATGGGCGCGCCGTTGAGCCGCGGTGTTCATCGTTATGTCGCCGATAGTGCAAGTGCGCTGGTTGGATTTCAACTGGAAGACTGGCTGGATATGGCCACGCCGGTCAATGTGCCGGGTACTGACCGTGAATACCCCAACTGGCGGCGCAAGCTCACACGCCCGCTGGAATCCATCTTCGCCGATCGCTGCCTTGAACGACTGATTCGGGATATGGATTTACGTCGCGGCGCCCCGATGTAAGTGCAGAAAGCCTAAAGCGAAACGAAAAGTCTTCCTCCCCAGAGTCGGGGAGGAAGAAGAATAATCAGCAGGGGAGAGGATTAATAGTAGGAGTGTTCGCCGCGCTGGTGCTCGGTGAGATCTCTCACGCCTTTCAGCTCAGGGAATTTTTCCAGCAACTCTTTCTCGATCCCTTCTTTCAGCGTGTAGTCGACCATAGAACAGCCGTTACAGCCGCCGCCAAATTGCAGAATCGCCATACCGTCATCGGTAATTTCCATCAGCGTCACGCGACCGCCGTGGCCTGCCAACTGTGGGTTGATCTGCGATTGCAGCACATACTCAACGCGTTCCATCAGCGGGGCGCTGTCGTCTACCTTACGCATTTTGGCGTTTGGGGCTTTCAGCGTGAGCTGAGAACCTAATTGATCGGTGACGAAGTCGATTTCAGCGTCTTCCAGATAAGGTGCGCTGAGTTCATCCACGTAAGCGGAAATTTTTTCAAATTTCAGTTCGGTATCGCTGGCTTCTACCGCATCCGGTGGGCAGTAAGAAACGCCACATTCGGCGTTTGGCGTACCTGGATTGATAACAAATACGCGAATCTGTGTGCCTTCTTCCTGTTTTGCCAACAGTTTCAGGAAATGCTCCTGAGCAGCATCGGTAATACGGATCATAATAGTAAGCTCAATAGTTGACTGCACTTATCGGTTATAATACGCCCATCCTCCCCCCGACTACAAGGTTCGGCACAAACACCAGACTTGAACGCCTGCTGCGCCTTGAGCCAGCAACAGCCTGCTGATTTCAGCGGCGGTACTGCCCGTGGTGACCACATCATCCAGTAAAACCACCTGTTGTCCGGACAGCGAGATATCACAGGAAAACACACCCCGCAGGTTTTGCTGCCGCGCGCTGGCGCTGAGCGTTTGCTGTAGCGGCGTGCGTCGGGTGCGTTGTAATGTGCAAGGATCGTAAGCACAGGCTAACCAGCGGGCGAGAGGACGAGCGAGCAATTCGGTCTGGTTGAAGCCACGATGCCACTGTCGGTTTCGGTGCAGGGGAACGGTGAACAGGCGATCGGGTCGCAACAGGGGAATCTGTCCGGTGAGTTTCCGCTCGCGGTAGGTCATCTGCCAGCGCAACAGCAACTGCCGGGCGAGCACCATTGCTAGCTCGGTTTTGCCGTGGAACTTGAAATGCTTAAGCAACGTATTGAACGGCGGCGCGTAGTCGCTGATAAAGATGAGCGATTGCCAGGGCGGCGGGTTTTGCAGGCAGCGCCCGCACTGGCGCATTGTGTCGCCGGAGGGCAAACCACAACGTGGGCAGCAGGCGGGTAAACGCGGCAAATGGCGCTGGCAGTACGAGCAAATTCCCTGCCGGCTACGATGAAGCGGTAATAAACATAGCCAGCAACGGGCGGTGATGGTTAACATATTTTTCCCTGAAAATGTTTTTCCCTGAGGAGAAGATAACGGATGACAGCGTTGTATTGGCAGACCGAAGGCGCAGGAAACACGGATCTTGTGTTGCTGCACGGATGGGGATTGAATGCGCAGGTATGGCAGAACATTGTTGCGCGACTCGCCCCGCATTTTCGTCTGCATTTGGTCGATCTGCCGGGCTATGGCAGAAGCCAGGGATTTGGGCCGATGTCGCTGAGTGACATGGCGGACCGCGTGCTGGTGCAGGCACCGGAACGTGCCGTCTGGCTAGGGTGGTCGCTGGGTGGATTGGTTGCCAGCCAGATTGCGTTGCGCGCACCTTCGCAGGTGGAAAAGCTGATTACCGTGGCATCGTCCCCCTGTTTTAGCGCACAGGACAACTGGCCGGGGATCAAGCCGGACGTATTGCAGGGATTTCAGCAGCAGCTTAGCGAAGATTTCCAGCGTACGGTCGAGCGGTTTCTGGCGTTGCAAACGCTGGGGACGGACAGTGCACGGCAGGATGCGCGTTTACTGAAAAGTGTGGTGCTGGAACAACCGATGCCTTCCGTTGAGGTGCTCAATGGCGGATTGGATATTCTTCGTCAGGCTGATTTGCGTCAGTCGCTCGCCGCGCTGACACAACCCTTCCTGAGAGTGTATGGCGCATTGGATGGTCTGGTACCGCGCAAGGTGGCGAGCCTGTTGGATCAACAATGGCCTGACTCATCATCGCTGGTGATTCCCAAGGCGGCACATGCGCCGTTTATTTCTCATCCGGACGCATTTGTTGAAGCTATTATGGCGTTTTCGCAACGAACGATATCAGCCTGATGAAGTCGTCAGGGAAGAAAACAGGCTGGACGATGGGTTATTTAACGCCTTTGTTATATAATGTTATGCTTAACATGCGGACAGATTATGGATACGTCGCTGTAAAGCGCGTGTTGTATGGGCGTACAGCGTAATGCCTGATAAAAAAGGATGGTCAATATCGTGGCGAAACTGGATACCGACAGTGCACTGCCCTTGTATAAGCAGTTAGAACAGAAGATCAAATCAGCGATTTTGGATGGTGAGTTTAAAGCCGGACAGAAAATCCCCACGGAACTGGAACTCAGCCAGAATTATCAGGTCAGCCGCATTACCGTTCGCAAGGCGTTGGAAGCGTTAACGCGAGATCATTTGCTCACGCGAATTTCCGGCAAAGGAACCTTTGTCTCGGCGGAAAAATTTCAACGTGATATGTCCGGAATCGTCAGCTTTTCGGAGCTTTGTCGCTCGCAAGGGCGTCGACCGGGAGCCCGGACGATTAAATCCGTCATTGAAATGCCAACAACAGAGGTTCGCGATGCACTGGAACTGGCCGACGATGACCGTATTATCACGTTGGAGCGTATTCGCTACGCCGATGATATTCCGGTTTCACTGGAAATCGCCCGTTTTCCCGAAACGTTTTCCTTCCTGTTGACGGAAGAGCTTAACCAACAGTCGTTGTATCAAATTCTGAAGGAAAAATATGATATCTATTTTACCCGCTCAGCCAAGGTTATTGAGCTGGTATACGCGAGCTACGACGTTGCCCATTATCTGGCGATACCGACAGGGTATCCGCTAATCTCTATTACCAGTCGTATTATTGATAATCACGGTAAGGCTTCTTGCTCATCCACCCAGCTTATTGTGGGCGATAAAATCCGTTTCTTTGTCTAATACTCCTCAGCGTTGCCGCTCCATCTGTTCTTCACTGCTAATAACCGCCCGCGGCGGTTTTTTTGTCGCCTCCATTCCGCAGGTGGATTAACTCCCCGTCGTTAATGCGGGAAAAGTGATCTGCTCCATAGTTTTTTTGCATGTAGCGAACGATTTGTTGAATGATATGTATTGTAATGTTATATGTAATTTATAGTTCATTTTGATACATTTTTTAACGTGTGAACTGAGTATCCAAGCACAAGCGCTATTGAGAGGAATCATGAGCATAAAAGAGATTGTAACGGGCATTATTGCAGACAAGGCAGACGTCGGCGGGATTAAGCATGTTTACTACGCGGCCTGTGGTGGCTCCTATGCAGCGTTTTATCCGGTAAAAAGCCTTTTGGAAACAGAAGGCAAAGACATTTCTGTCGGGCTATACAACAGTAGTGAATTCGTCAATAACCCGCCTGCTGCGTTAGGTGAAAACGCGGTATTGATTGTTGCATCACATAAAGGCAATACGCCAGAAACCATTAAAGCCGCAGAATTGGCGCAGAGTCGTGGGGTTCCGGTTATTGGTTTAACGTGGCTCACTGATTCTCCGCTGGTGGCGTTTTGCGATCACGTGGTGACTTATAGCTTTGGTGACGATAAAGATATTGCTGAAGAAAAAACCATAAAAGCATTGTTAACCGGTGTTGAGATTCTCAACCAGACGGAAGGCTATGCCCATTACGATAAGTTCCTGGACGCGGCAGGTAAGATCGACAAAATCGTTAAACAGGCTTGTATTCACGTTGAAAAACGCGCACAGGCTTTTGCTGAAGAATATAAAGACGACCCGGTGATTTATACGATGGGTAGTGGTGCGAGCTATGGTTCAGCTTATCTGCAAAGCATTTGTATTTTCATGGAAATGCAATGGATTCATTCTGCTTGTCTGCATAGCGGTGAGTTTTTCCATGGGCCATTTGAGATTACTGATGCCAACACGCCATTCTTTATTCAACTTTCTGAAGGGAAAACCAGAGCGCTGGATGAACGTGCGCTGACATTCCTTAAAAAATATGGCAAGCGTATTGAAGTGATTGATGCAAAAGAGTTAGGTATTTCTACTCTTGATGTCTCGGTTGTCGATTATTTTAACCACTCTTTATTTAATAACGTTTATCCGGTATACAATCGTGCATTGGCAGCGATTCGTCAACATCCGCTAACAACACGTCGCTATATGTGGAAAGTTGATTACTGATAAACGAATGATATTGTTTTTATAAAAACGATACCCCAGATTATTCTAATAAAATTGATGTGTCATTTTTGTATGAAAGGGTATTTCAGCAGGGATGCTGCTCCTTTTCTGTCGGTGGATCGTTATTGTCTTAATAAAATGAGATACCGTTATTTACCCTGAGAAAGACGGCGGGAAAATAAATGAAATACAGAGTCATTGGTATTGGCGATAATGTTGTTGATAAATATTTACACACTGGGTTGATGTACCCAGGTGGAAATACGCTAAATTTTTCCGTTTATGCCAAACAATTGGGATTAGACAGCGCATTCATGGGGGTATTTGGTGACGATGAACCTGCCAGGCACGTGCAAGACACGCTACATCATCTTGGTATTGATACGCAACGATGCCGCCATTATTCAGGGGAGAATGGCTATGCCTGCATTGACCTGATCGACGGTGAAAGAACTTTTCTCCACAGTAATAAAGGTGGTGTGCTGCGTGAACATCCACTTGTTTTTGAATCTGCTGATTTAGACTATATCTCAGGGTTTAATTTGGTTCATGTAAGTTTGAATAGCTATTTGGAAAACCAATTAGAGATCATTAAACAACAAGGTGTCCTGTTATCATTCGATTTCTCTATGCGTGGTACGGATGATTACTTCAGGCAAGTGTGTCCTTTTATCGATTATGGTTTTGTTTCCTGTAGTCATTTATCAGAAAAGGAAACAAAAAATAAATTAAATATGCTGTTTGATTATGGTTGTAATACTGTGGTTGCAACGCGTGGCCATGAAGGCGTTTACCATTATGATGGCGATGAAATGACTTTTTATCGGCCTGATTATATCAAGCCTGTTGATACGTTAGGCGCAGGCGATTCTTTTCTTACTGGCTTTTTAGTCTCTTTCTTGTTTTCTGATGAACAGTTTAAAGGCACTAAAAAAGAAAAGATATTAACGGCAATAGAGAAAGGCAACCAGTTAGCAGGGAAAACATTGCGATACTTCGGGGCATTCGGTTATGGAAAGTCATTCAAAGAATAAGTAAATCTTATTTAGAAGCCGAATAATTATCCGAAATTCATTTTGACATTATACCCTAAATAATTCGATTTGCAGCCAACTCACATGCAACTTGAAGTATGGCGGGATATTAAAATAAAAGTTGGGGTGATATATGTTTTGGACAGAATTGTGTTTCATTATATTAGCTCTGATGTACGGTGCCAGAATCGGTGGCGTTTTTTTGGGAATGATCGGCGGTTTAGGCGTTGGTGTACTGGTCTTCCTGTTCCAGCTATCGCCGTCTTCACCTCCCGTCGATGTGATGTTGATTATTCTTTCTGTCGTGCTGGCAGCATCGTCACTCCAGGCTGCGGGGGGATTGGATTTTCTCGTTTCGGTCGCTGAACGATTGCTCAGACGGCATCCGAAATACATTACAATACTCGCGCCATTTGTATCCTACCTTTTTACCTTTATGTCTGGCACCGGCCATGTCGTTTACAGCCTGTTACCGGTGATTTCTGAGGTTGCTCGTGATTCAGGTATCCGGCCTGAGCGGCCCTTGTCCATCTCGGTGATTGCGTCACAGCAGGCGATAACGGCGTGTCCGATTTCTGCGGCCATGGCAGCAATGATCGGCTTCATGATGCCGTTAGACATCAGTATTTCCTCCATCATGCTGGTCTGTGTACCTGCGACACTTATTGGTGTGGCAGCAGGGGCGCTATCAACGTTTTCCATGGGGAAAGAACTGGCCGATGATCCGGAATATCAACGTCGGGTAAAAGAAGGATTGATTCAGGGCACCGAACAGCGGAAAGCGCGTACTCCCGCGACCTGGCGAGTGAAGCTGTCTGTCCTGCTGTTTTTGTTAGGTGCGGTAGTGATTGTGCTGCTCGGCGTTTTTCCGTCCCTGAGGCCGATGGTTGAAACCGCAAAAGGTCCACAGTTGTTATCCATGTCATATACGATTCAGATAACCATGTTGTCGTTCGCTTGTCTGATCGTTTTATTTTGCCGTCCGTCCATTGACCAGATTTTGAGCGGGACGGTATTCAAGGCTGGTGCGTTGGCGATTGTGTGTGCCTTCGGTCTGGCGTGGATGAGCGACACGTTTGTGAGTGGAAATTTACCCTTCATTAAAGCCGGTGTGCAGTCCATCTTGCAGGAACATATCTGGTTAATTGCGGTAATGATGTTTTTTGTTTCCGCGATGGTCAGCAGTCAGGCGGCAACGACGATGATCTTATTACCATTAGGGATCGCGTTGGGTTTGCCCGCTTACGCGCTCATCGGTGCATGGCCTGCGGTAAATGGTTATTTCTTCATTCCTGTCGCCGGGCAATGTCTGGCTGCGCTGGCATTCGATACGACGGGGACGACCCGCATTGGTAAATATGTGCTGAACCATAGCTTTATGCGTCCGGGATTGGTCAGTGTCGTGGTCTCGGTAGTGGTGGGGCTGATGATTGCAAAGATGGTGCTGTAATCGTTACCTGAAAAATGCTGTTTTCACGTTGTTAAGACAATATCAATCAGGAATGGACACGCAGGCTGTGTCCATTCCCTCGCTAGATGTTCACCGATACGCAAAGACGATAATTTACATTTTCTCCTCAATTTCTCCACGATTTCGACAGTTTACGCAGGTAAGGTAATTTGCCACCCTGTGGTAATGATTGAGTCTGCCGATAGTTTACATAGTCTGTGTCGGGGGTTACCCCTTCGAAATACGGTTGAGGAGTCTGAAAGCGATGGCGGGTTTTTTTATCGATCGCCCGATTTTTGCGTGGGTGCTGGCTATCCTTCTCAGCCTGTGCGGTATGTTAGCCATCAAGTCATTACCGCTGGAACAGTATCCCGATCTGGCACCGCCCAGTGTGCGGATCACGGCGAGCTACCCCGGTGCATCGGCGCAAACCCTGGAAAATACCGTCACACAGGTTATTGAGCAGAGCATGACCGGGTTGGATAATCTGATGTACATGTCCTCAGACAGCAGCAATACCGGGCAAGCCCGCATCATGCTGACCTTCGAGGCGGGTACTGACCCCGATGAAGCTCGCCAGCAGGTGCAAAACCAGCTTCAGTCCGCTACCCGCAGGCTGCCACAGGAAGTCCAGCAGCAGGGCGTGACCGTGAGTAAAACGGGCGATACCAATATCCTAATGGTCGCGTTTGTCTCTACCGATGGCAGCATGGACAAACAGGACATCGCCGATTATGTCGCGACCAATATTCAGGAGCCGATCAGCCGTATTAGCGGGGTCGGTGAGGTCGATTCCTACGGATCGCAGTATGCGATGCGTATCTGGCTTGATCCGGCCAAACTGATGGATTATGCGCTGACGACCAGTGATGTGGTGCGGGCTATCGAATCGCAGAACAGTCAGGTCTCGGTAGGGCAGGTCGGCGGCGTACCGTCGGTGGATAATCAGGCGCTTAACGCCGCGATCAACGCGCAATCGCTGTTACAGACGCCACAGCAGTTCCGTGATATCACGCTGCGCGTCAATCAGGACGGCTCCGCCGTGACGCTTGGCAATGTCGCGGAAGTGGAGCTCGGTGCCGAACGCTACGATTTTCTCAGTCGCTTCAACGGTCAGGCTGCCTCCGGCCTGGGGGTGAAGCTGGCGTCCGGCGCGAACGAGCTGGAAACCGATAAGCGCGTCAGAGAACGAATCGAGGAACTGTCACGCTATTTTCCACACGGCCTGGAAGCCAACATCGCTTTCGAAACCTCCCCCTTTGTTAAAGCCTCTATCACCGACGTGGTGAAAACCCTGTTTGAAGCGGTGCTGCTGGTCTTTCTGGTGATGTACCTGTTCTTGCAGAATTTCCGTGCCACGCTGATTCCCACGATTGCGGTGCCGGTGGTGTTGCTCGGCACGTTTGCTGTGCTGTACGCCTGTGGGTTCAGCCTGAATACCCTGACGATGTTCGCGATGGTGCTGGCGATTGGTCTGCTGGTGGACGATGCCATTGTGGTGGTGGAAAACGTCGAACGGGTGATGAGTGAGGAGGGGCTTTCGCCACGGGAGGCGACACGTAAATCGATGGGACAGGTGCAAGGCGCGCTGGTCGGGATTGCGCTGGTGCTGTCTGCCGTGTTTGTGCCGATGGCCTTCTTTGGTGGTACTACAGGGGCGATTTACCGTCAGTTTTCCATCACGATTGTGACGTCAATGATTCTGTCTGTGCTGGTGGCGATGATTCTGACGCCCGCGCTGTGTGCGACATTGCTTAAGCCACTTGCTAAAGGGCAGCATCACGGCCGCAAAGGGTTCTTCGGCTGGTTTAACCGGAGTTTTACCCGCACGTCGCTGAAGTATGAGCGTGGCGTCGGCAAGATAGTGATCAGCAGCGGGCGCTGGCTACTGTTGTATATGGGCATCATCGGGATTATGGCTTTCCTGTTCTTCCGACTGCCGACCTCGTTTTTGCCACAGGAAGATCGGGGCGTATTCACGACACAAGTGCAGCTACCGCCGGGATCGACGCAGCAGCAGACCTTACAGGTGGTCCACAAGATCGAGCAGTACTATCTCACGCAGGAAAAAGACACCGTGACGTCCGTGTTTTCCACCATTGGCTCGGGGCCGGGGGGAAACGGGCAAAACGTGGCGCGACTGTTTATACGTCTTAAAGACTGGAGCGAACGCACCACACCGGAGAGCAGTTCGTTTGCGGTGATCGAACGCGCGACCAAAGCCTTTCACGACATCAAGGAGGCGCGCGTGTTTGCCAGCAGTCCGCCGTCAATTAACGGGCTGGGGAGTGCGGCGGGTTTTGCCATGCGGTTACAGGATCGCGCTGGACTGGGACACGATGGGCTGATGGCGGCGCGGGATCAGCTGTTAAATATGGCCGACAGTAACCCCGAACTGACGCGCGTGCGCCACAACGGTCTGGACGACAGCCCGCAACTGCGGATTCATATCGAACAGCGCAAAGCACAGGCGCTGGGCGTGTCGGTGGATGACATCAACAGCACGTTGAAAACGGGCTGGGGCTCGACCTATGTGAATGATTTCCTTGATCGTGGCCGCGTGAAGAAGGTCTACGTTCAGGCGGCGGCAAAGTTCCGTATGCTGCCGGACGACATCAGCAAATGGTATGTGCGCAACAACAGCGGCGGCATGGTGCCGTTCAGTGCCTTTGCGCAAACCGACTGGGAAAGCGGTTCGCCGCGTCTTGAGCGTTACAACGGCTATTCTTCGCTGGAAATCGTCGGTGAAGCGATGCCGGGCGTCAGTACCGGTACCGCCATGACGATCATGGAATCGCTGGTGGCGAAGCTGCCGGAAGGCTTTGGCGTAGAGTGGACGGGGATGTCGTTGCAGGAGCGGCTGAGCGGAGCGCAGGCTCCAGCGCTGTATGCCGTTTCGCTGCTGGTGGTGTTTCTGTGTCTGGCAGCGCTGTATGAAAGCTGGACGGTGCCGTTCTCCGTCATGCTGGTCGTGCCGATGGGCGTGCTGGGGGCGCTGCTAGCCACCTGGGCGCGCGGTCTGGAAAATGATGTCTATTTTCAGGTTGGATTACTGACGGTGGTCGGGCTATCGGCGAAGAACGCCATTTTGATTGTGGAGTTCGCTAACGAGATGAACCAAAAAGGCAAGGATCTGGTTGAGGCCACGCTGGAGGCCTCCCGTCAGCGATTACGGCCGATATTGATGACGTCACTGGCGTTTATTTTCGGCGTTCTGCCGATGGCGACCAGCAGCGGCGCGGGCTCGGCCAGCCAGCATGCCGTGGGAACGGGGGTGATTGGCGGTATGCTGGCCGCCACTTTCCTCGCCATCTTCTTTGTGCCGCTGTTCTTTGTCGTCGTGCGGCGTCGCTTTCCGTTAAAAGAGAAGCCAGAGTAGGTTAGATATAAGTGAAATAATTTATGGTGAAATTCATCAAACTGTAAAAAAAGGTAACTACGTTATGTCCTGCTAAATGACGCAACCAAGGACATAACAATGAAAGCTCGCTGGTTACTGCCTTTACTGATTTCTGCTGCTTTACCGGGGATGGTGCAGGCTCAGGCTATTTATCCTATTGACCGCGCCACCATGCTAGCGGGCGGGAAATTCGATTTTAAAGTCGAGTTTGATGAAGTACTTAAGCCACAAGACGTTCGTATTCTGATTAACGGCAAAGATTACCAGCAGGTGCTGGGCAAAACGGCGTCGTTTGTTGAGCGTGAAGATGGCGGCAACGCTTCCACGATCTGGCTGCGAGACGTGAGCTTGCCGGAAGCGGGCAAGTATGTGGTAGAGGCGGAAGCCAAAGGTAAAAAGGCGCAAGTGAACTGGGAGGTTTATCAGGCGTCCGGTACGCGTAAAGCGAAAAACGTGATTCTGTTCATCGGCGATGGCCTGTCTGTTGCGCACCGCACAGGCGCACGCATCCTGTCCAAAGGGGTGACGGAAGGCAAGGCAACTGGTCGTCTGGCGATCGATGACCTGCAATATATGGCGTTTGCCGGTACGTCCAGTACCGACTCTATCGCGGCCGACAGCGCCAACACCATGAGCGCCTACATGACCGGTCACAAATCCGGCGTGAACGCGCTGGGTGTGTACGTCAGTCGTAGCAAAAATTCACTGGAACACCCGAAGCAGGAAACGCTGGGTGAGTTGCTGACCCGTTCTACCAAGATGTCTGTTGGCGTCGTCAGCGATGCTGAACTTCAGGACGCCACACCAGCGGCAGTCGTTTCTCATACTCGCCGTCGTGCGGATAAAGCCGAGATCGTCGAGATGTTCTACAACGTGCAGCCTACGGTCATGCTGGGCGGCGGTTCTGCTTACTTCCTGCCGAAAAGTACGCCGGGCTCAAAGCGTAAAGATGAAATCAACTACGTTGAGAAATTCCAGCAGGCTGGCTACTCACTGGTGACCGATGCGGATTCGCTGAAGAAAAACGCGGCGCAGGCCACCAAACTGCTGGGACTGTTCCACACTGGCAATATGGATGGTGTGATGGATCGTCGTTTCCTGAAAAACGATGTGGCCAAGAAATTCCCTAACCAGCCTGACCTGACGGACATGACGCAGGCGGCGCTGGATGTGCTGTCCAAAAACAAAGACGGCTTCTTCCTGATGGTGGAATCCGCGCTGATCGACAAAGCCTCGCACCCGTTGGATTGGGAGCGCGCTTTCACGAACACCATTATGCTGGATCAGTCTGTGGCCATCGCGAAGAAATTCGCCGAGAAAAACCCGGATACGATGATCATCGTGACGGGCGATCATACGCACGGTCTGTCTATCATCGGTACGGTGGATGACAACAAGCCGGGCACCGAAATGCGCGAGAAAGTCGGCGTGTATGAAGATGCGGGCTACCCGAACTATCAGGATGCCAACAAAGACGGTTACCCCGATGACCTGAACGTCTCCAAACGTCTGGCGGTGTTCTTCAATAATTTCCCTGACTATTACGAAACGTTCCGTCCGAAGCTGGATAGCCAGTTCGTTCCTGCTATCAAGAACGAAAAAGATGAATACGTTGCCAACAAAGCCTACGAGAAAGTGGAGGGGGCGGTATTCCGCGAAGGGATTCTGCCACGCTCTTCCGATACGGGCGTTCATGCGGTTGACGATATGGTGATTCAAGCTAGCGGCCCTGGCGCAGAGCGCATTCGTGGCTACATGGAAAACACCGATCTGTTCCGGGTCATTGTTGATGCACTGGCGGTAAAACCGCAGGACAAAAAGTAATCCGACAACGCGATGAATAATGCGAAATGTGGCAAAGCGGGGGAAACCCCGCTTTTATTCGCCTGGCTGCGTGCGGTACTGGTGCTCCTCCTTCTCGGAGGTATTGCGCCGGTGAAAGCCGCACAGTCTGAACTTTCCTTCGAGAAGCTGTATGCCTCTTACGGCGTGCTGGGTCTGGAATTCTCCAATGACGTCAAGGCGCTTTCCGGTAAACGGGTAACGATGCGCGGCTTTATGGCGCCGCCGCTTAAGGCGGAGTCACAATTCTTTGTCTTAACCAAAATGCCGATGGCGCTGTGCCCTTTCTGTTCGTCTGATGCGGACTGGCCCGAAGATATTGTTGTCGTCTATCTCGCCAAACGTCAGACCTTCGTACAGAACAACACCATGATTGAGGTGGAAGGCGTGCTGGAACACGGATCGTGGACCGATCCTGAAACGGGTTTCGTCAGCCTGCTGCGGCTGCGTGAAGCCACGTTCGATACCCTTTAGGAGCGCTGATGGCGGAGTTATTGATTCAACACCTGAGTGTGACCTTCCCCGATACGTCCGAGGCTGTGCTGGATATTCCTGCGCTGTCTATTCGTTCTGGCGAGCGGGTTGCGGTGATGGGGCCTTCCGGTTCAGGCAAAACCACGCTGGTGAATGCCATCACCGGGATGGACCACAGCGGAACAGGCTGTGTGCAGTGGGAAAAGCAGGATATCTGGCAGATGAGCGAAGCGGAACGCGACCGCTGGCGGGCAGAACATATCGGGCTGGTGATGCAGGATTTCCATCTGTTCCCCGGTCTGAATGCGCTGGAAAATGTCTTACTGCCCGCGCAGTTTCACCACTGGCGGATACCCGCGTCGCTCAAACAGCGGGCAGCGGATTTGCTGGCGCAGGTAGGGCTGGATACCGCAAAACGCCCGATCGACGTGCTATCACGCGGCGAGAAGCAGCGGGTCGCCGTGGCGAGAGCGTTGCTCAGCAAGCCAGATATTATCGTCGCCGATGAACCAACAGCCAGCCTGGACGCGCAGAGCGGCGAGCAGATTTCCGATCTGTTGGTGACGCTGGCACGAGACAGTCGTGCCACGCTGATTGCGATTACGCACGATGCGCGTCTGGCCTCGCAGATGTCGCGCTGTATTCAACTGGAAAAAGGACGCCTTGTGGCGGACACGCTGTCTCAGGAGGTTCGTGCATGATTCCATGGCGTCTTATCTGGGTCGACTGGCGTCGGCTCTGGCCGGGTGTGCTGGTCGTGGTGTTGCTGATCGCGATGGCGACAGCGTTAAGTATTTCGGTGAGTTTGCAGGAAAGAGCGCTGCGCATGGGCAGTGCCAAAGCCGCTGACCGTTTCGATCTGGTGATCGGCGCGCCGGGGAGTGAAACCCAGCTCGTGCTGTCATCCGTGTTCCTGCAACCGTCTGCGCTGACGCTGATCCCCGCTCAAGTGCTAGCTGATTTGGAGAAAAATCCGCTGGTAGCATGGGCAGCACCGGTCGCGTTCGGTGATTTCTATCAGGGGATGCCGATCGTCGGAACCACAGCACCGCTGGTGACGGATAACGGTAAGCGTCAGCTTGCCTCAGGCCGCATGTTTGACGACGGCTTTGAAGCCGTGGTGGGCGCACAAACGGGACTGACGATAGGGAGTACATTTAGCCCGATTCACGGCCAGGTGGGAACGGAAGGGGCGCATGCGCACGATGACGTCACCTACACTGTAGTCGGTGTGTTGCCTGCTGACGGCAGCGCGTGGGATAAAGCGATTTTGGTACCAGTGAACGCGGTGTGGCGAGTGCATGGCATCCATCCACCGCATGGTGCGGACGATGCGCATCACGATGATCACGACCATGATGATCATTCTCATGATAGCCACGCCCATGATGAACATGAGGGTGAACATCGCGGACATGATCATGATGACGCCGCGCATGCGGAAGGTGATCACCATGCCGATGAACATCACCATGAAGCGCATTCAGTGGAAAGCGATGAACATCATGCCGATGCCGATGCCGATGCCGATGCCGATGCCGATGCCGCTCAACCAGTCACGGATTCACACGATGACGAGCACGGCGAAGCAGAAGCGCATGGACACGCGCATCAGGCGGGCTTGCCCGCTATCGTCGTTAAACCGAAAACGATCGCGGGTGCCTATCAGTTGCGGTCGCTGTATCGCAGCAACACGACGCTGGCGGTGTTCCCCGGCGAAGTGCTAGTGAAGCTTTACTCGATGTTGGGCGATATTCGTGAACTCCTGACGTATATCTCGCTGGGTACACAGGGATTAGTGGGCGTTGCGGTGGCGATGGTGGCGGTGATCCACCTGCGGCAACGGCAGAAACAGATCGGCGCACTGCGCGCCTTTGGTGCACCACGCTATGGCATTTTCACGCTGATTTGGAGCGGACTGATGTCGCTGGTCAGCGTTGGCGTGCTGCTGGGCGTCGGCTTGGGCTATCTTGCCGCACGTGCGATCGCGGTAGTGATGAGCGAGAAAAGCGGCTTTGTCCTGCCGGTAACACTGGAATGGGAAGACATCCATTTCGTCCTGCTCTTGTTGCTGGTTGCCGCTGTCGTACTCACCATCCCCGCGATGCTGTCTTACCGCCAATCACCTGCCACGGCGTTGCGCGGGGAATAAGTCGCTACGCTAACCGTATTCGCATCGGACGTGTCGTTTCTGCGTCCGATGCTCTCTTTTCTCCTCACCGGTTAACACCTTCCGATTCCCATAATCAGTAAATGGTCTGCGTCTCTAAGGTATTATGGCCTGGGGGCAGTAACGCACAGCAATCCGGTTACTACCATTTATTTGTTGTAAATAATATTACGAATAATAGTAATCCTATTAATTATTGTTGCGTCAGGTCATGTATATAAAATGTTGACTATTTGTATGGTAGTTGATAACTTTTCGCCTTGATAAATATTAGTGATTATATCTGATATAACTAAAAATAATTATATTTTACTCTGAGGGAAACAGTGTTTTTTAATGTTTTAGCAAAGTCGGTAAGAGAGGGTAATATGGATCATGAAATCCATTCTTTTATAAAAAGGAAGTTGAAAGGGGTCGGTGATGTATGGTTTTCTTATTTTATGATGAGTAAAAACGCTACCAGCCAACCTTATATTATTTCAAATTATCCAGAAACGTGGATGAAGGAATATATAAAAAAAGAGATGTTTCTGAGTGACCCTATAATTGTTTCCTCATTAGCGCGTATCACGCCGTTTTCCTGGGATGATAACGATCTTGTGACGCTAAGAGCCAAGAATCAGGATGTCTTTATTTCTTCTGTACAGCACGATATAAGTTCAGGTTATACCTTTGTTTTGCACGATCATGATAATAATGTGGCGACGCTGAGTATAGCTAACCATTTGGACGATGCGAATTTCGAAAAATGCATGAAGAATTATGAAAATGATTTGCAGATGTTGCTTGTGAACGTACATGAAAAAGTGATGGCCTATCAGCGAGCTATCAACGATCAAGATAAACCCCCCGATAATTCAAGAAATGCCTTACTCTTCCCGCGTGAAACCGAAGTGCTTTTCCTGGTGAGTAGTGGACGAACTTACAAAGAAGTTTCTCGTATATTAGGTATTAGTGAGGTCACCGTTAAGTTCCATATTAACAACTCAGTCCGCAAATTGGATGTTATCAATTCCCGCCATGCTATAACTAAAGCACTTGAGTTAAATCTTTTCCATTCCCCTTGTGAACCTGCAATGATGAGGCATATGGACGCCCGTTAGCATGTATTCATCATTGCCAATAGGGAGGAGCCTATCCAAAAGAATAGTTACTCCCTATCTAAAAGAAACACATTAGCTGAACTTTTACACGGTTAATATTTATCTTTGCCTTTTCTATGATACGTGACGAATTCAAACGTTGTTTTCTCTCATGTTGTTATTAAGGTAAGGGTTATTACTGTGAGCAATAGTTTTTGCGTTGTTTATAAAGGTTCTGATGCCGATATAAATACTCTCCAACGCGACTTCGACGGAAAGGGCGAAGCATTATCTAATGGCTATCTTTTTATCGAACAGAATGGCCATTATCAGAAGTGTGAGATGGAAAGAGGGCCGGCCTACCTGATAGGGTCGCTGTACAATCGGACATGTCTGATCGGATTGGTCGGCGTGTGGGAGGGCGAGGCTTATCTGGCTAATGATGCCGAACTGCTGGCGTTGCTGTTCACGCGTCTGGGTGCGAATGCACTGGCGCTGGCTGAAGGTGACTTCTGTTTTTTCATTGATGAACCAAACGGCGAATTGACGGTGATTACCGAGTCGCGTGGTTTCTCACCGGTTCATGTCGTACAGGGCAAAAAAACCTGGATGACCAATAGCCTGAAGTTGGTTACTGCGGTAGAAGGTGAAGACGCGCTGTGGTTTGAAGAAGAGGCGTTGGTGTGCCAGTCGCTGATGCGGGCGGATACCTATACGCCGGTGAAAAATGCGCAGCGTCTTAAACCGGGTGCGGTGCATGTCCTTACACACGATAGCGAAGGTTATCCTTTTGTTGAAAGCCGCACGCTGACCACTCCAGCCAGCAACCAATTGCTAGCGCTCCCGCGTGAACCGCTGCTGGCATTGATTGAGCGCTACCTGAATGCGCCGCTTGAGGATTTAGCGCCGCGCTTTGATACCGTGGGGATTCCATTGTCCGGCGGTCTGGATTCCAGCCTGGTAACGGCGCTCGCCAGTCGTCATTTCAAGCAGTTGAATACGTATTCGATTGGTACGGAACTCAGCAATGAGTTTGAGTTTTCTCAGCAGGTTGCTGATGCACTCGGCACGCACCATCAGGTGAAAATTCTGTCCGAAACCGAGGTGATCAACGGCATCATCGAATCCATCTATTACAACGAAATATTTGACGGCTTATCTGCTGAAATCCAATCCGGGTTGTTCAATGTCTATCGTCAAGCGCAGGGACAGGTGTCTTGCATGCTCACCGGATACGGTTCCGACCTGCTCTTTGGCGGCATACTGAAACCGGGAGCGCATTATGACAACCCGAATCAACTGCTTGCCGAGCAAGTGTATCGGACGCGTTGGACGGGGGAGTTTGCCACCCACGGCGCTTCCCGTTACGGCATTGATATTCGCCACCCCTTCTGGAGCCATTCCTTAATCTCGCTGTGTCATGCGCTACATCCTGATTACAAAATTTTCGACAACGAAGTCAAAAACATCCTGCGTGAATACGCTGATTCTCTGCAATTGCTGCCGAAAGACATTGTCTGGCGCAAGAAAATCGGCATTCACGAAGGTTCCTCCGTTAATCAGGCCTTTGCGAATGTTCTCGGGTCAACGGTGGATAACTACCAGACCAAAAGTCGCTTTACCTACCGTGTTTATCAAGCCTTCCTCCGTGGCCGACTCGCCATTACAGATGTGACGCCATCTCAGCTTAAAGAACTGATTTAAAAGGACTAACTATGGTTTTGGAAGAAAATACCGGTGAGGTTCGGGTGATCACGCTGGATCATCCGAACAAACATAACCCCTTTAGTCGTTCGCTGGAAAACAGTGTGAAGGACGCGCTGGCGCGAGCCAATGCCGACGACAGCGTGCAAGCTGTCGTAGTGTATGGCGGGGCAGCGCGTTCCTTTTCCGCTGGCGGAGATTTCAACGAAGTTAAGCTGCTATCACGCAGCGAGGACATCGAAGAGTGGATTGACCGCGTGATTGATTTGTATCAGGCCGTCCTGAATGTGAATAAACCAACGATCGCGGCGGTGGATGGTTATGCGATTGGTATGGGGTTCCAGTTCGCTCTGATGTTTGACCAGCGACTGATGGCGTCGACAGCAAATTTTGTGATGCCGGAGCTTAAGCATGGTATCGGGTGCTCGGTTGGCGCCGCCATCCTGGGATTCACCCACGGATTTAGCACAATGCAGGAAATCATCTACCAGTGCCAGTCGCTCGATGCTCCACGCTGTGTGGACTATCGGCTGGTTAATCAGGTGGTGGAGAGCAGTGCGCTGCTGGATGCCGCGATCACACAGGCGCACGTGATGGCCGGCTACCCGGCTTCTGCATTCATTAATACGAAGCGAGCGGTCAACAAGCCGTTCATCCATCTACTGGAACAAACCCGTGACGCTTCCAAAGCTGTCCATAAAGCAGCGTTCCAGGCTCGTGACGCTCAGGGACATTTCAAAAATGTGCTTGGCAAAAAATACTGAGGATAAGGAAGAAAATGAGCGAAATAGTGAAGTTTAATCCGATCATGCCGTCCGGTTTTGGCGCGTATATCGATCATCGGGACTTTCTGGAAGCCAAGACCGAAACGATTAAAAACTTACTGATGCGTCAGGGATTTGTCGTGGTCAAAAATCTCGACATCGATGGTGACACATTCCGCGATATCTACTCGGCTTATGGAACGATCGTGGAGTATGCGGATGAAAAGATCGGCGTGGGCTTCGGCTATCGCGATACGTTGAAGCTGGAGGGGGAAAAAGGAAAAATCGTTACCGGGCGTGGTCAGCTTCCTTTCCACGCTGACGGTGGCCTGCTGCTGTCACAGGTGGATCAGGTCTTCCTCTACGCGGCTGAGATTAAAAACGTCAAATTCCGTGGAGCGACGACGGTATGTGACCATGCTCTGGCCTGTCAGGAAATGCCGGCTCACCTACTGCGCGTACTGGAAGAGGAAACGTTCGAAGTTCGTGTGCTGGAACGGGGCTATTACGTGGATGTTTCTCCGGACGGTTGGTTCAAGGTGCCAGTCTTCACCGATTTGGGATGGGTCAGAAAGATGCTGATTTATTTCCCATTTGACGAAGGACAACCAGCTAGCTGGGAGCCGCGGATTGTCGGTTTCACCGATCATGAAACCCATGCATTCTTCCAGGAACTCGGGGCGTTTTTAAAACAGCCACGCTACTACTACAAACACTTCTGGGAAGATGGTGACCTGCTGATTATGGACAACCGTCGTGTCATTCATGAGCGTGAAGAGTTTAACGATGACGACATCGTACGTCGTCTGTATCGCGGACAAACCGCCGATATCTAACTCTCATGATTCCGGCGCGAAAACGTGCCGGATTGATATGGATCTGGAACCATCATGCCTAACGATCTTTACGCTATCTACCATCGTTACACGTCAAGGACCCTGTTTTTTAAATACTGTGCGACAGCAACGCTAACGCACAGGCTGACACGTCGGCTGTCGCTTTTTACGTTGAAAAAGTGCCTTGCCCGGCCACGGGGACGCCTTTTCTCTTTGGTTAACAGCATTTATTTTGGCGGAGAAACGCTGGAGGAGGTTCAGAGTACAGCAACTTTTTTGGCGCGCTCTGGCATTGCTTGTGTGTTGGACTATGCAGTGGAAGGGGAAAATGACGAGACGCAGTTCGATAAGGCGATGGAAAATACGCTACGCCTTATCGAGATGTCGCAGCAAACGGATAGCCTGCCTTTTGTCGTGATCAAACCGTCTTCGCTGGGTAGTGTTGCCGTGTATGCCCGGCAAAGTGAAGGGCTCACGCTGGATGAGGCATCCGCCAGCGCATGGTCACGTATCGTCGCGCGTTTCTCACGTCTGTTCGATTATGCTCGCTCTCATGGTGTGCGTGTGATGGTTGATGCGGAGCAGACCGCGATTCAGCCGGCAGTGGATCGTTTGGTTCTGGACATGATGTGTGAATTCAACCGCGATAGCGCGGTAATCACCCTGACGCTGCAATTTTATCTAAAGGATCAACTGCGTTTTCTCGACGAGTGCTACCAGCGAGCCTGTCAGGATAATTTCCTGCTCGGCGTGAAAGTCGTGCGCGGTGCTTATCTCGAAGATGAGAAACGCGTGAACGGGGGCATACGCTGTTTTGCAACCAAACAGGAAACGGATCGTAGTTATAATGCGGCGGTGGATTACATCGCACCGCGTCTGGATCGAATCGCCCCGTTTTTCGCCACGCACAACGAGGAAAGTCTCGCTTTGATTATGGCGAGTGACTCGCTACGAGCGGAACGCACCTGGGTAGGCCAGCTTTACGGGCTGGGCGATCATATTACTTATTCGCTGCTGCAAACGGGTTTCCGCGTTTGTAAATACCTGCCTTACGGTCCGCTTGATAAGTCGTTGCCCTATTTACTCCGCAGGATTGAAGAGAACGCGGTTGCCTCAGCAACCTTCAAAAAGGAAAATAAACTCTTGCAGAAGGAGTTGCTGCGCCGTCTCGTAGGAGGGATGTAATGTCAAAGTTTCAGTGTCATATTCGCGATACGGCTATCGATTTTCCCATGTCAGAGAATGAAAGCGTGCTCAGTTCTGCCTATGAAGCGGGTGTCGAACTGCCTTATCGCTGTGCTTCTGGTTACTGCGGTGTATGCAAAGTACGGCTGACGTCCGGCAGCGTCAACATGGATCATTCTGGTGGCATCTCACGTAAAGATATCGCTGATGGTTACATTCTGCCTTGCTGCTCCGTGCCACTGTCTAACATCGAAATTGAACCTGTATCGTCATGCTGAAGAAAACGCTAATCGTTGGACTATTCTGCGCCTTTCCCCTCTTAGTGGCTCAAGCAGAGAATGCTGTTCCCGATGAGGTGGTGGTTAAAGGGGGCAATTTCTATGTTGGGTCGGTCTTCGGCTCGGAAGACTATGCCGCCCATACCAACACGTCTGTTGCATCTTTTGCCATGACGAAAACGGAAATCACCTATCAGCAATACCATGCTTTGCTGGAGTGGGCTGATGCGCACGGTTATCAGCTCAGCGGTGGTTGTAACGGCGCGACCTTTGAAGATTGTTTGCCGCCTGAACAGGACGGCGGCCTTCATCCTGTCACCAATGTGTCGTGGTGGGATGCGGTGATTTTCGCTAATGCGCTGAGTGAACGGGAACGGCTGCCGCCTTACTACCTGACAGCAGACGGCAAAACGCTACAGCGTGCGCCGGATGATGGCAGTGAAAAAGCCATACGTGAGAATCCGCAGGCTTCGGGTTACCGTTTGCCAACGCTGGCAGAATGGCAAATTGCGGCCAGAGGTGGCAGCAAGGGACTGGCGCAAGGGACGTACGGACAGCGCTATGCCGGGAGTGAACATCCTGAGCGTGTGGCGCAGTTTCCCTCTGACTCATCCTCGTTTGGCACGGTGCCGGTGGCATCGAAGCGTCCCAACGCTCTGGGGCTTTACGACATGAGCGGTAATGTATCCGAATGGCTGAATGAGTCTTATGCCGTAGAGGGTGGCAAAACGATGTACTACTTTTGCGGTGGAAGTTATCTGGAACGGACGCACAGTCTTGCAAGCTGCGATCTGCACACGCCCGGTTTTTTTATGCCAGATATTGGCTTCCGATTAGTAAGGACACGTGATGTTAAATAAATTTGTAGGATGGCTGGCGCTCTGCGCGATCAGCAATACGGCTGCGGCGCTGTCTCCAGTGGTGTTGAAAGACGGTATTAATCGGGTGGATCTTAATCAGGACGGTGGGAAAGATTATGTCGTCGTCGCCCAGTTTGATAACAATACCTCACACCCTAATCTCGGGATGACTTTTTTTGTCCGCCGTCCAGACGGTGGGCATAGCATTATGCCGGTAGCCAACAGTAATACCTTTACCTGGTTCGACTATCGTCTGTCCGCTGCGGCGGATTTTCTGGTGCAGGATAATCGGCTATTTCTGTCTGGAAAGCATTACTTTCTGGTGACGGCAAGGAAGCAGGGGGAAAATGTCTTTGATCCCACAAAAGTCATTTTAACCATTTACGACTTTAAAGCCTCACGGGACGATCCCGGTGTGCCGCTCTATGAATGGTCGGAGCGCAAGCGTGTGATCACGCAACAGTCCTACCAATCGGTCGATGAGGCCTACAAGGAAGTGAATGAGGCGATGCTGGCAAAATGAAAATATCGGTATTAATCGCATTCGGACTATTGTCGCCTCTTACGGCGTGGGCGCAGCTCAGTGAGCAGGATTACCAGCAACGCGTACAGGAGTTTTTTGATGCGGAGCCGCCGCTGTGTCTGGGCGAGAAACTGTGGCCGGTTCATAGTCCTAAAGGGGATTCACCCTGGAACAGTGGACGTTTACACGCGCTGGTGGAAGCGGGGTTGACACACGTGACGCCTGAAGGAACAGGCAAGGTCTATCGGTTATCGCCTGTCGGTGAGAAGAATTGGCGTCAACATGGCGACCTGTGCTACGGCCGTATGCAGGT
This sequence comes from Pectobacterium artocarpous, assembly GCF_046159765.1. Taxonomy (NCBI): domain Bacteria; kingdom Pseudomonadati; phylum Pseudomonadota; class Gammaproteobacteria; order Enterobacterales; family Pectobacteriaceae; genus Pectobacterium; species Pectobacterium artocarpous. Next base: position 136,981 of record NZ_JBJXVK010000003.1, read on the forward strand.
GAGCCGCATTGAGAAAATCGATCGTGTGAATCAGGAGCTGACGGTGGTGTATTTCACCTATCATCTGGCACCGTTGGAAAGTTGGGCTCATAATCGTTCGTTACGCTTTGCCTTTAGCGAGTTGGATAATCTTGTCGGTGGAATGGAAACCACGCGCTATTCCGCCACGATTCGTGAGACGTTAGGCGGGGCGGCTAAATTGCAGGATTACCCCGTACCGGTAGAGCTGGATTACTAATGCGGTCATCGCGAAAATAATACCTGATTTTGCAAAGGTATCCCGACCGCTTCACGTGACGGGATACCGCTGATTACGGCTGACTTTGCGATTACTGCTCGAAATAGGTACGGATTTTCTCGATGTCGTCGCCGTTCGATAATGCCAACGAAAGCAGAATGCGTGCTTTTTGCGGGTTGTAGAATCCGCTGCCGATAGCGCCGTCTTTCTTCTTATCGGTGACATAGCCGTTGCCAGTGCGCGTGCTCATTATCACCGGAATGCCTTTTGCGACCGCTTTCTTAATGTCTTCTTTAACGCGAGTGGGCGTAGAGCCGTTACCGCTACCCGCGATAATGATGCCTTTCGCGCCCTGTTCAATGGCGGCATTCAGCAGGCCGCTGTCTTGATCCTGATAGCTGTACAAAATGTCGACCTTCGCCAGCGATTCCTTATTGCTTACGTCAAAGAATGGCTTGTTTTCCGGGGCGGCTGGCTGGTAAAAGAAGCGCGGCACGCCGCCGTAGAATGCGCCCAGATAGCCTTGTTCATTGGCTTTGAACGTGTCCAGCGACGTGGAATTGGTTTTGGTGGTGTAGAAGGCGGAGCCGATGCGATCGTTGAGCAACACCATGGCACCGCGTTTTTCTGCGTTCTTGCTCGTCGCCAACGTCACTGCTTCCAGCAGGTTCATGGAGCCGTCTGCGCTGATAGCCGTGGCGGGACGCATTGCGCCGACGATAACCACCGGTTTTTCACTTTTTACCGTCAGATCCAAAAAGAACGCCGTCTCTTCCAGCGTGTCAGTACCGTGAGTCACGACGACGCCGTGCGTGTTGGCATCGCTTAACTGCTTGTTAATTGCTTTGGAGAGCTTCAACAGGATGGCCTGGTCGATATTTCCGCTGGCAGTGTTGGCGATTTGCTCGCCGGTTACCGTTGCGACATCACCAATCGCTGGCACAGCGTTCAGCAACTCCTGAATGCCGATCGCACCCGCCTGATAACCTGTCGTGGCGGTATTGGAGGCCGCTTTTCCGGCGATGGTGCCGCCGGTGGCGTATATCGTGACGCCCGGTTTGGCGTCATCGGCCAACAGCGCATGAGACGATAGCATCAGGCAAGCGGCGGTAATGGTGCGGGCGATGGATGAGAGTTGCATTGCAGGTCCTTATTGTTGTCATAGTAGAGTAAGGACAGAAGCAACTTCTATACCAATGTTTACTCATCTGTTAGTCAGCTAATCAATTGCAGCGAGTCTTTGGTTTGGTGCACGGTGTGGGGCGTTGGCGGCGGTATTGCACTGAAATGGTGAGCGCGGTGGCCGTGAAGAGGATGAGAGGGGCGAACTGTGTCGATAACCTTGAAGGAGGTCCTTCGGCCTCTTACCGACGCTATAAAAAACAGGGTGAATAGGGTTCACCCTGTTACATCTTCCTCTATCGGCATAACGCCAGAGGGATTAGCGTAAATCCAACATCGCGATATGATCCATATCGTCAAACGTTAGGTTTTCGCCGATCATGCCCCAGATGAAGGCATAGTTTTTCGTGCCGACACCGGTGTGAATCGACCAACTGGGGGAGATCACCGCCTGCTCGTTATGCATCACCAGATGGCGCGTTTCATGCGGTTCACCCATCATGTGGAAGATAATGGTGTCTTCCGCCATATCAAAATAGAAGTACACTTCCATTCTGCGCTCATGGGTATGCGTCGGCATGGAGTTCCAGTTGCTGCCTTCCGCCAGACGCGTTAATCCCATGCTCAACTGGCAGGTGTCCACCACTTCCGGCACCAGATATTTGCAAATCGTTCGCTTGTTGCAGGTTTTCACATCGCCCAGCGGTGCTTTGATCGCGTCATCCTGCGTAATGATGCGTGTCGGGTAAACGGCATGCGCCGGAGCGCTGTTATAATACAGTTTGGCTGGCTTGGCTTTGTCCAGGCTGCTGAATGCTAAGGCTTTAGCGCCTTTTCCAACATACAACGCCTCCTCATTGCCAACCTGATAGCTTGTACCGTCGATGACGATTTTTGCCGGGCCACCGATATTGATGAGCCCCAACTCGCGCCGCTCAAGAAAATAGTTCACGCCAAACTGTTTGCCGATACCGTCATCAAACGTGATCTCGCCATCCACCGGCATAATTCCGCCCACCACAATACGGTCGATGTGGCTGTAAGTCATGGTGTAGTGGTTTGGCGTAAATATCTGCTCAATCAGAAATTTCTTTCTCAGTTCAGTGGTATCAAGCGTTTTCGCATGTTCACTGTGTACACTTTGCCGTACGTCCATTTTGTTACCTTTTTATGCGTGTTTAGGTGAAAAGCGTTTTGCCCATAATGCCGTGATGATGGGCACCAATACTGATGTCACGATCACACTGGTGGCGACGAGCGCGGTTGCCTGCTGAGCGACCGGCGCGAATTCCGGCGCCATATTCGCGATGAGCAAAGGTGTGGCGACCGCAGCCCCTGCGCTGCTGGAGGCGGCCACACCTGCGGTTCCATTGCCTCCGCCGATAAATTTATCGGCGATAATCAATGGAATACCGGTGACAACAATGACTAATACGCCGAGGAAGATTCCTGCGAAGCCAGTCTGGAGGATCACGGCCAAATTAATGGTGTTGCCCAACGCAAAAGCGAAAAAAGGAATCAGGGTTTGTACCGAATTACCGAACAGCTTTCTCAAGTCCGGATCGAGATTTCCCAGCACAAAACCAATCAGGAAAGGCAGGACGGCACCCACAAAGAGCTGAGGTTCAAAGGTGGCGATACCGCTGGCACCCAGAATGACCATGGTCATCAATGGGCCGGATTCGAGAGACATCAGGACGAAGGCGCCTGCCTCTTCTTTCGAACCGTATTGGTTCATCAATGCGGCATACAAACCACCGTTTGTCATGTCCATTGCCGCGACCAGCGCCAGCACGGAGATCCCAGCCAGTAAGCCGTTTTGGATGCCATCCCCCGGCAAGAATGTGCCTGCGATCAGGGCCACAACCCAGGCGGTGGCGATTTTTGTGATCACCAGAACGCCTGATTTTCTCAACATGGTTCCCGTTGCTTTAAATTCAATGGACGCGCCCATGCAGAAAAACCAGACGGCCAGAATAGGAATGGTGCCGGTAATCAGGCCGTTACTGAAAGACCCTAAGTATTTCCCAGCCCCTGGGGTAAAAGTATTACAGAGCGCTCCCAAAAAGAGCGGCACCAGCATTAATCCCCCAGGGATTTTATCAATAGCTTGTTTGATTTTCATAACAGACCTCATTTAAAAATAAAAAGATATTCAGCCCGCTTTCAGTGAAAGCAGATGGGTTATTTGTATAAAGTAATAAATAAGGGGAATAAAACACCGAGGTGTTATTATTCGATTTCATTAATGAGTGAAAATGATTGTCCCCATTATAAAATTGATAATGAATAGTATTCTTTTTTGATATTTATGGCTATTCCCCTATTTTTAGTGATAGGTGGCTTTCCCGTAATGCTTGATTAGCGTTTACAGGTCGTTATGTCGTGACATATCCGTCACGCTGATTTGTACATGACTTTATTCACACATTAAAATTTACTCTGGTTATTTTTGATAAATATATTATCTACTATCGATATTCCTGCTGTTAATATGCGCAGTAATCGCTTTGCTGGTTTTAATCAGGCTTGCCAGATGTTTCTCTTTTTTTCCATTAGCATATTGTGATTGCATGCCGTTAACGCCAATGGCGGCGATGACTTCACCGTTCTGGTTAAAAATCGGGGCGGCCATACAGCAGATTTCTTCTATATCTTCGCCGTCGTCGATTGCCCAGCCTTGTTCCTTGACGATTTTCAGATGCTGTAGGAAATCTTCTTTTTTGGTAATGGTCCGGGGTGTTAAATATTCAAAAGAACAATCAGCAATCAGGGCATCAATTCTTTCCTGTGGCAGCCAGGCTAATAATACTTTTCCCAGAGACATGCGATTAAAAACGATTTTCTTCCCTTCCCAGGATGTTTTTACGATGGCCTTGGGCGATTCCACTTTACTCAGGAAGAAACCGTTATCGCCGTCCAGAATACCGAGATGGCAGGTCAATTCGGTCTCTTTGACCAACTCATGCATAAAATTAATGGTGTCTTTACGCAGATCGATGTTCTTTATTACCAAACCGCCCAGCTCAAATAGCCTTAATCCCAAAACATAACGCCCGTCAGCGCGCTGGCGCAGCAATTGCGTGACGACCAGCACTTCTAATAGATGGTGCACGCTGCTTTTGGGGATAGACAAATCAGTGCAAATCTCAGTGAAGCTGGCTTCATCATGTTTAGCGATGTAGTCAATAATCATCACCAAACGGACGGCTGCTGGCGCTTTACTGTGTTCGAGCTGTTGGAATATATTCATGATTGTTCTATATATAAAACTATGGTTTCCTATATAGAACAATAATAACGCAACGGTAATTTATTTACCTAGATACAGATCACAAAAAAATATAGAAATGGTTGAATATTTCAATATAAGTGAAATGTGGTTTTATTAGGGAAACAAAATAGCGATATTTTGGCGGGAAAGAGAAAGATGCCAGACCTTATGAAAATAAGATCTGGCAAATAGTAGAACGGTTATTAGCTAATATATACCCGTCATACTTCAAGCTTCTTGTGCGTTGGCCGCCTCTACTCACCCCAGTCACTTACCTGAGTAAGCTCCTGGGGATGAAATGAGAGACATCCTGTCTCTCACCGAAGGCCAGCCGTTGGCTGGTCAAATTCGTTCCCGACGAATTTGTCGCGCGGTTGCCGCCTTCACGCAACTCGAATTATTTAGGGTATAGGTCACTTAAGCCCGTTATTAGGGGAAACACAGGGGGAGGTTCCCGCAGGAGGCCTCACCCCTGTGGTCGCCCCGTGTATCTCGATGCTTAAACGATCGACATGAGGTGATTAGCGCTTTTTAAAGGCCGCGGCCAGCGCATCACCCATCGCGCTATTGCCTGCGACGGGGGCATTGGCTGGACGTGGGCGTGATTTACCTGCGGGCTGACGCGCTGAGGTATTGTTATCGCCGCGCGCATTGCCACCGCCACGGCGTGATGCCGTCTCGCCCGGTTGCTCATCCAGACGCATGGTTAGCGCGATGCGCTTACGTTGCAGATCCACTTCCATCACTTTCACTTTCACGATATCGCCCGCTTTTACGACCTTGTGCGGATCGTCGACGAAATGATCGGCCAGTGATGAAATGTGTACCAAACCGTCCTGATGGACGCCGATGTCCACAAACGCGCCAAAGTTGGTGACGTTAGTGACCGACCCTTCCAGAATCATGCCCGGCAGCAGATCGTTTAAGGTTTCTACGCCTTCGGCGAAGCTGGCGGTTTTGAACTCAGGACGTGGATCGCGGCCCGGTTTTTCCAGCTCTTTGATGATGTCGGTCACTGTCGGCACGCCGAAACGTGCATCGGTGAAGTCGGAGGGTTTCAGGTTACGCAGTGCGTTTGGATTCCCCATCAGCGCCTGCAACGCCTGTTCCGTTGCCGCCAGAATGCGTTCCACGACCGGATACGCTTCCGGGTGAACGGTAGAGGCATCCAGCGGGTTATCACCGTGGTTGATGCGCAGGAAGCCCGCACACTGTTCAAAGGCTTTCGGCCCCAGACGGCTGACTTTCAGCAATTGTTCGCGGTTGTGGAAGCGGCCATTCTCATCACGCCAGGCCACAATATTTTGCGCCATCATGCGCGTCAGCCCTGCAACACGCGTCAGCAGCGCCACGGACGCGGTGTTCAGGTCAACGCCGACGGCGTTTACGCAGTCTTCGACCACCGCATCCAGTTTCTTCGCCAGCAGGCTCTGGCTTACATCATGCTGATACTGGCCAACGCCGATGGATTTCGGGTCGATCTTCACCAGCTCCGCCAGCGGATCCTGCAAACGACGGGCGATGGATACGGCACCGCGCAGCGACACATCCAGATCGGGGAATTCTTGTGCGGCCAGCTCGGACGCGGAATATACCGATGCGCCCGCTTCGCTGACGATCACTTTCTGTGCGTTAATATCTGGGAACTGCTTCTGCGTATCGAGGAAGAAACGCTCGGTTTCACGTGAGGCAGTACCGTTACCTATCGCCACCAGTTCAACCTGATGTTTGCGGCACAACGCGGCCACAACCGTCGCGGCTTTAGCGGCCTGACCGGTATGCGGGTAAATGGTGTCGGTGGCGACCAGCTTGCCAGTGGCATCCACTACCGCGACTTTTACACCGGTACGCAAACCGGGATCGAGCCCCATCGTGGCCCGCATGCCCGCCGGGGCGGCCATCAGCAGGTCGTGCATGTTGCGGGCGAAGACGTTGATCGCTTCGTCTTCAGCCTTTTCGCGCACGCTGCCCATCAGCTCGGTTTCAAGGTGCAACAGCACTTTGATACGCCACGTCCAGCTAATCACGGCGCGTCGCCAACTGTCCGCTGCCGCGTTCCCTAATCGTAGGTTCAGGTGGTCGATAATAATCTGTTCGCAGTAGCTCTCGCGCGGCGCTTCTTCATGTTGCGGATCGGCGTTCAGCGCCAGTTGCAGCACACCTTCATTACGGCCACGGAACATGGCCAGCGCGCGGTGTGAAGGCACCTGAGCAATCGGTTCGTGGTGATCGAAATAATCACGAAACTTCGCCCCTTCTTCCTCTTTCCCTTCCACGACACGGGAAACCAGATGGGCGTTTTTCCACAGATAGTTACGCACTTTTGCCAGCAGGGTGGCATCTTCGGCAAAGCGCTCCATCAGAATGTAACGGGCACCGTCCAGCGCGGCTTTCACGTCCGCCACGCCTTTCTCGGCATCGACGTAAGCCTGTGCCGTCAGCTCAGGATCCTGGCTTGGGTCTTGCCACAAGCCGTCGGCCAGCGGTTCCAGACCCGCTTCAATCGCAATCTGTCCGCGCGTGCGGCGTTTCGGTTTATACGGTAGGTAGAGATCTTCCAGCTCGGTTTTGCTCAGCGTGCCGTTAATGGCGGTGGCGAGCTGTGGGGTTAATTTCCCCTGCTCGTCGATGGATTTCAGAATAGTCTGGCGTCGGGCTTCCAGTTCACGCAGGTAACCGAGGCGTGTTTCGAGCTGGCGCAGTTGGGTGTCATCCAGCCCGCCGGTCACTTCTTTACGGTAACGGGCGATAAAAGGGACGGTATTTCCTTCGTCCAGCAGGCGGACTGCCGCGTCTACCTGCTCCGTGCGCGCCTGCAATTCGCGGGCGATGATGTGGCTTAATGAATCATTCATGGGTCTGATATCAATCGTCATCAAGTTAGTGGAGTAAATAGTGGAGTAAATAAGTGAGGACAGTTATACGGATTGAGCGTGCAAAATGCCAGCCGTCACCGTCTGGAATACGGCGGCGATAACGCTGCTATTCGCCAAATTACGACCAGAGAAAGGGGAAGCGAGAGCGCAAAATTTACCTAAATCAATATTCCGTCAGATTCTTGCAACCCGCTCACGATTTTAGCGTATGACATACGTTGGCTTTTTGCCGTTTTAATCAGGGGATGCTGCACGGTATGGCCTATTCGGAAGGCCGTGAGAGCGAATGGGAACAAACTATTATTCGGGCAGGAGAAAGGTGCATGACAGTCAGAACGTCCACGTTGACGGCAGAAGGGCAGGCGAGCATCGCGCTGGACATGCGTTCCGGCGTACTGGGGAAAGCCGCTGTGGATATCCGCCCACTCGGTGAACACGGGTTATGCAGTTATGACCCCGGTTTTGCTAACACCGCAGGATGCGAGTCGGCGATTACCTATATTGATGCGGTAAATAGCGTACTGCTGCATCGTGGCTTCCCCGTCGAGCAGCTTGCCGAGCAGTGTGACTTTACTGAAGTCTGTTACATCTTGCTGCATGGTGAAGCGCCTTCGGCGCAAGCGTATGCGAAATTTGCCGACAACATCACTCGCCATACGTTGGTTCATGAGCAAATTACTCGTATGTTCAGCGGCTTTCGTCGCGATTCCCATCCGATGGCGCTGATGTGTGCGGTGGTGGGGGCACTGGCTGCGTTCTATCACGATGTCCTGGATATCCATAACGCAGAGCATCGCGAACTGGCGGCGGTGCGGCTGCTGTCGAAAATGCCGACTCTGGCGGCGATGTGCTACAAATATTCCATCGAACAGCCGTCCGTTTATCCCCGTAATGCACTCTCCTATACGGGCAACTTCCTGCACATGCTGTTTTCGATTCCGGCAGAGAAATATGAAGTCAATCCGGTGCTGGAACGGGCGATGAACCGCATCCTGATTCTGCATGCCGATCATGGTCAATGCCCGTCTACGATGGCCGTCAGAGCGTCTGGCTCTTCCGGCGCGAACCCGTTTGCCTGCATTGCGGCCGGGCTGGCATCCATGTGGGGGCCGCTGCACGGCGGGGCGAACGAAGCCTGCATGCGGATGCTGGAAGAGATTAAAACGGTCGATCGCGTGCCTGAATTCGTACGACGTGCGAAAGATCGCTGTGATTCTTTCCGCCTGATGGGATTCGGCAACTCGGTCTACCAGCATTTCGATCCCCGCGCGGCGATTTTGCGTAAAACCTGTTATGAAGTGCTCAGCGAACTCGGCACGGAAGACAGCCTGTTGCAGGTGGCGATGGAGCTGGAACATATCGCCATGACCGATGCGTATTTTCTGGAGAATAGACTCTACCCGAGCGTTGATTTCTATACCTCGGTCATTCTGAAAGCGATGGGGCTGCCACCGTCAATGTTTACGGTTATCTCCACCGTTGGCAGGACGATCGGGTGGATTGCGCATTGGGATGAGATGCACAAGCAGGAAGCGATCAACATCTACCGTCCGCGCCAGATTTATACCGGGCAGCCGCGTCGGGACTATGTTTCTCAAAAAGCGTGAGTTTCTCAAAAAAACATGAGTTTCCAAAAAAATAAAACTTTCCCCAAAATAGCCTTTCTCTCAGAAAGGCTGACGCGATTACCACCATGATGTTGATACTGGCGCATCATGGTGAGTGCGAGCAGGAATAAACCTAGAATTTTTCCCAGTTATCCTGTGTGTTGCCGGTTGGTGCGAGGGCTAAACGGGCGGGTTGCGCTTGCTTCGCCATTGGTGCCGGACGGGCTGCTGGTGTGCCGCGCAGGTGGAAATGGTTCATGAGTGTAACCAGATGGGATGATTGTTCGCGCAGGCTGGTTGCCGCATGCAAAAATAGCTAGATAAGAATATCTTTAATTCGGCAGGAAAAGCGTTCAGTTGAACACGTAAATTACGGTAAGCGGGATTTGGTATGAAATGTGTGGTCTAAGAGAAGAATGCGGGGGAGGCGTGGCGCGTTAGTCCGTGGAGAGGCTAACGCGCCGGTCAATCAAGAAACGCTGTCGCTGACAAATGGCGCGATATAGCGCTGATAGCGTGATTCTTTAAGCTGTTGCAGGTCGACAAGCACCAGGCCGTCGATACAGTTATTGAAATCGGGGTCGATGCCGAAGTCGATAAACCGCACGCCACCCGGTTCACACAGCTCCGAATACTGCTTGTAGAGTGTCGGGATAGCGCAGCCCATGTTACTGAGCATGCTTTTCAACCGCGTGAGATCCTGCTGGTAGTCCGTTCCTTCAAACTGTTTCAGTACATCAGGCAGCGAGGCTGGATAAGGGCGCCGCGACGTTGCCAGCGGCTGATCGGGTGAAAAGTGCAGGCGGTAAAAGGCAACCAGTAAATCGCGTGCATGAGGCGGCAACGCGCCGGACAGCGATACCGGACCGAACAGATAGCGGTGTTCTGGATAACGCGCCAGATAAGCGCCGATGCCTAACCAGAGGTAATCCAGCCCGCGTTTGCCCCAGTATTTGGGCTGAATGAAACTGCGCCCCAGCTCAATGCCTGACGCCAGTATCGGATCCATTTCGTCGCCGTACTGGAACAGACTATGGCTGTAGAGACCACTTTTGCCTTTTTCAGCGATCAGGTTTGCCGTCGAGACAAAACGATAGGCACCGACAATCTCCAGTTCGTGCTCGTCCCACAGGATCAGGTGCAGATAGTCATCGTCATAACTGTCCAGATCGCGACGCTGCCCGGAGCCTTCGCCCACCGCGCGGAAAGCGATTTCGCGCAGGCGTCCGAGTTCTCGTAGCAGTGGCACGTAATCCTCTTCACCGCGACGATAGAGGTAGACAACCTTGCCATCCGGCGTGGTACCCAGCGTTTCACATTCTGACAGCGCGCGCTTCAGCATCACACGGTCTTCGGCCAGCGCAATGGGTTTTTCACCAGAAAAACAGCCGGGTTTTCCTTGTCCTAACCGATAAACGTGGCGCCGGAAGCGTGCCGCCAGATCGTTGGCGTTCCATTCACCTTGACTCCAGGACGTATAGGGAATTCTGGCACCGATGCGTAGCTTGAGGGTTTGGTTGCGCTGACCAAACATTTCTCTCACCAGCAAGAGGGTGGATAGCGGGCGATAAACCATAGAAGAGAGATAAAACAGCGCGCTGTTGCGTCCGCTGATATGAATCGGAACCACGGGAGCACGGGCTTTGCTTGCCATGCGGATAAATCCGTTGTGCCAGTGACCATCACGAATACCTTGCAGGCTGGCACGTGAAACCTCACCTGCCGGGAAGACAATAATCGCCCCGTCACCTTCCAGATGCTGCTGGATGGCGCTGACCTGCTGGCGTTTGGTGCGGTTATTGAAGTTATCGACGGAAAAAAACAGATTTTTGAGCGGGGCGACATAAGAGAGTAGCTGGCTGGCGACGATGCGGACATCGGGCCTGACGCTGGCGACGGTGCGCAGTAGCGCCAGACCGTCCAGTGAACCAATCGGGTGGTTGGCAACCAGCACCACCGGCCCCTGACTGGGGATATTTTCTAAATCCCCCTCGACCATTTCACAATTGAAGTTGAAGTAATCAAGAATCTGTTCGACCAGATCCAATCCTTTCAAATGTGGGTAACGCCGGGCAAATTGTTGCATTTCATTTTCAAATAGCAGAGAACGTAAAACCGTTTTCTGCCAGGGTGGCGTATGGCGATGCGGGGCAAGATCTTGCAGAATGGCGTCTAAGCTAAACATAAATCGTTCTCCGTAGCTCTCCGTGGCTAAAAGTACGGGATAGAAATGACATATTTATGTCTGTTGATAGATTATTAGCCAAAACTGTAAATCTGTGTAACGAACGTGTGATTTTTGCACACGTGAATCGTGAAGAATGGTGTACGCGCTAAAGCGCAACGGGGTTAATGACTTGAAAACCAACCTGATTACCCGCGAGGGGTATGACAAACTGCGGGCAGAGCACGACCATCTCTGGAATGTGAAGCGCCCGGAAATTACGAAAATTGTCTCCTGGGCGGCCAGCCTGGGGGATCGTTCAGAAAATGCGGACTACACCTACAATAAGCGTCTCTTGCGCCAGATCGATCGTCGCGTGCGCTACCTGCGAAAATGTCTGACGGAATTGAAAATCGTTGATTACTCGCCACAGCAGGACGGTTGCGTATTCTTTGGGGCCTGGGTCGAGATCGAAAATGAGCAAGGGGATGTGAAGCGCTTGCGAATTGTCGGCCCGGACGAGATCTACGGCGACAATAAAGACTACATCTCGATCGATTCCCCCATGGCGCGTGCGATGCTGAAAAAAGCGGTTGATGAGGAATTCACCGTGAATACGCCAGACGGCCCACGTGAGTGGTTCGTTAACACGATTGATTACATTAAGTAATAAGCGGCCCGGCTCCAACGCGTGTGTGGTAAGCCGGGCGAATGTGGTCGTGAGAAAGACCCCCCTTTCGTGTTACAAGTTTAGTCATCTACATTTTGTGTCCGTAATAGCTGTCTGGCCTGCTCAATCACGGGTAAATCCACCATCTCGCCGTTTATCTGGAAAGCGTAGCTGTGTTCGGCCGCTTTTAGGACCTGCTTTGCCCAGTCTACTTTGCTACGATCCGTTGCGAATGCCTGCTGAACGGCATCGATCTGTGAGGGATGGATACAGAGTTTGGCCGAGAAGCCGAGCGAGCGCGCATGTAATGCGTCAGCTAACACCCGGTCATGATGCGTGAAGTCAGGGTTGACGCAATCTATTGGCGGGGGCAAGTCGGCCAGTCTGGAGGCCAGGACAATACGGCTTCTGGCGTACAGCAAGGCATGCAAGGATTGATCGCAATGGATATCGAGCGAGAAATCCAGTGAGCCAAATGCGACTCTTTCTATCCCTGCCGCACAAATTTCTTCTGCATTATGCAACCCGCGTGCGGTTTCAATAATCGCAATAATATTCACATTTTCCAATCTATTGCGATTTATCATTTCCCGTGCTTCATTCAGCATTTCTGCGGACTCTATTTTAGGTAAAACAATATCCCATGTGACTATTTTGTTTTTGGATACTTCGTTATTTTCTAATCTTTTTTTATTCTTGAGTTTATTCAGAAACTTAATGTCTTCGCTGAACGCCATTGAACCGAATTTATTTAAACGTATATATTTTTTGCAATTTTCTTCAGAGACGGATGTATCATTTTTATCCCACTGGATAATATTTTCTCTGGCCTGATTTTTCTCATCAGGATGAACGGCATCTTCTAAATCAAATATCACAGCATCGGCCCCGCAGTTGACGGCATGTTGAAAGCGGTGGGGCGCATTACCGGGCACAAAGAGATAGGTTTTAGCGTGTTCCATGCTGCTCTCCTTTCATTAATTCATTGATTAAATGTGATTTAATTAAAATTTAACCAAATGATCGCGAATAAGAATGATACCTATTTACATTGACATTGATGATATGCTAGCTTTCGGTTCATTATTTTTCAATCCATCTATCACGACATTTTTATTAAGTTTCGGGATGTGTTAACCCGGGCTTTAATGACACCCTTTTATACGTTACTGCAATCAATTTTACTTGTTTTATCGGTATGGGGAGTGGTTATGAATATCAAGGCTGACGATGTTAAACACAGGGATATACATCAGGATGTAGATGATTTTCTTTCTGATTATTCAAATAAAAATGCGTTAAGGCGATTGATTCGCTGTTTTTTTGCAGAGGGAATTTTGAATAGGGATGACCTGACATTTATTGCGGGTAATTCCAAAGGAGCAACACTAAATTTGCAAGGTGGCAAAGGTATATTGAAATTTGATGATATTTCCCCATCACCGGCAAACACTTATATTAATAATGGAAATATTTATCACATTAATTCAGATGGCACGTCTTTTCCCGTCACCAACCACGATCGATTAATTGATTTACTTCGGGATAATTTTGATTTTCGCCCTGAAGAGAGCGGTATCAGCGGCCTGAAAAAAGATGTTGGTAACAGTATTCGTAATGATACCAATGCCCGGCGCTATCGGTGCCAATGGCGTGCTGAGGTGGCTGATGCCATGCAGCGGGACGGGCAGGAATATTTCACGCAATGGTTGCGCCGGCAGTTAAGTACTCGCGATGCCGCCATGTTCCTCGATCAGTGGGGATCGCTGGAAGGCCACCCCTACTACCCAACCTGGAAATCCCGCCCTGGCCTGAGTGATGAGGATGTCCAGCAACTGTCACCCGAATTCAATGCCCGCGTGCCGTTGCGTATTACCGCACTGCGCCGCGATATGGCGTATGTGGAATGCATGCCGCACGTCGATGATTTTCATTCGTGGTTTGCTCAGGCATTTCCTGCACTCTGGCAGGATTGGAAGCAGCGCCTGAATCAGCAAGGGCTGGATGAAACGCAGTGGCTCCCGCTGCCCATCCATAGCTGGCATCTGGAAAACTGGGTGAAATCCCACTACGCGGAGGAGATCGCCGAAGGGATTTTACTCACCGACGGCCCGGATCTCATTACGCTGCCGGGTATGTCATTCCGTACCGTCTTACCTGTTGAACCGCCCGCTTCTCCCTTCATCAAACTGCCTGTCGCTATCTGGATGACCAGCGAAATGCGTAGCTTGCAGGCGAAATCCATCCAGATGGGGCCGCGTATCAGCACCATTATCGACGCGATTCTGGCGCAGGAAGGCGGGTTTGAGCAGCGGCTGGAATTTTTCCGCGAAGAGGCCGCGTTCCACTACAAGCACGCGATTCATCAGGATGATGCACCGGGTAAGCATCTTTCTGTCGTCTTCCGCGATGCCCGCGTTTATGAACGAACCGACGGCGCGCTGCCCGTGACCGTCGCCACGCTGTTTACCGCGCTGCCTCACCGCGACCAGCCGCTGTTTACCGAGCTCGTGACGCTGTCTGGGCTTGGCGTTGAAGCGTGGTTCCGTCAATACGTTCGCGCGATTACCCGGCCGGTCATCGCTATCTATCTGGTGTACGGCATTGGGCTGGAAGCGCATCAGCAGAACAGCCAGATCCTCTTTTCTCCCGAAGGTGTCGCGCAGGGGCTGTTAATCCGCGATTTCGGCGACGGACGCACCTACGCGCCGCTGCTGCGCCAGCGTGGTCATCATCTGCAACCCTACGTCTGGCCCGGCATTCTGCCAACGGTATTTGAAGACGACATCGAACCGGTGCGGATGTTTGTCGTCGATGCCTGTTTTGTCAGTCACCTACACGAACTGGCGCTGGCGCTGAGTGCGGAATACGGCTTTGCCGATGCCCGGCTGTGGCAGGTGATGAAAGAAGAAACCGCCGCGGCGTTTGATGCGGTGAAGCCGCGCGTTGATGGCGAGCTGTGGCAGACCGAACGCGACATGTTTCTGACCCAGCCCTGGTATACGCGTTCGCTGCTGCGCATGCATATCCAGGAATATCGCGACTATCGAATTCAGCACGGCCTGAGCAATCCCTTCCTCATTGAAGAGGAAGAAACCTGCAAGGGATCGTGATGTATGGCGATGTTCCCGCCTCACAGGCTGAGAAACGGGAGCATCTTTTTCAATCCTCATTTGAGATGGATAACTTTGTTGATGAACGCCAGGAAGAACTTCACTCCGTCTACCGGGAAGACCCGTTTTCCTATTCCCTCCACGTTGGCTACCGCCGTCACGACGGCAATGGCAGTATTAAGCGGCATCGCGATACCCGTGCAAGCTGCAACGGGCGAGCGCGATGATTCCACGATTGTGGTTGAAGCCAAAGACGCGGAAGCCGTTCAGGGGCTGGTAGCGGGCGGCATGTCGGCGCGTTCGTCCAGTACCGGGCTGCTGGGCAAAAAGGATGTTATGGATACGCCGTTTAACGTCAGCAACATGACCTCGTCGTTTATTGAAAACAAACAGGCACAGACGCTGGGGCAGGTGGTAGCTCATGACGCCTCGGTGCGGGTGAGCAGTTCTCAGGGCGGCCTGCTGGATTCTTATTACATCCGCGGTTTTCCACTCAACGAAGGGAACCTGAGCGACATCGCCATGAACGGCGTCTACGGTGTTGCGCCCAACTATCAACTGATGACCGATTACATTGAGCGGGTGGAAGTGCTGAAAGGGCCGTCGGCGCTGCTGTACGGACTGTCGCCTAACAGCAGCGTGGGTGGCGTGATTAACGCCGTCACCAAACGCCCGACCAGCGTGGGCAATCTGACCCGACTGACTACCAGTTGGCAGTCTGATTCTCAACTCACGCAGCATGCGGATATTTCCCGCGTCTATGCGCTGGAAAACAACAATCTGCTCGGCATTCGCTTTAACGGTAATTACGGCTACGGCGATACGGTGTGGGACGGCAGCGACAAGCGTACGCAGGTCGGCGCACTGGGGCTGGATTTCTCGTCAGAACGCTTTCGCGCCACGTTGGATCTCATTACTCAACACCTGAAAACCCGTGCGCCATCTCGTCCCTATTCGTTTGCGGCTGGCGTAACCGTGCCCGACGCGCCGGATGGCAATAACAATATCTCTCAACCGTGGGGATTCTGGCATTCCAAAGATCAGTCGGTGCTGCTGCATACTGAATACGATCTGGCGGATAATGTGACCTGGTTTACCGATCTGGGCGGCTCCAGCTCACACGTAAGCCGATTGTCGGAGCAGGTGCCGCAGGTGATTAATAATAACGGTGATGTTAATTCCGCCGTGGGGAATTATCGCTTTGCTACCAGTCGTTACAATCTGGCGACCGGTATTCGTGCGGATGTGGAAACGGGCTCGGTAACACACAAATTGTCGGCACAGACCAGCTACTATCGCGATCGTCAGGCCAGCGCCAGCAGAGCGGGAACGGCAATTGATTCAAATATTTATAACCCTGTGTCGGTACCAGCACAGGACATCGCTGCACCGTCAAGCATATACAAACGTTCGTCCACCGCGCTATCCGGTATCGCATTGGCGGATACGCTCGGATTTTGGAATGATGCGTTGCAAGTGACGGGCGGGCTACGTTATCAGCAAATCAACTCAGATAATTTCGCCGCACCTGATTACGGAACGCGCTCTTCCTATGACAAGAGCGCAATCACCCCGATGCTCGGGGTGATTGTTAAACCCTGGCAGCACGTCTCGCTCTACGCCAACTACATCGAAGGGCTGAGTAAAGGGGATGTGGCACCCACGACGGCGAGCAATGCGGGGCAGGTGCTGTCGCCGTATAAGAGCAAACAGTACGAGGCTGGGGTGAAAGTGGACGCGCTGGGGACGATCTCTACGCTGAGCGTTTTCCAGATCACCAAGCCGAGCGGTGCGCTGGTTGACGGTACGTTTGTTGAAGCCAACGAACAGCGTAATCGGGGCATCGAACTGGATGTGGTCGGTTCACCGCTGGAAGATCTGCGTCTGACCGGTGGCGTGATGCTGCTGGATGCCGAGCTGACCAAAAGCGTGACGCCGGGAGCACAGGGCAAACGCGCGCCGGGTACGTCGCGTTTTCAGGCTAACGCCGGGGTGGAATATGACCTACCGTTCCTGCGCGATCTGACGCTGAATGCCAACGTCACCCATAACGGGAAGCAGAACGTCGACACCCTCAATACCCAATCTATTCCTTCCTGGACCACCGTTGATTTCGGCGCGCGTTACAAGACGAAAATCTCTAACGCGCCTACCACGTTCCGTGCCGATGTCCTCAACGCCTTTGACCGCAATTACTGGTCTGGTGTGACGTCGTTCAGCACGGTATCGCAAGGAACGCCGCGGACGCTGATGCTCTCCGTTGCGGTTGATTTCTAAGGATAGGCATTTTTCAGGAACCGAACGTTAAGGAGATGGCGATGAGCAACCTGTTTAGTTTTGCCGCAGTGTCTTCCCCTGCTGTCACGCAGGCCCACTGGCCTGAGAGACTGACACCTTATCTGGATAGTGAGATTGAGCAGTTCCTGTTCAACTCGCCGCAAAGGCTGTCATGGCTGGTTGAGCAGTATGGGTCGCCGCTGAATATTGTCTGGCCGCATACCGTAGCCAACAATATCGCGGCATTGCGAACGGTGTTGCAGCATCATGACATTGATTGCCGTCTGTACTACGGCGCGAAGGTGAACAAATCGCCGGGGCTGGTACAGGCGGCCGTTAACGCGGGCGTCGGCGTGGATGTTTCCAGCTTACAGGAACTGAAAGATGCACTGCGGGCAGGCTGTGACGGTACGCGGCTGTGCGCGACCGGCCCGGCGAAAACGCGCGAGTTCCTGACGGCGCTGGTTCATCACCGTGCCCTTATCGTGCTGGATTCGCCGGAAGAGTTCGATGAAGTGATTGCGCTGGCTGAGTTATTGCGTGTGACTGAGTCAGTGCGGGTACTGCTGCGCTATCGCCCGTCGTTCGCACAAAACAGCCGGTTTGGCATGCTGGCTGATGAAGTCGCACTCTGTCTGGAGACGCTGAGCGCCAGACAGGATGTGCTGCATCTTGAAGGTTTCCACTTCCATCTGGGCGGTTATGCACCCGATACCCGCGTGGACGCATTGGCTGAAGTGCTGCCATTACTGGAGTGTGCGCGCTCAAAGGGATTGCAGCCCGCTATTATTGATATTGGTGGCGGGTTGCCGATTCAATATCTTTCGGCTTCACGCTATCAGGATTATGTCGCGAAGCAGAATGAGGCGGATTACCGCCACGGTCAGGTGCCGGACTCGTTTTATCCGTATGGCGGTGAGCGTTCGGCGGCTGACTATCTTGAGGCATTTCTGTCCGCTTCCATCGGAGAACGCCGGGTGGCGGACGTGCTCAAGCAGCACGGCCTGATTCTGGCGATTGAACCGGGGCGCAGTCTGGCTGACCAAAGTGCGATTACGGTGTTTCGCGTCACGCGCACGCGCCGCCAGCCTGATGGCAACCACGTCGTGTTTGTGGAAGGCAGCAGCTTCAGCGCGTGCGAAACCTGGTTTAACTCTGAGTTTTTGATTGATCCTCTGCATGTTTTTTCCGTCAAAAAAGACACACGTCCGGTACCGGGCAAAGCCTGGATCGCCGGACACAGCTGTCTGGACGACGATGTCATTACGAACCGATTGATTCATTTTCGAACCGTGCCGCAGCCTGGCGATTTACTGATTTACGCGAATACGGCGGGATACCAGATGGACCTGCTGGAAAACGCGTTTCATCGGCATCCGCTGCCTGCGCGCCTTTGTGCGTTCAAAGGTAAGAAAGGTGATCTGATTTTTTCCAGTGATAACTGAATGGAGCAGAACCATGATCCTGAATAAAGTAACTGATTTGATTGGTAATACGCCCGTTATACAAATTCCGGTTCCCTATCGGGATACGCGTTTGTTTTTAAAAGTGGAGAAGAACAATCCCGGCGGCAGCATGAAGGACCGCATGGCGCGAAACATGATTGTCGCCGGGCTGAAGTCAGGCAAAATCCGCCCCGGCGGCACCATTGTTGAGTCATCATCGGGCAATACCGGCATCGGGCTGGCGCTGGCGTCGATTGAATACGGTCTGCGCTTTATCGCCGTGGTCGATCATCATGCGGCACAGGACAAAATTGCCATCATGCGCGCGCTCGGGGCGGAAATTCGCTATGTCTCCGGTGACTATGGCGAGGATGAAGTGGCGGTGGTGGAACGCCAGCGCATGGCGGCACAGTTGGCGCAGGACATTCCCGGTGCGGTGTTTATGAACCAGTCGGACAACGCGGCGAATGCGGGCGGCTATGCCGATTTTGTCCGCGAGCTGTTCAGCCAGATTGGTAAGATCGACGCGTTTGTTGGCTGCGTGGGCACCGGCGGATCGATGACCGGTATTTCACACGGTCTGAAAGTCCATAACCCGGATATCACGACCATTGCGGTTGAACCGGTGGGGTCTATCGTCTTCGGCCACCCCGGCAAACCTTATTATCAATCCGGCACCGGTACGCCAGCAGGGGATACTGTGGGGCTGGTGCTGGATTACAGCTGCATCGACTGTGGTGAGCAGGTGTCGGATGCGCAGGCGTTTGAAACGGCACGCTATATCGCACGGCACTACGGCCTGCTGGTCGGCGGTTCGACGGGTGGGGTGATCTATAAAGCGCTGGAGCTGATCTATCAGGATCGTATCGGTGGCAACGTCGTGCTGGCGATCGCCGACGGCGGGGAAAAATACCTGCATACCGTGTTTAACGAAGAGTGGCTGGCGTCACGTAATCTGACGGACAGCAGCGTGTGGCACGATCTGGATCGCTGGCTGGGCAACGCGATTTCTCTGGAGCAGGCAAGCTAAGGAGTCAAGGATGACCGAAACGCTGAGCGGGCAGCCGCTTAACGTGGTGATTTGCGGGGCTGGCAAGACCGGCCATCTCACCACGGTACTGTTTAAGCAACTGCCGGACGTCAAGGTGACGTTACTGGGCAGCCATCCTCGTTTGCCGGAAGCCTATCAGCAGCACGGTAAACGGCTACACGCGCTGCTGCCGGATGGCGAGACGCTGACGGCCACGCCGGACTGTGTGACCTGCGACCCGGCGGAAGCCTGCCGCGACGCGGATGTCGTGATTATTACCGTTCCCGCCAACTTCCGCGCCGATCTTCTGGCGCGGATCGTTCCCCATCTGCCCGCCGACAAGCCGGTTTACGTTGGCGCGATCCCCGGTTTTTGCGGTTTTGACTGGCTGGCCGAACGTGAGCTGGCTGCTCGTCCAAACGCGGTGATTTGGGGCATGAAGGACGTCGCGCACATCGCGTTTGATTTGCTGCCCGGCCAGTCGATCAAAATGGGCGGCGAAAAGGCCACGCTGTATGTTGCCACGCATCGGCGCGAAACGGCTGAAAGCCAGCAGGCGCTGATGGTGCTGCTGCAACGGCTCTATTCCGCGCCGGTGGTGCTATTGCCGGATTATCTGGAGATCACGCTGACGCCGGGTAACCCGATTATGCACAGTGCGGTGATTTATGGCCTGATTGGCCCCTACGGTCAATGGCATGCCAGACCGTTCTCGCAGCCGCTGTGCTGGTGGAACGATTGCCCGGAGCTTGGCGCCTATTATCTGGAACGCATGGATGAAGAGAACCAGCAACTGTGCGCCGCGCTGGAAGCACGCCTCGGCGTGCGCCTGGACTCGGTACTGCCGCTCAAACAGGAGATTATCGATGCCTATGGCGATCAGATTGCCAATGCGCATACGATGCTCTCTGTACTGCGCACCAATCAGGCTTACCACGGCATCGGTTTGCCGCTGCGCAAGTATGATGCTGGCGGGTACGTGTTTGATACGCAGCATCGGGTATTTCAGGAGGATATCGCCTACGGTCTGAGCCTGCTGGTGACGATTGCGGAGAATCTGGCGGTTAGCGTGCCATACATTGAGGAAGTCTACCGGTGGTGCAGCGATTATATGGGCGCGTCCACGCAGGATCGTCCCGACTATTTTCCGTCACAGTGGCTGAAATGAGGCGGGGTGACGCCGTGGAAGCAGAAGGAGCTGGCGCATGCGCTTGAGCGGGCAGGTTGCGTTCATCATCCACTTTATGTTTGTCGTACAACTGGTGGCGATGGGGGCGATGGAGATGAGCGGGCCGTTTTGGCCGCTGCATCTGGAAAGTATGTCGTCCGGCGCGGAACTGAGTATCGCGGGGATTGCCGTGTACGT
Organism: Pectobacterium artocarpous; assembly: GCF_046159765.1. NCBI lineage: Bacteria > Pseudomonadati > Pseudomonadota > Gammaproteobacteria > Enterobacterales > Pectobacteriaceae > Pectobacterium > Pectobacterium artocarpous. The sequence continues at coordinate 158,163 of NZ_JBJXVK010000003.1, forward strand.
CGGGCCAATGCTGGGCATCATGCTGACCAGCGCCTTCTGGGGACGGATGGGCGATCGGCTGGGCAACAAAGCCATGATGATCCGCGCGCTGTTTGGGCTGGCGTTGACCCAGCTCGGGCTGGCGTGGGCGAATGATATCTGGACGATAGTCGCGCTGCGCTTTATTCAGGGCGCCTGTGCAGGCTATATCGCCCCCGCGCAGGCCTATGGCGTCGCGGTGGTTAGCCCATTACAGCGCACGCGGCTGTTCGCCTGGCTTCAGGTTTCCACCAACGTGGGATCGCTGCTGGGCGCGATTGTCGGCGGGCTGATCCTCGATTACCTGAACTTCTTCTGGATCAACCTGAGTGCCGCGATCCTGTGTGCGCTGTGCGGCATGACCGTAGCGCTGTTCCTGCCGCATGTCGCCCCCGACGTTCCTGTTGCCCCGCCTGCGGACGCGCAGGTGAAGGACACGCCGCGCAGGCGGTTTTGGGCACTGTCGCCGATTTCCGGTCTGCTGCTGATTTCTGGCCTGCTGCTGACCAGCCGCATGATTCCGCAAACGCCGTTTTCCCTCTACATGGACAGTTTTTTTCAGGTGGATAAATGGATTATCGGGCTGTGCTATGGTTTGCAGGCGACCGGTGTGATTGTCTCCGCTTCTCTGTGGGCGCGCTATTTTGAAAATCTCACGCTGTCACAGACGCTGAGCCGTCTGTGTGTGGTCATGCTGGCCTGTGCCATTGTGACGTTGATGGCTGCCACGATCCTGAATATTGCTATTTTCATTCCGCTTTATTTCCTGTGGGGCGTGCTGTTGGGGGCGACGACGCCGGTTCTGATGGCGCTGATTTCCCGCGCCGCGGGGGCTGGACAGCAGGGTTACCTACTTGGCGTGGCGCAAAGCGTCAGCCAGTTTGCCTCGATTCTGGGCATTTCTTTGGGCGGATTGGTGCTCTACTCCCCCGGGCTACGTTCGCTGTTCTTCTGCGTTGGCGCCGCCTATCTGGTGACCTTTCTGGTTTCGCTGATGCTGCTAGGACGCCTGCGGAGACAGGCGGAAAAGCATGACGCTCTCTCGACAAAGGGAAATATCGAAAATGTGTAATTGTTGGACGCGGCAACATGGCCGTCGGTTATTACTGGGTGCGCTGTTGATGGTAGGCCTGTCGCCGCTGGCGGGACACGCAGAGAAAAGCGGGCAAACCTCAACCGTCATCAAGGACGTGCTGGGGCGTGAGGTGAGAGTCAACACGCCGGTGCAGCGCGTTATGTTGGGAGAGGGGCGTCAGCTTTATCTGGTCGCGATGCTCGATCGAGACGATCCGGCGAAAAGGATTGTCGCCTGGCGGCGCGATCTGATTCAGTCCGATCCGGCAACGTGGCACCAGTATCGCGATCGTTTTCCTCAACTGGCGAAAATCCCGACGTTCGACGGCACGGAGAAGGGCACGTTTGACGTGGAGCAGGCGGTGTCGCTCAAGCCGGACGTCATCATTATGAACATTGAGGCGCAGCGGGCGATTGTCGATGCGGGCTATGACCGGATACTGGATAGTGTCGGTATTCCGATCGTGTATGTCGATTTCCGTTATCACCCGTTGGAAAACACCGCGCCGACCCTGCGTCTGTTCGGCAAGCTGTTTCATCAGGAAGCGCGTGCCGAAGCGTTTCTTGCGTTCCGTGAGGCGCAGCTAAGACGCGTTTCCGACGTATTGGCGGCCAAAAAACCGCGTTCTCCGCGCGTGTTTATTGAGCGATTGGGGGGGTACACCGATGAATGCTGCCTGACCTTCGGCCGGGATAACTTCGGTAAGTTCGTGCAACTGGCCGGTGGCGATAACGTTGCGGCGAAAAATGCGCCGAACACGTTTATGCAGATGCACCCGGAACAGGTGATTGTGGAAAACCCGGAAGTGGTGGTGATCACCAGCGGCAACTTTGAAGCCTTTGTGCCAGGCGGACGCTGGATTGGGCTGGGGCCGGGGCAGGACATGACGGAAGGGCGCAAGCGGCTTGAATGGTTTTTGGGACGGCCTGCGTATACCAACACCGTTGCGAAACAGCAACGCGCGTTCCATGCCATCTGGCATCAGTTTTACAACGGCCCCTATGATTTCATTGCGATTCAGCAATTGGCTGAGTGGTTCCACCCTGATCTATTCCGCGATATCAATGCGGATGACACCTTCCGCCAGCTTCATCAGCAATTCTTACCGGTTGACTACCAGCCGGGTTATTTCGTCAGTCTTGAGCAGTAAGTCAATAAGAGGCGGCTCCGGTAGATAAACCGGAGCTACACGAGACCGTAACGTCAGGAGGTGGATAATGTTTGAAGGTATGAGTTACCACATTGCTCTTACGCCCGTGCAGTTCCTGCTTCCCTCTGAAAATGTTGATATGTCGAACGTGGAGTGTCTGATGGAGGATATTTGCCGCTGTGGCTGCTGGACGACACCGGTGCCGATAGAGAAAGAGACTGGGATTATTATGGACGGCAACCATCGGCTACGTGCGGCCACCGAACTGGGGTTAAAGCACATACCTTGCGCGCTGCTCGATTACGAAGATCCCCGCGTATCGGTTTACCATTGGAAGACCGGACAACCTTTTTGCAAGAATCTGATTATGCAGACGATCGTGACGGAAAAGAGCCTGTTTCCCTATAAAACAACGCGCCACTTTTTCCAGCCCGCGCTGCCGTCGGTGAGTGTGGTGTTGGATCAACTCATGCGTTAACCGCTTCATGCTATCGCCCCGTCTTAGGGCGATAGCCCCTCCTGCTTTTCCTTTTCCCTGTTTTGCCACCACCGCGTTTTTTTATTAGCGGCGACGTTACTATAATCATCGTGAACAAGAGAATCATCGTAAGCTACGATCTTCGCTCGCTGCAACCATCGTAACTCGCCGATTATTTTATGACTGACGGCAAAGGAAATGATTGATTACACGAATTTTAATATGCTTTGTAACAATTTTGCCTAGAATGTATACCAGAAACGACTGTCAGTAATTCGTATGTTTCTGAACAATAGCAGCGTCGGCGCTATTACGCCTTTGGAGAAAGAGAATGCAAGAGAACTATAAAATTCTGGTTGTAGATGACGACATGCGGTTGCGGGCGCTGTTAGAGCGTTATCTGACCGAGCAGGGTTTTCAGGTACGTAGCGTAGCCAATGCTGAACAGATGGACCGTTTACTCACCCGTGAATCCTTTCACCTCATGGTGCTGGATCTGATGCTGCCGGGCGAGGATGGGCTGTCCATCTGCCGTCGCTTGCGTAGCCAGAGCAACCCAATGCCGATCATCATGGTGACGGCGAAAGGGGAAGAAGTGGATCGTATCGTCGGACTGGAAATCGGTGCGGACGACTATATTCCTAAACCTTTCAACCCGCGTGAACTGCTGGCTCGCATCCGTGCGGTGCTGCGTCGTCAGGCGAATGAACTGCCAGGCGCGCCGTCGCAGGAAGAAGCCATTATCGCGTTTGGCAAATTCAAGCTGAATCTGGGCACGCGCGAAATGTTCCGCGATGATGAACCGATGCCGTTGACCAGCGGCGAATTTGCCGTGCTCAAGGCGCTGGTCAGCCATCCGCGTGAGCCGCTGTCCCGCGATAAACTGATGAATCTGGCCCGTGGCCGTGAATACAGTGCGATGGAGCGTTCCATTGACGTACAAATTTCTCGTCTGCGCCGTATGGTGGAAGAGGATCCGGCGCACCCGCGCTATATTCAGACCGTGTGGGGTCTTGGCTACGTGTTTGTCCCGGACGGCAGTAAGGCATGATGCAATGGCGCTTTTCTCCGCGCAGCTCATTTGCACGGACGTTGCTACTGATTGTCACGTTGCTGTTTGTCAGTTTGGTCACCACTTATCTGGTGGTGCTCAACTTTGCTATTTTGCCGAGTTTGCAGCAGTTCAATAAAGTGCTGGCATACGAAGTGAGAATGCTGATGACGGACAGCCTGCAACTGGAAGATGGCTCCACGCTTGAGGTGCCGCCTGCGTTCCGGCGTGAGATTTACCGCGAATTGGGTATATCGTTGTACACCAATGCGGCGGCGGAGGAAAGCGGCCTGCGTTGGGCGCAGCACTACAAGTTTCTGAGTGAGCAGATGGCGCAACAGTTGGGCGGCCCGACGGATGTGCGCGTTGAGGTCAGTAAGAACACGCCGGTGGTGTGGCTGAAAACCTGGCTGTCACCGGACATTTGGGTGCGCGTTCCCCTCACTGAAATTCATCAGGGCGATTTCTCGCCGCTCTTCCGCTATACGCTGGCGATCATGCTGTTGGTGATTGGTGGCGCTTGGCTATTTATCCGGGTGCAGAACCGACCCTTGGTTGAGCTGGAGCATGCGGCTTTGCAGGTCGGCAAGGGCATTATTCCGCCGCCGTTGCGTGAATATGGTGCCTCAGAAGTGCGTTCCGTGACGCGCGCCTTTAACCAGATGGCCTCTGGCGTGAAGCTGCTGGCCGATGACCGCACGCTGTTAATGGCGGGCGTGAGCCATGACCTGCGTACGCCGCTGACGCGAATTCGTCTGGCGACCGAAATGATGGGTAAGGAAGATGACTATCTGGCGGAGTCGATCAATAAGGATATTGAAGAGTGTAATGCGATTATTGAGCAGTTCCTCGACTACCTGCGTACTGGTCAGGAAATGCAGACGGAAGTGGCCGATCTGAACGCCATTATGGGTGAAGTCGTGGCATCAGAGAGCGGTTATGAACGCCAGATCGACAGCGAGTTTGCTACCGGCGAACTGCTGGTGTGCATCAGTTCGCTGTCGATAAAACGGGCGGCGCTGAATCTGGTGGTGAATGCGGCGCGTTACGGTAACGGCTGGATAAAAGTCAGTACCGGACGTGAGCTACAGCGCGTGTGGTTTCAGGTCGAAGATGACGGAGAAGGCATCGCGCCCGATCAGTTGAAGCATCTGTTCCAGCCGTTTGTCCGTGGCGACAGCGCCCGCACTACCAGCGGGACGGGGCTGGGGCTGGCGATTGTGCAGCGTATTATCGATGCGCACAATGGTGTGCTGGATGTCGGCACCAGCGAACGCGGTGGGCTCTGTGTCCGTGCGTATTTGCCGCTGCTCTCGGAAGCTTTGGTAGCAGATAATGGTGCGGCAAAAGAGTCATAACCTTAATGCCGATCGTTTAAGAACCGAGATACACGGAGCGACCACGGGGCGAGGTGTCCCTGCGGGAACCTCATTCCCGTGTTCTCCTAAAATGAGGCTTTAGGCACCAGTATGAATCATGAGTCTCTTTTTCAGTCCTAAAATAAGAAAGGCGCGGAGTCCGCGCCTTTTTCGTTATGGACTCTCTTCAGTGTTTAGCGCTTTGGTCCTGCTTTCACCAGCGCTGCGCCTGCCGGAGCATCGGTGTATTTATCGAAGTTGGTGATAAAGCGCTGTGCCAGATCGTCCGCTTTTTCCTGCCACTGTTCGACGCTCGCGTAGGTATCACGCGGGTCGAGAATGTCAGGGTTGACGCCGGGTAGTGAGGTTGGGATAGCCAAATCGAAGACAGGGAGCGTCTGCATTTCTGCATCATCGATGCTGCCGTTCAAAATAGCGTCAATAATCCCGCGGGTATCCTTAATCGAGATACGCTTGCCGCTTCCGTTCCAGCCGGTGTTCACCAGATACGCCTGCGCGCCAGCCGCTTTCATGCGTTTTACCAGCACTTCAGCATACTGCGTTGGGTGCAGCATCAGGAAGGCCGCACCGAAGCAGGCGGAGAATGTTGGCGTCGGTTCCGTTACGCCGCGCTCGGTTCCCGCCAGCTTGGCGGTAAAGCCGGACAAGAAGTGATACTGCGTTTGGTCGGACGTCAGGCGAGAAACGGGTGGCAATACGCCGAACGCGTCAGCCGTCAGGAAGATCACTTTCGTCGCATGGCCCGCTTTGGAAACGGGTTTAACGATATTCTGAATGTGGTAGATCGGATAAGAGACGCGGGTGTTCTCGGTTTTGGAACCGTCGTTGAAGTCTACAGTACCATCTGCCAGCACCGTGACGTTCTCCAGCAGCGCATCACGTTTGATGGCACCAAAGATATCCGGTTCGGCTTCTTTGGAGAGCTTGATCGTTTTGGCATAGCAGCCGCCTTCAAAGTTGAAGACGCCGTCGTCGTCCCAGCCGTGTTCGTCATCGCCAATCAACTGGCGTTTGGGATCGGTGGAAAGTGTGGTTTTGCCGGTACCAGACAGACCAAAGAACACCGCCACATCGCCTTTTTCACCGACGTTTGCCGAACAGTGCATGGAGGCGATGCCTTTCAGCGGCAGCAGGTAGTTCATGATGGAGAACATCCCTTTTTTCATTTCACCGCCGTACCAGGTGCCGCCGATTAGCTGGATGCGCTCTGTCAGGTTGAACGCGACAAAGTTCTCGGAGTTCAGCCCCTGTTCCTGCCAGTTCGGGTTGGTGCATTTTGCGCCGTTCATCACGATGAAATCCGGCTCAAAGCCTTCCAGTTCTTCATCGCTCGGGCGGATAAACATGTTTTTGACGAAATGCGCCTGCCAGGCCACTTCCGTCACGAAACGCACGCTGAGACGGCTGTCTGGATTCGCGCCGCAGAAGGCATCGATGATGAACAACCGTTTGCCTGAGAGTTGCGTGGTGACGAGCTGCTTCAGGTGCGTCCAGGTTTCCTGGCTCAATGGGTGGTTATCGTTCTTACCTTTACCTTGATCAGACCACCACACGGTATCGCGCGTAACGTCATCGCGCACGATGTATTTATCTTTCGGGGAACGGCCGGTAAAGATGCCGGTATCGACGGCTACTGCACCCAGTTGAGTTTCTATACCGCGTTCATAGCCTTGTAGAGTAGGGGAGCGTTCTTCTTCAAAAAGCAGTTCATAGCTGGGGTTGTAGACAATATCGCGGACATCGTGGATTCCATAAGCCGTCAGGGCTTGTGGGGTAATACCGTTGATCTGCATGTTGCTACTCCTCAAATTATAGTCGTACTACTAAACATTGTAGGGAGTGAGCTTATTTTAACCGCGATAGCAATCATAAAATTAAATAAATTCATTAATAACTTTGCTTATTTAGGGTGTTTGAAAAATAATCATGGTGGTTTGCTGGTGGGAAAATAAGCAAAATACAACGGGTACATTCGTACCCGTTAAAACGATTAATGCAACAGATTTCCTGATGAATCATGCCGTATGGCACGGATGTCCAGTGAATTAAACAAGTAGTGCGTACCACAATAATCACAGTGCATATCGATTTCACCGTCCTGCTCGATCATTTCATTGACCTCCTGTTCGGACAGCGTCATTAATGCATCGGCGCAACGATCGCGCGAACAGTGGCAGCGGAATTCGACATCCTGTGGTTCATACACGATCACCTCTTCCTGATGGTAAAGGCGGTACAGTACCTCGGCCGCGGGCAGGGAAAATAGCTCTTCAGCTTTGACCGTGGTGGTGAGCTGCGTGAGATGATCAAAATCATCACGATCGGCATCCTGTGCGGGCAATACCTGAAGCAGCATGCCGGCGGCCGCCTGATTGCCCTCGTGCTGTCCGGTACGGATAAACAGTCGTGTCGGCAACTGCTCGGACTGTTGGAAATAGCTCTCCAGACAGTCGGCAACGGTTTCACCTTCTAAACCGACAACACCCTGATAACGCTCACCTTCCGTCGGCGTAATGGTAATCACCAGATAGCCATTGCCGACCATCTCTTTCAGCGAACTCCCCGGTGCGATATCCCCTTGCAGGCGGGCAACGCCGCGCATTTGCTGCTGGTGGTCGCCGTTAATTACCGCCAGTTTCAGTGGACCGTCACCCTGAAGCTGAACGGTAATATCGCCGCTGAATTTCAGCGTGGCCGTCAACAGGCTGGTGGCAACCAGCATTTCACCCAGTAACGTTTGCACTGCAGACGGATAGTCGTGGTTGGTCAGAATACGTTGATACGTCTCGTTAACGGTGACCAGTTCGCCACGAACGGCATAATTTTCAAACAGGTAACGGTGTAATTGGTCGTGAGCCATAGTGTTTTCTCGTCGTAATGGTGCGGCGATGAGGTGCGGTCTTCTCCCTATTGTCACCAGTTTGATGACCAACAAATGAAGGGTGGAGCGTTATTCCTGATCGCTGTATTTAAATTTAATCAGATCGCGTCGCTCTTTTTTATCAGGGCGGCGATCGGGGTGTGGCATCGTTAGCGCATTCATTTTCCGCGCCAGCGCCAGCTTTTCTCGTTTCTTAATACTTTCGGCTGTTTCCTGATACAGCGTCTGCGCCTCTGTCGCACTTCTGCGCTGGCCGCTGACGGCCAAAATGACCACGGTGCGTTCATCATTGCCCTGACGCAGTTTAACCTCGGCATTCAGTTCGACCTGTTTGCTCGGCTTACCGCGTTGTCCGTTATAGTGCACTTTGCCGCCGTCGATCATCTCGCGGGCAATGGCCCGGGTTTTATAGAAACGGGCGGCCCAGAGCCATTTATCCAGACGAACGGCGTCGTCGGCCTGCTCGGTAGCTTTCACCATCAATCCCCCTGATTATCCTAATGCCGATCGTTTAAGGATCGAGATACTGGGGGCGACCACGGCGCGAGGCATCCCTGCGGGAACCTCATCGCCGTGTTTCCCCCTCAGGCCACTGCATTATCCGGCGTTAACGGAGTGGCGCAGGGCTGGTAGCAGCGCAAGATAGTCGTTCATTGACGGATGTTGCAGGAATGCCTTTTCCTGCTGGCCGGAATCTGGATTACGTACGCCCAGACAGTAATGGATACCGAACGTTTTCGCGGCATCCAGAATCGGCTCGCTGTCATCTACGAATAACGTTCTGGCGGGGTCGAAGCCGGTTTGCTGTTGTACGGCCTGCCACAAGCGCTGATTCTCTTTCGGATACCCATAAGTATGGGTGGAAAGTAATAAATCAAGGTGTTGATCCAGCCCCGTGTGTTCGATTTTTACCGCCAGACTGTGTGGGTGGGCGTTGGTTAGCAGAATCGTCTCTTTGCCGCATTCGCGCAGCGCCGCTAAAAACGGCGTGGTGTCATCGCGCAGTCGGGCACGTGCGCCGATATCCGTCGTCATTTTATAGATGTCCAGATCCAGACGTTCTGACCAGTAATCGAAACAGTACCAGTTTAGCGTGTGCTGAACGGCACGATACTCTTGTTCGATAAGCTGGTGTGCCTGCTCAAGGCTGATATGGCGTTTTTCACTGAGCGACTGTGGCACCAGTTGAAGCCAGAAATAGCTGTCAAACGCCAGATCGAGCAGCGTGCCATCCATATCCAGTATCACAGTGTCGATGTTGTGCCAGTTAACGTGGGGATTCATAACGACTCCAGATGTTGCGCCGTGCCATAGGGATGATGAAGCTGGAGGCGCGCAATGCAATAGTGACGGGAAACCGATTCCGCTAGGTTAGCATAACCGCAGAACGGGCACGATGCCGTTAGCGGGGGAGCAAGGGACGGTTGTCCGGGAACGCATTCGTCATCATGTTGAACCGAGAAGCGTAATAGCGCTGAATATCGCTAACGCGTTTCTGGCTTTTACGCATTTTAATGCCGGTCAGAACCGCATTAACGATAAACGTTGCAGAAAACAGCAGCAGCAGCAGGCAACTGCCGAGATAGCGCCAGACGGTAATAACGTCGGGTTCGCTGTGCAGGCTGATGTGCTGCGTTCCGTTGGCATCGGTGCTGAGGTGGGTGATAACGCCCGTGGCATTAAACGGGGTATGCAGCAGCATCGCTGAAAGCCGCTGGAGTTCCTGCCACTGATCCGATGGGCGGTACTCATTGAGCGGCATCGGCGGGAGCGGATGGCTGACGAACTGCTTTCCTTCGCCGCTGCGAATCAGGAATCCACCCGGCGGTGGGCTGTTCAGCGACTCTGCCGCGTTATTGATTTCCTGATAGAAGAATTGCTCGGTAGAGCTGTTGACCAGGGATTCCAGCGTTTCCGCACTGACGGCGGGCAGCACCACATTCATGCCTTTCAGCGTGCCGGAGTTGGCGTCTCTTACCAGTGTATTCCAGTTTTTGACGTCGCTCAGATTCACCAGCGCATTCTTCAGGCGGGAGCAATCGTTTTCCTGTTTACACAGATCTTGCGTTCTCAGGACAACGTCAGCGAAGTTTTTCAACAGGATCAGCCCTGATTTCTGGATCGTGGATGCGAGCTGGGAATTAACCTGACCTTCTTTTTCCGCTTGTGGGTGGAGTTGACTGTTGACGGATTTCAGCAAGGCAGAGGCTTTTTCAATCGTCTCGGATTCCGGTAATGGCAACGGCGCGGCTTTATTCCAGTAAATGGCGGAACAGTCGAATGGGCTGAACGCGTAGGACGACGGCGTGGAGACGGGACGAATTCCTGAGGGCACATAGCACATGCCGTTGCCATGCACCGCCAGCGTATCCCCAATGCGGATCTGAGCCTTTTCCAGATCGCTGACCTGCGTGACCTCAATACGTTGTGCGCCCTGAAGCCAGGCCAGACTGAGCTTGAGCGGCAGTTCAAGCTGCACGTTGGTAACCAGTAAAATCAGGCTGAGCAGTGAACCAACGGACAGCAGCAGATTCCTGCCCCAGCGCTGTAGCGGGAAATTTTTCACTTCATCATGCAGTGACAGGTGTTCTCCCTGACGGATGACCTGTCGATTGAGGTAGATATCGACATCCGTTTTTCTGCCTAGATCCTGTGTGATGTAGGGTTGCCAATGAGGCGGGTAAATCAAATCGATATTACCGAGCGAGATATTGCCGAGCGTCCCCTGATTGGATTCGCCAAACAGGCCTAAGCCTTGTGGCGTGCCGTGAAGGCAGTGCACATCCCGCAGTTCCTGAGCGGACGGCGATCGAAAAAGTTGCCACAGGCTCCAGCCCGCTGATAAGGATGCGGTGCCGATCAGCCAAGGGAGCAGGGTGACAGGGCTATTCAGGCTAATGAACAAGAGCAGAAAAGACAGGCAGAGTACGGCGGTTTCCTTCAAGCCCGCAGAGTGATGCATGGCGTGTTCTTCACGTGTTTCCTTACGGATCGTGACCAACTCGGCATGCTCACTGCCTTCCTGATAGATGGAGGCATTAGGGAGAGGAATTTCGCTCGGTAGTGGAGCCAGTGGGCGATCATCAAGGCACTCTGTTAGCGAGTGCCCGTTCAGGGAAATCACCAGCGGGATCGAGCGTGTCTTTATCAGTTCTACGGTGTTATTTTCGGTAATGAACTGCTCCCAACTGGGCGGCAGATGGATTTCTTGTGTATTGATGTAGTAGCGCCACTTATTCTGGGCATCGGTGCTCAGGCCGTAGCGGGTTATCGTATGGGTGATGGGGTAAACCCGATTACTTTGCAGGGAACGCGGCAGTTTTGGCTGCGCATTCGGTGTATCAAGCGGCGTGGTTTGCTGGCTGTTTTCCTGAGCCAGATAACGTTCAACGGCGATGCGTTCATCTTCAGTTAGCCGTCGGGGAAGCGATTGCGAAACGGGTAATGGTGGGGTAGATAAGAAACGACGGCGCAGTCGGTAGCCGACAAGACCTCCGGTCACGATCAGACAGGCAAGCAATATCGCCAATAAGGTAAATATTGTGCTCATGTCATCTCCCTTCCAAAACGCGAGGCTCCTTGTTTTCGCCGGAGTTTAACAAAATTATACAATTGATGATAACCCGTATGGCATTGTTTTCTTAGATTAATAAGATAATTGTGCATAGAATTAATCGCACAAGGTGATAATAGTAACAAGCAAAAAACGCTTCATGAATGAGGATATTCCTATTTTTCTTACGTTATTGACTTTTAGCGGCGCTTTCTCATACAGGATGTACCCTGTATGTTGCGCACACGTAAATTCGTCGTCACGATAGTTGCAGCGAAGGCGACTGTTAACGCACAATGTGAACAGAATCAAAAAGAATATTTACGATCTCTTCTTACTCCAGCAGCATGCCATATTCAGATTGCATTAAACGCAGTCTCCCATGGGGGTTGGACTAAGATGCCGTTCTGGTCGTAACGCTCTGGGGGCATCAATGAGTCAAAACCTGCAAAAACCTAAAATCCTCAAGGTAGAAACGGTAGCACGTTCGCGCCTGTTCAATGTGGAATCCGTCGATCTTGAATTTAGCAACGGAGTACGTCGGGTTTATGAACGGATGCGCTCAAGCGGTCGGCAGGCAGTGATGGTCGTCCCGGTCATTGGTGATGAACTGGTGTTGATCCGTGAATACGCCGTCGGCATTGAGGAATACGAATTAGGCTTCCCCAAAGGGCTGATCGATCCCGGTGAAACGGTCTTTGAAGCCGCTAATCGCGAGTTGATGGAAGAAATCGGCTTTGGGGCGGAGCAGTTGGAGTTACTGGTGACATTAACCATGGCACCCTCCTATTTTTCCAGCCAGATGAATATTGTGGTGGCGCGCGGGTTGTATCCGCAAAGTTTGGAAGGGGATGAACCGGAGCCCATGCCGCAAATCCGTTGGCCTGTGGAGAACATGATGTCGTTGTTGCAAGAGCCTGATTTCCGTGAAGCACGTAACGTCAGTGCGTTGTTTCTGGCTCACGACTGGCTGCGTCGTACACCCCGCTAATTTCCTGTGACATAACGGAAAGCACACGTCTTTTCCGGTGATATTGGTCACACATCCCTTTTTAACTCGTTGTCGTGACCGATGCGGACGTCTATAACGTCTGCACAGGGCGTGACTGATGAATGAAGGCGAACCTGCCGTGGATAGCAAAACCTGCTATTCACGGCGGGTTTTTTTGTTTTTCAGCCCTGATAAATGGGTAAAACAACACCGACGAAAAAGGAAAAATATGATGAATAGACCGAAGGGGATCATACGTGCGCCGTTGATGTTACTGGCGTTGGTGAGCATGCTGTTATGTCCTGTGCTGGGTCAGGCTGCGGAAACCGTGCCGGAGAAAACCCGAATACTTATTCTGACGGACATTGGTAACGAACCTGATGATTCGCAGTCTTTGGTTCGCTTCCTGCTCTACAGTAACGAGTTCGATGTCGAAGGGATTGTGGCGACCACCTCAACCTGGCTGAGGGATAAGGTCAATCCTGAAATGATTATGCAGCGTCTTGATGCTTACGAACAGGTGTTGCCTAATCTGCGTCAGCACGCGTCCGGCTACCCTTCTGCGGAAGCATTACGTCAGGTTGTCAGGTCTGGCCGAGCCGGATTTGGTATGGACGTCGTGGGTGAGAATAAAGCGACGGAGGCCTCTGCTTTGATTATTCAGGCGGTGGACAAACAGGACGCCCGCCCGCTGTGGATTACGGTATGGGGCGGGGCGGTAGATTTAGCGCAGGCGCTGCATGACGTACGCGCCACTCGCACACCGGAGCAGGTGGCGACGTTTGTCAGTAAGATTCGCGTGTATGCGATCTCCGATCAGGATAATACCGGTGCCTGGATTCGGGCTAATTTTCCGACGCTGCGCTATATCACCAGTATCCATGCCTGGAATGATTATTTCCTCTCTACCTGGATCGGCATCTCCTCGTCGTTTGCCGAGGGCAGCGACATGAGTCAGGTAAATAACGAATGGTTAAGTAAACATATCCGTAGCAAAGGTCCGCTCGGTGCGGTCTACCCAGCGATAGAATATACGATGGAAGGGGATACGCCCTCATTCCTCTATCTGATTCAAAACGGGCTTGGCGATCCAGAACATGCGGAGTATGGCAGTTGGGGAGGCCGCTATGCGGCCATCGTACCGGGCGACACCAGTGGGCTACGTGTCAGCACCTCCGATCAGGTCATGAGTCATAACGGCAAAATGTACCGTACCGCCTCGGCCACAATCTGGCGCTGGCGTGACGCATTCCAGAATGATTTTGCTGCTCGTATGGACTGGACGCTGGCGAAGGAGAATAACAACGCTAACCATAATCCCGACCTTGTGCTGAATGGTCAGGCTGGGCGTTCTATTGTGGCAATTAACGTGAAAGCAGGAGAAACCGTGACGCTGTCCGCCGACGGTTCTCACGATCGTGATGGCGACAAGGTGAATTATACCTGGTGGCAATATAAGGAACCTACGGCCACTGCGATAGGCGTACATTTTGCGCCAGAAGTGAAGTTGGCCAACGCATCAGGGATGCAAACGCAGTTTGTTGCACCGGACGTTAAAACGCCGACGCCTTTCCATATCATTTTGCAGGCGAAAGATAAGGGAACACCGAACCTGTTCTCCTATCGTCGGGCGATTGTCACCGTGATGCCGAAGTGATGTGGTTTGAAGTGATGAATTGAACGCCGATAGCCCGGTCTAGCTCGAGCTAAATGTGCAATAAAAATGGCCTTCCGTCAGGAAGGCCATCAGTGAACATGATGCCGGATATCAGAACAGCTCTTCGCTTTGCCCGTTATCCATCAGCGTGGTGCCGACTTCGTGTACTTCATATTCTTTCGGCTGCGTCCCGTCAATAAAGTATTCGGAACGGCTGTTCCCGCCACCGTTGGATAGCTTACCGCTACTGCGGTCAATGACCACGCTGACGACGCCAGATGGTGGCGTCAGCGGCTGTTCCGGTACGCCATCCAGCGCGGATTTCATAAAGTCATCCCACGCAGGCTGTGCTGATTTCGCCCCGCCCTCATAGCCGGAGATCTGATCTTTGATGACGCCAGAGGCACTGCTGGCCCCCAGATCACGGCGGTGATCGTCGAAGCCGATCCAGACAGAGGTGACCAGATTCGGACCATAGCCGGAGAACCAGGCGTCTTTAGAACTGTTCGTTGTGCCGGTTTTACCGCCGATATCACGACGCTTCAAGTCACGACCTGCGCGCCAGCCCGTGCCCATCCAGCCTGGCTCGCCAAAGACGTTGCTGTTCAGCGCGTCTTTAATCAGGAACGCCAGCGGCGTGCTGATCACGTGCGGGGCGTAGGGCTGTGCGGCGTTTTGCTGTGCCGCCTTTGGTGTGACAGGCTCCAACTCCGGCTGAGGCAGACCTTGCGGCGGTGCTTCGTTTGATGTGGCGACGTCCTCAACGTTAGTGGTCGCTAACACCGGAGAACGTGGCGTTTCACCGTAGACCAGCGGTAAGTTACAGGTATCGCAGACCACTTTCGGCGTCGCTGTAAAGACCGTACCGCCCGCTTCGTTCTCTACTCTGGTAATCAGATAGGGATCGACCAGGTAGCCGCCGTTTGCCATTACGGCATAACCCCGCACGACCTGTAGCGGTGTAAACGAGGCGGCGCCCAGCGCCAGCGATTCGGTATGGACGATATTCTGCGCCGGGAAGCCGAAGCGTTGCAGGTAATCCGCTGCATAATCCACACCCATCGCACGCATGGCACGTACCATCACCACGTTTTTGGACTGACCCAGCCCCTGACGCAGACGGATTGGGCCATCATAGGTTGCCGGTGAGTTTTTTGGCCGCCAGTCAGATCCGGCACCGGCATCCCAGCGAGTGATCGGGACGTCGTTCAGAATCGTTGCTAGCGTTAACCCTTTGTCCATCGCTGCGGTATACAGGAACGGTTTGATGTTGGAACCAATCTGACGCAAAGCCTGCGTCGCACGGTTGAATTTACTTTGGTTAAAGTCAAAACCGCCGACCAGCGCTTCTATCGCGCCATCTTTCGGGTTGAGCGAGACGATGGCGGAGTTGACGTCCGGCACCTGTGCCAGCCACCAGTCATCATTTACTTTGCGTACCCAAATCTGCTGACCCGTCTGCACCACGTCCGTTACGCGTTTCGGCGTTGGCCCTTGCTGCGTATCGGAACGGTATGGACGCGCCCAGCGCATGCCCGCCATTGGCAGAGCAATATTGCTGCCGTCAGACAGGATCGCAATCGCGTTGTCTGCCGTGGTGCTGGTGACGATAGCCGGAGAGAGCGGGCCGTAGACCGGCAGCGCTTTCAGCGCGGTAAGCATCTTCGCCTGATCCCAGGCGCCTTCACCTACTTTCCACAGCACTTTGCTCGGGCCGCGGTAACCGTGGCGCATGTCATAGGCCATCACGTTATTACGTAGGGCATCTTGCGCGGCCGTTTGCAATTTTTTGGTGACCGTTGTGTAGACCTTATAACCGTCGTTATATGCATTTTCGCCGTAGCGTTTCACCATCTCCTGCCGCGCCATTTCCGCGACATACGGTGCGGAGAACGAAATCTCTGGGGCGTGATAATTCGCGACCAGCGTTTCGTTACGCGCCGCGTCGTATTGCGCCTGCGTGATGTAGTTTTCATCCTTCATGCGCGCAAGTACCACGTTGCGGCGGGCAACGGCACGGTTATAGGAATAGAGCGGGTTGAACGTTGACGGGGCTTTCGGCAAGCCGGCGATCATCGCCATTTCGCTCAGCGTCAACTGGTCAACAGGGCGGCCGAAGTAAACCTGTGCCGCCGCGCCAACGCCATAGGCGCGATAGCCGAGGTAAATCTTGTTCAGATAGAGCTCAAGGATTTCATTTTTGGTCAGCAATTGCTCAATGCGGATAGCCAGAAACACTTCCTTGATCTTACGAATCAGGGTGCGTTCAGGGCTCAGGAAGAAGTTCCTGGCGAGCTGCTGCGTAATGGTACTTGCCCCTTGAGAGGCGTGACCAGACGTCAACGCGATAGACGCAGCGCGAATAATCCCGACGGGGTCGACACCGTGGTGATCGTAGAAGCGGCTGTCTTCGGTCGCGATAAAGGCATGCACCAGCTCAGGGGGAATCTGGTCCAGCTTGAGCGGGATACGGCGTTTTTCACCAAACTGGGCGATCAGTTCGCCATCGGCGCTGTAAACCTGCATTGGCGTTTGTAGCCGAACGTCTTTCAGCGTGGCGACATCGGGCAGTTGGGGTTCGATATAGCGATACAAACCGTATATCGAGGCAGCTCCCAGCAGAATGCAAGAGACTGCAAGGATGAATAGATACTTTACGAACTTCACCTGGGATTTTCCATTCAGTAGCGTTTGGACAGTTTATAAACAACCGGGCGCTAGTATAAAGGTAAGCCAGCACTGTGGATATGTTTATTGGATAAGGAAATCGGGTTGAACATGGCTTATCACATCTGGCGGGTTGGCGTCGATATACAGAACGGCTTCATGCGCGCTCTGGCGGTTCAGCGTCGCCGCAATGGCTGGCAGCTTCGTCACTGGTGGCAATGTCCGCTACCAGACGATACGTTGCGCTCGGGTAGTCTACACCATACTGAGGCGCTTTGTGAGGCCTTGCGCACATGGCGTCGTTTGCTGCCTGGGCACATTTCACTACGGGTGGCGGTTCCTGCACAACTGATTTTGCAGCAGCATTTACCAATGCCTGACCGGCGTTTACAGGAGCCAGAGCGCAGTCTCTATATTGAAGCCATGGCGGCGCGTAAGCTGCCGGTTAGCAGCGAATCGCTGGTGATAGACTATCGGGAAGACCCGCAGGAACAGGGTTCACTGCTGGTGACGGCAGCACGGCGACAGGAAATGGATAGATGGCTGGCATGTCTGAATCGTGCGGGGCTACACCCTGATGTGCTGGATGTTTCAACCTGTGCGCTTCGAATGATGGCGCAGTACGCTGGACTTGACGCTAACCGCCTGTTGCTGCATCGCCTGTTGGACGGCTGGCTGTGGGTATCCCCGTTGAACCACGCCTTTCACTCGGGAGTTATACACCTTGATGAACTGAACGACGAGGTTGATATCTTATCGATTGTGAGCACTCGCTATCAACGTAACATCGATAATATCGCCTATTACTCTGGCGTTTCGCCCGATTTTCCCAACCAGAAGGCCGACGTATTGCTGCCGTGGTCGCCGTTAACCGTGTTTAGCCATATGCAGCCACCGCTGCCGAGTTTTCCTGCGGCTTTTACGATTGCGGGTGGGCTGGCATTGCGCCCTGAGGATGTCTGACTATGCTGCTGATTAATCTTTTACCCTGGCGTAAAATCCGGATGCATCGGCAGGCATGTCGCTGGCTAGGGCTGTTATGGCTACAAATAGGGATGACGTTATGCCTTATCGTCGCGAGTTATCTGTTTTGGCAGTACAGGCAGCAACAGGCGCAGGATGTACTCAATGCGGTACTGGCCCGGCAACAGCAACTGACAGCGCTATATCAACAAACGCATCAGGCGCGAGAAGCGTTGCGCCGCTATCTGGAACAAGAACGGGCGCAGGCCGCAATCCTGCATGACAATCGTCGTAATCTCCATTTGCTAGAGCAGATTGCTGGCATGATGCCTGCGCGTCTGTGGCTAACGGAAATCGCCGACCGCGGATCGCATCTGTTGCTTTCAGGCGTGAGTGAAAGCTATCGCGATATCGCTACGCTACAGCATGCATTATTGCGCCATGCTTCCGTCGAACGCGTTCAACTACTACATACGTCCCGGGAGCGCGGTGTGAATACCGGGTTGCATTTTTCTTTTCAGGCCAACTGGCGCGATGTGGGTACTTCCTCACCGGGGGAAGGCCATGATTAATCAAACGCTCATGGTTGACGTTGTACTGAGTTGGCCAGGGTTGGTGAATAAACCGCTCTGGCAGCAGATAGCCCTTCAGTTAGCATTTGTCGCCGCTGCCGGGCTGCTAGCCGGCTGGTTATTTATCGGCGAAGTCCGGCAGGTGGTGCTCGATATAGAAGAGCAAACCGCTCAGACGCGCTTCGCGGTATGGGAACTCCAGCAAAAGCTAGGCGTGATGCCGCTGCTGTCGGAGCTACGTGAACAATTAGCGGAGAAAACCGCGCAAGACGAACCTTTCCAGCCTGACAGACTGGCGCAGCTTATCGTCGAACCTCTGTCACAGGCTGGTGCTTCGTTGCTGTCCTGGCAGCCAGTTCCGCGTCACGCAGGGGAACCTCATCAGGAACGTTGGCAATTTGCGTTTAGCGCAGATTATACCGGCGTGTTGCAGGTGCTGCGTGAACTGGCTGCGCTGCCTTATGTGCTGCGCATTGCACAGTTGAGCATCAAGCCTGATGCGGTTTTAACCGCGTCGTCGCCGGAAACACCACAACTTCAGGTGGCATTAATGTTGATCGGACCGGAGGGTGTGCCATGAGTCCGGCCTCGTTTCGTATCACATTGATGCTGCTATTTTTGCCACATAGCGTTCAGGCAGAAAAGCCCACAGAACGTATCGACCCTTTTCAGCCGTTGGTCACCACGCGTTGTGTGCCCTCCGTGGTGGAGCTACCCGCGTGGCAGCTAAAAGGCCTGATTGGCTCTGGAGAACGCTGGATTGGTTGGTTAGCGCAACCGGAGGTTGGCTGGATCAGGCTGGCGAGCGGCGAAACGATTCCTCCGGGGCATTGGATGGTCAGCCAACTGGATAAATCCGGTGCCAAACTTGTCCCTACCGCACGTGAGGCTGGCTGTGATGGCCTGCCGGATAGCCTGCTGCTGGCATCTCCGTTTATCAATAAGCCAGAGGAATAGGCGAAGTCTGACTGGTATCGCGTATTCGTTTCTTGCCAGAATTCTTTTGACCGATTTCTTTTGACAACAGCGTATCTCAATAACAAGGAAAGTGATGAACATGAGGATGTTATGTCAGGTAGTAGTGTGGATTGGGCTACTTTTTCTCGTCGCGCCCTCTTATGCCCGTGGGGAAAGTTCGGTATCGATGGCGTTTGAGGATGCACCGATAGCACGGGTGCTACAGGCGTTAGCCGATCATCAGCAACTTAATGTCGTGATGGCACCGGGCGTGGCGGGGAATCTGAGCTTGAGGCTGTCAGAGGTTCCCTGGCAGCAAGCGCTGGATATTGTTTTACGCATGGGGAAGCTCAGCGTAGAACGTAGCGGCCATGTGCTATTGGTTTTCCCTGCCGGGCACCTTGAGTCTTTATTGAAGGAACAGGACGAACGTGTGGCGGAGCAGGCGCAGAAATTGCCGCTACACAATCTCTCTGTCGCGTTGCAGTATGCCGAGGCGACGGAAGTGGCGGCTAGCGTTCAGGCTCAGCGTGGAACGCTGCTCTCTGCACGCGGCAGCGTAACGGTGGATAAACGGATGAATACGTTATTGATTCGCGATACAGAAGACGCGCTGGCACAGCTCGAACCGTGGGTGAAGGCGCTCGATCTTCCTTTAGCGCAGGTACAGTTGGCGGCACATATTGTCACCATCAACAGTGAGCACCTTCAGGAACTGGGCGTTAACTGGGGGCTGGGGGAAGGAAGTGCGGCGAATAAAGCGCTCAGGCTGAATAATTTTAATGTTGGTCTGCCGGTGGATACGCCAGCAATCAATGCGGGGTTCCATTTGGCGCGATTGAATGGTCGCCTGCTGGATCTGGAACTCATGGCGCTGGAACAGGAAAGTCAGGTCGAAATTATTGCCAGCCCTCGGCTGTTTACCGCGCATCAGCAGACCGCCAGTATTAAACAAGGTACGGAAATCCCGTATCAGGTTTCCAGCGGCGCCAGCGGATCGACGTCCATTGAGTTTAAAGAAGCGGTGCTCGGAATGGAGGTCACGCCGACTATTTTGCGGGCCGGACGCATTACATTGAACCTGAAAATCAGCCAAAACATGCCAGGGCAAACGATTAAGCAGGGTGACAATGGTGAAGCGTTAGCGATCGATAAACAGGAGATCCAAACTCAGGTGACGGTCGCCGACGGCGAAACTATCGTATTGGGTGGCATTTTCCAGCAGCAAAAAAAGAACAGCGACAGACAGGTGCCACTCTTGGGTGAGGTTCCCGTATTTGGTCACCTGTTCAGAAACCATACTCAGCAGCACACGCGTCGAGAATTGGTCATTTTCATTACCCCGACGCTGATACCCGCCTCATCGTGAGTAAACCCAGTCGTACACTGATGCCATACGGTTATTTTTTTCTAACAGGGCGCAATATTTTGTCGCGTTCGCGCTTATGCGTTTGACGCTGCGGCGGATTTAGCTTACAAGGGTTAGCGAATTGAGCACTGAAGTGTTGTTCCACCGAAAATGTCGATAAAACATACTGCATTGTCCCCCTGTGGTCGGTGTGACATTTTATTCGGTTGCCAAACTACCCTGAGTCTTGAGATAATTTTTTGTCTGATTCTCGCACTATCGCTCATGAGGTTTCAGTTTAGGTCCCGCCGCTGGGTTGATTGGCGGGGCGGGTTATCATTAACGAATTGTCTTAGTAATACCAAAAAACATGGCAGAGAAACGCAATATCTTTCTGGTTGGGCCTATGGGTGCCGGCAAAAGCACTATTGGCCGTCAGTTAGCTCAGCAACTCAATATGGAGTTTTTCGACTCCGATCAAGAAATTGAGCGACGCACTGGAGCTGATGTGGGCTGGGTATTCGATGTGGAAGGTGAAGAAGGCTTCCGCGATCGTGAAGAGAAAGTCATTAATGAATTGACGGAAAAGCAAGGCATCGTGCTGGCGACAGGCGGTGGCTCAGTCAAATCACGTGAGACGCGTAACCGTCTTTCCGCGCGTGGCGTTGTCGTTTATTTGGAAACGACAATCGAGAAACAGCTGGCCCGCACGCAGCGTGACAAGAGGCGTCCGTTACTTCAGGTTGAAACCCCTCCACGTGAAGTATTGGAAGCGCTGGCGAAAGAGCGGAACCCGCTTTATGAAGAAATCGCTGACGTGACCATTCGGACTGACGAGCAAAGTGCCAAGGTCGTTGCTAACCAGATTATCAATATGCTGGAAAGTAACTAAGAGCATACCTTTATCCGCCTTAAGCGGATCCTGAACGGGTTGTTTAACGCGCATGGAAAGAATTACCGTAACACTCGGGGAACGCAGTTATCCCATTACGATAGCCGCCGGGTTATTTGATGATTCGGCTTCTTTTATGCCGTTGAAAGCGGGGGAGCAGGCCATGCTGGTGACTAACCAGACGTTGGCCCCTCTGTATCTTGACCACGTTCGTGGTGTGCTGGAAAACAACGGCGTACATGTCGATCAGGTTATTTTGCCTGATGGCGAGCAGTACAAATCGCTGGCCGTATTGGATCAGGTCTTTAGCGCTCTGTTGGCGAAGCCGCATGGTCGTGATACGACGATTGTTGCCTTGGGTGGCGGTGTCATCGGCGATTTAGCCGGTTTTGCCGCAGCCAGTTATCAGCGTGGCGTCCGGTTTATTCAGGTGCCGACAACGCTGTTATCGCAGGTAGACTCCTCCGTTGGTGGTAAAACCGCCGTCAATCACCCGTTAGGTAAAAACATGATCGGGGCGTTCTACCAGCCCGTATCGGTTGTGATCGATCTGGATTGCCTGAAATCTTTACCGGCACGGGAATTGTCATCCGGGCTGGCGGAAGTTATCAAGTACGGCATTATTCTGGATCGCGATTTCTTTCTTTGGCTCGAAGAAAACATTGAAGCAGTGCGTGGGTTACAGCATGACGCGCTGGCTTACTGCATTCGACGCTGCTGCGAAATCAAAGCGGCAGTGGTCGCGGCAGATGAACGTGAAAGTGGTATGCGTGCGCTGCTCAATTTGGGCCATACTTACGGTCATGCCATTGAAGCGGAAATGGGCTATGGTAACTGGCTTCATGGCGAAGCGGTGGCAGCAGGCATGGTGATGGCTGCACACACGGCACGTCGCCTCGGGCAGTTCTCCGTTGAGGATGTTGAGCGAGTCAAATCTCTGCTGGTTCGCGCTGGCCTGCCGGTGAACGGCCCGACGCAAATGGCACCTGAAGCCTATCTTCCTCATATGATGCGCGACAAGAAAGTGCTGGCGGGTGAGCTACGTCTGGTACTGCCAACCACAATTGGCCAATCAGAAGTCCGTGGCGGTGTAGCGCATGACATGGTATTGGCCTCAATCGCCGATTGCCTTGCCTGATGCTATCGGGTGATGGAAGACGATCGGTTATGAAAGATAAGTATTAACGACAGACACGTCCTGATGGGTTATGGTTAATAAAATACAATGCGTTACGATTCAATGATTCGCCTTGGCGACTACGCGGCGGATTCGAGCTTTTTAGTGGGGAGATGTTAAATGGATGAGTTCAAGCCGGAAGATGAGCTGAAGCCTGATACCAGTGACCGTCGACCGACTCGTCAGAAAAAAAGCAGCAACTTCAAGGTACCTAAAATCGCGCTTTCCAGACAGCACCTGATGATTGGTATCGGGATTGTGGTGCTGGTGTTGCTGATCGTGGGTATCGGTTCTGCTTTGCAGGCGCCTTCTCAGCCACAAACGTCACAGACGCAGAATCAAGCGAGCGGCGAGAGAAATATCGATCTTTCTTCCTCGTCCTCCATGACGTCGGGCGCAATCCCTTCCTCACAGGGTGAAAGCCCTGCGGCAGTTTCCGGCGATGCCAGTCAGAGTCAACTTTCCGGGCAGGCGTCTTCTCAGATGCCGACGTCGCCTCAGACATTGAGTGCTCCGCCAATTTCCGGTACGCCGACGGATGCGCAGGTTCAGCCGCCAGTGGCAGGCCAGCAGCGTATCGAACTGCCGGGTAATATCACCGATGCGCTGTCGCAACAGCAAGGGCGCGTGAGCGAATTCTCTCAGGGCGCGACAGGAAACTCGACGCTGCCGACGGCTCCTGCAACTGTCGCGCCGACGGGGAAAACGTCAGCGGCCTCATCCGCGAAGAATTCACACACTACAACGCCTGCACACGCGAATAACGCCAAGCCTGCGGCGAACAGCGCACCAAAAGCGCCGGTAGCGAGCAAGCCTGCGGCTAACGCTAAAGCGGCTCCGGCAGCCGGGCAGAACGTCTCCGTACAGAATGCGCCAGCCAGCCACTTTACGCTGCAACTGAGCAGCGCTTCACGCGCGGACACGCTGAAAGCCTACGCGAAACAGAACAACCTCACTCATTCGTGGGTGTACGAAACGAAACGAGATGGAAAATCCTGGTATGTGTTAGTGACCGGAGTCTATGCGTCTTCTGCAGAAGCAAAACAGGCGATTGCCACCTTGCCCGCAGACGTTCAAGCGAAAAAACCATGGGTTAAGCCGATCCGCCAGGTGAAGCAGGACTTGAATAAGTAACACCAATTTTAGCCCTGATGTGCTGTCTGACACAGAGTACAATCCGCGGCTCTGAAACGTATGAGTAACTAACGACGGCATGAAGAAGAACCGCGCTTTTTTAAAATGGGCTGGTGGTAAATATCCGCTGGTAGAAGAAATTCGTCGCTATTTACCCGCAGGAGACTGTCTTATTGAGCCCTTCGTCGGCGCGGGTTCCGTATTTTTAAATACGGAATACGATCGCTACGTACTGGCCGATATTAATAGCGACCTGATTAACCTGTACAACATCGTCAAATCGAATGCCGATGAGTTTGTTCTCGATGCCCGTAAACTGTTTACGGAAGAGATGAACACCGCTGAGACGTTTTATCTGCTGCGTGATGAATTTAACCTTTGCAGCGACGCCTATCGGCGCGCGCTGCTGTTTCTCTATTTGAATCGTCATTGTTATAACGGCCTGTGCCGCTACAACATGCGTGGTGAATTCAATGTTCCTTTCGGGCGCTATAAGAAGCCTTATTTTCCTGAAGAAGAGATTCGCTGGTTCGCCTTTAAGGCGCAAAATGCCACCTTCATCTGTGAGCATTATCAAGACACGCTGGAAAAAGCAGAGAAGGGATCGGTTATCTATTGCGATCCGCCTTATGCGCCGCTGTCTGCGACCGCAAATTTTACGGCCTATCACACCAATAATTTCAGCCGTGCCGATCAGCAGAGTTTGGCGCAATTGGCGCGCCGTTTGTCGGTAGAAAGCCAGATTCCGGTACTGATTTCCAATCATGACACGTTGCTTACCCGTGAGTGGTATCAGGAAGCCGTGCTGTATGTGGTTAAAGCGCGTCGAACAATTAGCCGTAATATTTTAGGGCGTAGTAAAGTAAATGAGTTATTAGCCCTCTATCGGTGATACCGTTTTGTATACAAGGTGGGGTAAACAGAGCGTAGTGAATCGGTCAATGGCGTGAAAGACGCCTGGCCGGGAACAGGTTACCCGCAGGCATTCAGACTTTACCGTTTGGAGAAATGAATGAAACCGTTTTTAATCGCGCCGTCCATTTTGTCGGCTGATTTTGCCCGTCTTGGTGAAGATACCGCTAACGTATTGGCTGCCGGGGCGGATGTGGTCCATTTTGATGTCATGGATAACCACTATGTGCCAAATTTGACGATTGGCCCGCTGGTGCTGAAATCCCTGCGCGATTACGGCATTACCGCGCCGATTGACGTTCACCTGATGGTGAAACCCGTCGATCGTATCATCCCCGATTTTGCCAATGCGGGCGCCAGTTTCATTACCTTTCATCCCGAAGCCACCGATCACCTCGATCGTTCGCTCCAACTGATCAAAGATCACGGCTGCAAAGCCGGGTTGGTGTTTAATCCTGCGACGCCATTAAGCTATCTCGACTACGTCATGGATAAGCTGGATATCATTCTGCTGATGTCGGTTAACCCTGGATTTGGCGGACAATCCTTTATTCCCGGCACGTTGGATAAATTACGTCAGGTGCGTCGCTTGATCGACGACAGCGGTTACGACATTCGACTGGAAGTCGATGGCGGCGTGAAAGTGGAGAATATCGGCGCGATTGCAGAAGCAGGTGCGGATATGTTTGTGGCGGGATCGGCTATTTTTGGTCATCCAGATTACCGTGCCATCATTGATCAAATGCGTAATGAAATTTCAAGGACGACACATGACTGAATTAACCGCAGTTCGCGGCTTGGCTTTTGATTTGGACGGCACGCTGATCCACAGTGCGCCGGGTCTGGCGGCGGCGATCGATCAGGCGTTAGTGGCGCAATCGTTACCTGCGGCGGGTGAAGCCCGCGTCGCAACCTGGATTGGTAACGGCGCGGATGTCATGGTCGAACGTGCGCTGCGCTGGGCTGGCGTTGAGCCAACGGCGGCGCGCTTGCAGGAAACCCGTGAGCGGTTCGATGTTTATTATGCACAGACGGTGGATAGTGGCAGTACGCTGTTTCCGCAGGTAAAAGAGACGCTGGCGCAGTTGGCGCAGCAGGGCGTTCCGATGGCGGTGGTGACCAATAAACCCACGCCGTTCGTTGCGCCGTTGCTGGCAGGCCTCGGGATCGGCGACTATTTTTCGCTGATCATCGGTGGCGATGACGTCATGGTGAAAAAGCCGCATCCTGCGCCGCTCTATCTGGTACTCGGTAAGTTGGGGCTACGTGCCAGCGAACTCCTGTTCGTCGGCGATTCCCGCAACGATATTCAGGCGGCACAGGCGGCGGGCTGTCGTAGCGTCGGTATGACGTATGGCTATAACTATGGTGAAGCGATCGAACTGAACCAGCCGGATGTCGTTCTGGATCGTTTTGCCGATATTTTGCCCCTGATCGGGCATTCTTCTTCACACAATCAGGAACCCTTAGTATGAGCAAGCCCATTGTATTTAGCGGTGCGCAGCCGTCTGGTGAATTGACCATTGGTAACTACATGGGGGCGTTACGTCAGTGGGTCAACATGCAGGACGAATACGACTGCATCTATTGCATCGTGGATCTGCATGCCATCACGGTACGTCAGGATCCGCAGGCGCTGAGAAAAGCGACGTTGGATACGCTGGCGCTCTATCTGGCCTGTGGCATCGATCCGAAAAAGAGCACCATTTTTGTTCAGTCCCACGTGCCTGAGCACAGCCAACTGAGCTGGATACTGAACTGCTACGCGTATTTCGGCGAACTGAGCCGCATGACGCAATTCAAGGATAAATCCGCGCGTTATGAAGAGAACATCAATGCTGGCCTGTTCGATTATCCGGTGCTGATGGCGGCGGATATACTGCTGTACCAGACGAATCAGGTGCCGGTGGGTGAAGATCAGAAGCAGCATCTGGAACTGAGCCGTGACATTGGTCAGCGCTTTAACAGCCTGTATGGCGACATTTTCAAAGTGCCAGAGCCGTTCATTCCGAAATCGGGTGCCCGCGTGATGTCGCTGCTGGAACCGACCAAGAAGATGTCCAAGTCTGACGATAACCGCAATAACGTTATCGGGTTGCTGGAAGATCCGAAGTCGGTGGTGAAGAAGATCAAACGTGCGGTAACCGATTCCGACGAGCCGCCAGTCGTTCGCTATGATGTGGCGAATAAAGCTGGGGTATCGAACCTGTTGGATATTCTGTCCGGCGTGACGGGAAAATCTATTCCCGAGCTGGAGCAAGAATTCAACGGCCAAATGTATGGTCACCTGAAAGGCGCGGTGGCGGATGCCGTATCCGGTATGCTGTCTGAACTGCAAGAACGCTATCACCGCTTCCGTAACGATGAGGCATTCCTGCAACAGATCATGCGTGAAGGCGCGGAAAAAGCCAGCGCTCGCGCACAGGAAACGCTGAAGAGAGTCTACGACGCCGTGGGTTTTGTTGCCCGCCCGTGAGTCTTAATCACCGTCAGGAGGGCATCTCCTGACGGTGTATTGTCACTTTCCCATCTCTTTGAATTCGCGTCTTATCACTGTGGGATAGGCGAGAACTCATCGTCTGGAATCGGGTTTTCGAATGGTATCGGGCCGAACGCCAGCAGATGTTGGTGCATACGTGCTTCCCGCGGTGGGTTTGCCAGCAAATTGGCATCACCGCTAATCACTTCGCTGCTGACTTTGGTTTCCATCATCAGCGCCGCGCCTGCGGCAATGTTCTTCACACGTTTGACCAACTGGTGTAGTTCCGGCAACTGATGGGCGCGAGCAAGGTAACGCTCGGTGGCGTTGGCCTGAACGACGTTAACCAATTAGCTATCAGCATAATTTTCACTCCCATTAATTATTTTACCTGCCTACACGCTCAAAAATAAAATGGCGTGATTATCCATTTATTTAATAAGGATATGAGATTTTCTGGTGATAATGCTCACAACTTTATGTGCGTTTGCACAGTTATCCGCGACATAATTTCTTCATATGAAAGAAATTGCCTAATGACTAACCGCGTAACAACCTTAATAATTGAAAATAAAACACCATTTTTTTTAAATTAGCACGCCATTTCTATTATGTGACATTGATCGACTTATCAGGTCGTACCAGAGAGATATCTGCGCTTTTTATCTACCCGTCTCAACACAGTCAGTGGCGTTATTCTTTAATTATTTACATGGCTTACATTCGCAAATCTTGTACATGAGTTGTGTTAAACATCAAGGCAGGTAACAACGTGAAAATAGAATCAATAGATGTCACCGTCTTTACTTATCCCACACGCCGGGTTTCCGACAGTGCGGGTCATTCACACCCGGGAGCCGAGAATCAGGCCAAGATGGCGCTGTTAACCATCACGGCAGATGATGGCCAACAAGGTTACGCTTTCGCGCCGCCGGAAGTGATTCGTCCTCATATCGTTAACGCTTTCTTCCGCAAAGTACTGATTGGGCAGAACCCATTCGACCGTGAACGTCTCTGGCAGGATCTGGTGCACTGGCAACGCGGTAGTGCCAACCAACTGACCGATCGCGCGCTGTCGATTGTGGAATCCGCACTGTGGGATCTGCAAGGCCGCGTACTGAACATGCCGGTGCACAAACTGCTCGGCGGCTATCGTGAAAAAGTCCCTGCCTACGGTAGCACCATGTGTGGCGATGAGCTGGAAGGTGGGTTATCTACGCCAGAGGAATACGGCCAGTTTGCAGAAAAGCTGGTGCAGCGCGGCTATAAAGCAATTAAGTTGCACACCTGGATGCCTCCGGTGTCGTTCGCGCCTAGCCCGAAAATGGATGTGAAAGCCTGTGCGGCGGTGCGTGAAGCGGTCGGCCCAGACATCTGCCTGATGCTGGATGGTTACCACTGGTATAGCCGCAGCGATGCGCTGTATATCGGTCGTGAACTGCAAAAGCTCGATTTCACTTGGTTTGAAGAACCGATGGAAGAGCAGAGCATGGCGTCCTACAGCTGGCTGACCAAGAGTCTGGATATCGATGTCATCGGTCCAGAAAGCCTGTCAGGTAAATACTTCAGTCGCGCCGATTGGGTTAAAGAAGGTGCCTGCGACATTTTACGCGCGGGCGTGCAAGGCGTGGGAGGGTTATGGCCATGTCTGAAGGTCGCAAGCCTGGCGGAATCCTTCGGGATGGATTGTGAAATACACGGTAACGGTGCGCCGAACCTCAACGTCGTTGGGGCGATCAAAAACTGCCGCTGGTATGAGCGCGGTCTGTTGCATCCCTTCCTCGATTATGACGAACCTGCCGCTTATCTGAATTCCATTGTCGATCCTATGGATGATGAAGGTTTTGTGCACCTGCCGCAACGTCCGGGGCTGGGAGAAGATATCAATTTTGACTGGATTGAGGAGCACAGCCTGAGCAAAGAATAGCTTTTGTTTTATATGAATCGTTTTTGGTTCGATCTGAAAGATAGCCTTACCTAAAAATAAAAAGTTGTCGTCTTCCATGCTTCCACACCTGGAGAAGAATTATGAAAGCACGAGCAATACTCCGTACCCTGCTGTTAGGTTCACTCTGCATGGCCGCCACGCCGGCCATTCTATTGGCAAAGACGCCTGACGATCAGCTGATTGTCGGGATGAATATGAACAACATGCTCTCACTCGATCCGGCCGCCATGACCGGTAACGAGGTGGTGGGCATTATCGTCAACCTCTATGATTCGCTGGTGGTGCTGGACCCCGCCAACCTGAGCAACATTCTGCCTTCTCTGGCGAAAAGCTGGATCGTCAGTGATGACGGTAAGGTCATTACCTTCAATCTGGTGGATAACGCTAAATTCCACTCCGGCAACCCCGTGACGGCGCAAGATTTTGCCTGGTCGATGAAGCGTCTGCTCAACCTCAACATGGCACAGGCCACCACGTGGAAATCCTACGGTTTCACGGCGGAAAACGTGGAGAAAATGATCCGAGCCAAAGACGACCACACCGTTGAAATCGAGTTACCGAAACCGAACGACCCTAAGTTGGTGATCTACTCACTGGCAACATTGGGAAGCGGTTCCGTGCTGGACAGCAAAACTGTCATGAAGCACGAGAAAAACGGTGACTGGGGTAACGGCTGGCTGACCACGAACGAAGCCGGTTCTGGCCCGTTCAAGCTGGACGTGTGGCAGGCGAAAGACGTGCTACGTATCAGCAAAGTGGAGAATAACTGGCAGGGTGATGCGAAAATGCGGCGCGTGATTTTTCGCCACATGACCGAATCACAGGCGCTGCGCCTGATGATTGAAAAAGGCGACATTGACGTGGCCTCTGGGATGTCGGTGCCCGATATCAATGCGCTAAAACAAGATAAAGACGTTGTGGTTGATGAGGTGAAAAAAGGCACGCTGTACTACGTTGCCATGAGCCTGAAGAATGAATACTTCGCGAAACCAAAAGTGCGCGAAGCAGTTCGTTACCTGATTGATTACGATGGCGTTAATAAAACGGTCATGCCCGGCTACGGTTTCTATCATCAGCGCCCCATCCAGAAAGGGATGGATGCGACGTTGCCGGATCCTGGCTACAAGCTGGACGTGCCGCGCGCTAAAGCGCTGCTGGCCGAAGCGGGCTACCCAAATGGATTTGAAACCACGCTGCGTGTTCTGTCCGACCAGCCGTTCCTGAATCTGGCGACATCGGTACAGTCCACGCTGGCACAGGCGGGCATCAAAGCCAAAATTATCTCCGGTACCGGTAATCAGGTTTACGGCGCGATGCGCGATCGTAAATTCGACATGCTCGTCGGCCGTGGCGGCGGCGGCGTCGATCCGCATCCTCACTCCAGCCTGCGTTCTGTTGTCTATAACCCGGATAACAGCGACGAAGCCAAACTGACTAACTTCCAGGGCTGGCGCACGTCTTTCTACGACAAACCGCTGAACGACATGATCGATCAGGCGCTGTTGGAGAAAGATCCTCAGAAACAAAAGCAGATGTATATCAACGTGCAGAATCGTTATGAAGCACTGTTCCCGGCCATTATTCCGGTGTCGCAGATGATCGATTCTGTGGTGTTGCGTAAGGACGTGAAAGGCTATGTGCCACACCCGTCTTCTACGACGCATCTGCGCGAGGTGTATAAGCAGCGCTAGTGTCCACACGTTAAACCGGATGAATCGCCGATACGTTCCCGGCGATTCATCCCGATCAGATACGCTAAAAAGAGATGACCGCGTGAGTGGTGATTTGCTGTCGCCGCTAGCCGGGATATCAGGAGAAAGAACATGGTTTTCTCTGATTGGATCAAGCCGGGTGGAGTATTGCGTCGTTTGGCAAAGCGTCTGTTTCAGGTGATCGTCACGCTGTTCGGGTTATTAATCCTGACCTTTGTGATCGGCCGCGTGATGCCCATCGATCCCGTCCTGGCTATTGTCGGACAGGATGCCGACCAAAGTACCTATCAACAGGTTTACCAACAGTTGGGGCTGGATAAGCCGCTGTATGTGCAGTTCTTTATTTACTTTAATTCGCTGATGCACGGGGATCTGGGCAATGCGCTCCTGACCGGACGGCCGGTCATGGATGACATTATCCGCGTCTTCCCGGCCACCGTTGAACTGGCGACGATGGCGATTATCGTCGGTGCGGGTCTGGGTGTGCCGCTAGGCGTGCTGGCTGCGGCGCGGCGCGGTAAGTGGGCGGATTATGTGGTGCGTTTTATCAGCCTGGCTGGTTATTCCACGCCGATATTCTGGGTTGGGATGATGGGGCTGCTGGTGTTCTATGCCTGGCTGAACTGGGTTGGCGGAGCAGGGCGGGTTGATATGGCCTATGACGGTCTGGTGGAAAACCGTACCGGTCTGTTGCTGGTGGATTCGCTGCTGGCGGGGGAGTGGGAGGTGTTCCGCAGCGCGCTGAACCATCTGGTGTTGCCGGCCACGATTTTGGGCTTCCACTCGCTGGCCTATATCAGCCGTATGACGCGCAGCTTCATGCTGGCGCAGCTTTCGCAGGAATACATTATTACCGCGCGGGTGAAAGGGCTGTCTGAGTTTCGTGTTGTCTGGGCGCACGCGTTTCGCAATATTCTGGTTCAGCTTCTGACGGTGGTGGCGCTGGCCTATGGCTCGCTGCTGGAAGGGGCGGTACTGATCGAAACGGTCTTCTCATGGCCGGGCTTTGGTTCCTATCTGACGGGCAGCCTGTTGCTGGGGGATATGAACGCGGTGATGGGATGTGTGCTGCTGGTCGGGTTGATCTTCGTGACGCTTAACCTGCTGTCGGACATGTTGTATCAAATCTTTGATCCGAGGACGAACGCATGAATATTTCCTCTGAGCAACCGGTCGGTCGTGAATCGGTAATGCGGACACCGCCGGAAAAACGCGTGAGCCGCCTGCGGCTACGCGGTGCGCGAATCGGCGGGTTTCTCTTGACGATGATGCGCAATCCGCTTACCGCGATTGGTTCTGCGATTGTGCTGATGTTGATTCTGGTCGCCATTTTCGCCCCGTGGATCGCCACGCACGATCCGCTGGTACAGGATTTGGCTAATGCATTACAGGCGCCGAGTGCGGCGCATTACTTTGGCACCGATGAGTTTGGGCGCGATGTGTTTAGTCGTCTGGTCTATGGTTCACGCATCACGCTGTATATCGTGGCGCTGGTGTCCGTTACCGTCGGGCCTATCGGGCTGCTGCTGGGCGTGGTGGCGGGGTATTACGGCGGGATTGTCGATACCATCCTGATGCGTATCACCGATATCTTCATCTCTTTCCCCAGCTTGGTGTTGGCGCTGGCGTTCGTTGCGGCGCTTGGCCCAGGTTTGGAGCATGTGGTGATCGCGATTACGTTGACGGCCTGGCCGCCGATTGCCCGTCTGGCAAGGGCGGAGACGCTGTCGCTGCGTCACGCGGACTTTGTTTCCGCTGTGAAGCTGCAAGGGGCATCGTCTATCCGCATCCTGTTGCACCACATTGTGCCGCTGTGCCTGCCGTCGGTGATTATCCGTATCACCATGAATATGGCTGGCATCATTCTGACCGCGGCGGGTCTGGGCTTTCTGGGATTGGGGGCGCAGCCGCCCGATCCGGAATGGGGCGCGATGATCTCTGCGGGTCGTCGTTACATGATGGAGTGCTGGTGGTTAGTAACTATTCCGGGGCTGGCGATTTTGATTAACAGCCTGGCGTTCAACTTCCTTGGAGACGGCCTACGTGACATCCTCGATCCCAGAACTGAATAAGTTTTCTCAACGTGCGCCGGGAAGCTCGCCCCTGATGGAAGTGGAGAATCTGCGGGTGAGTTTCGTGAATCGCGGGGCGGTGACCGATGCCGTGCGCGGCGTATCCTTCACGCTGGGCTGTGAAAAGCTGGCGATTGTCGGCGAATCCGGCTCCGGTAAATCGACGGTCGGCCGTGCGCTGTTGCAGCTGCATCCGCACAGCGCGCGGATTACGGCGGACAAACTGCGCTTCGGCGATACCGATCTGCTGAAAGCGGATGAGGCGCGGATGCGTCAGATTCGCGGCAAGCGTATCTCCATGATTATGCAGGATCCAAAATACTCGCTGAACCCAGTAGTGTGCGTCGGCGATCAGATTGCCGAAGCCTATCTGGCACACCATAAGATGTCGCACCGTGAGGCGAAGGAAAAGGTCATGACGATGCTGGACGTGGTGCGTATTCGTCAGCCAGAGCGCGTCTATCATTTGTATCCTCATGAAATCTCGGGCGGGCAGGGGCAGCGCATCATGATTGCGATGATGCTGATTACGGAACCTGAAATCGTGATTGCCGATGAGCCGACCTCGGCGCTGGACGTGTCTGTGCGCTTGCAGGTGCTGGCAATGCTGGACGATCTGGTGAGCGAGCGTGGTCTGGGGCTGATTTTCATTAGTCACGACATCAATCTGGTACGCAGCTTCTGCGATCGGGTGCTGGTGATGTATGCCGGGCGCGTCGTGGAGTCCATTGCCGCCGCCGATCTGGACAACGCGCAGCATCCGTACACGCGTGGGTTGCTGAATTCGCTGCCGGATATCGATCATCGCCGTCCGCGTTTGCCGGTAATGAATCGCGATCCTGCCTGGATCAATGGATAAAGGGGATAATCATGGCAATTGAAGCAATGCGTCAGCGCAAGGCGATGATCGAAGTGAATAACCTGAATCTCTCTTTTGGTCAGGGTAGCACGACGAATCAGGTGTTGTACGACGTGAACCTCACCGTCAACGATGGCGATATCTTTGGTCTGGTGGGGGAATCCGGCTCCGGCAAAACCACCGTGCTAAAGTGTTTGGCTGGGCTGTTTAACCATTGGGAAGGCACGCTGCTGATTGACGGGAAGAAACTGGCGCATCGGATCGATCAGGCGCGCTGTCGTCGGGTGCAGATGGTCTTTCAGGATCCGTATGGCTCGTTGCATCCCCGTCATACGGTGGAATACATTCTGGAGGAACCTTTGTCGATCCACCGTTTTGACGATCGTGACGATCGTATTGATAGCTTGCTGGAGAAAGTTGGATTAGGCACGAACTTCCGCCGCCGCTACCCGCACCAGCTTTCGGGCGGGCAGCGCCAGCGCGTGGCGATTGCCCGTGCGCTGATTCTGGAACCGAGAGTGCTGCTGCTGGATGAGCCTACGTCGGCGCTGGATGTGTCGGTGCAGGCGGAAATTCTCAACCTGCTGATGGAATTGCAGCAGCAGGAAAAGCTGACCTATCTGATGGTGACGCACGATTTGGGCGTAATTTCCCACCTCTGTCATCGAGTGGCAGTGATGCAGTATGGCAAAATACTGGAAACGCTGGAAACTGACGATCTGACCAGTGATGTGCCAAAAGATGCCTATACCTCAATGCTGGTGGATGCGAGTCGTCAGTATAGCCGCGATCTGGCCGTGCGTTCGGAACGCATGGGCTAGGTCAGTATTGTGGTTATCATTGCCATGAGGGTCGAGTGATCGACCCTTTTTTATCTTGATCGCAGGTTTTCGCTCACAGTGGGTTATAGGCAGGCGCTTATACGTAAAAAAAGGTAAATGGGTGGCGCTGAAGAGTGTGGATACTTACAATCATTACGCTTTCTGTAGTCGGCCTCTTCAAAAAGGAATTCTCATGTTCAAACGTACTCTGGTTGCTGCGGCAGCCCTTATTTCACTGACGGCATTTTCTCCCGCCTTTGCGGCTTCCGATACCACCACGCGTGTACTGTTGATGACGTCTGCAGGCAATATCGAACTGTCTTTAGATAATCAAAAGGCACCGGTTTCGGTAAAAAATTTCGTCGAGTACGTTAACAACGGCTTTTACAACGGGACGACATTTCACCGTGTGATCCCTGGCTTTATGGTACAAGGTGGCGGTTTTTCTGGCGAAATGAGCCAAAAAGCGACGAATGCGCCGATCAAAAATGAAGCCGACAACGGCCTGCGCAACCAACGTGGTACGATCGCGATGGCACGTACCTCAGAAAAGGATAGCGCGACCAGCCAGTTCTTTATCAACGTTGCGGACAATGCGTTCCTCGATCACGGCCAGCGTGATTTTGGCTACGCCGTGTTTGGTAAAGTGGTGAAGGGTATGGAAGTGGTAGATAAGATCTCTCAGGTACCCACTAAGAACGTCGGGCCTTACCAGAATGTGCCGACTACGCCTATCGTTATTCAGTCCGCGAAAGTGCTGCCCTGATTGCCGAACTCGCTGATTTCAGCCGCCATGAGACGGCTGAAATCGCGTTTACGGCCAGTACTGCTCACCGTTGAGATTAAAAGGTTTCCCAGTTTTTCTCTTTTTGATCGGCAAGTGCTTTCTGAGATGTCACTGCCGCAACGGTTTTTTTGGCAGGAGAGAGCGCTTTCACCGTTGAAACCTCGTCTGCGGCAGAGAGTTTAAATATCGACACGATTTCCGTCAGGTGGCGTGCTTGTTCTTCCAAAGAAGAAGAGGCTGCTGCTGACTGCTCGACGAGCGCGGCGTTCTGCTGCGTGACATTATCCATCTCCACGACAGCAGCGCCAACCTGAGTAATGCCTTTGCTCTGTTCGCTGGAGGCGGAAGCGATTTCTCCCATAATGTCGGTGACGTTGGTGATGGCCTTCATGATGTTGTTCATCGAATTACCTGCCAGCGTAACCTGTTGCGAGCCGATGGTGACGTTATTTGCCGCCTCGGCGATGAGCCCTTCGATCTCTTTTGCTGCCTGAGCACTCCGCTGCGCCAGATTGCGCACTTCGCTTGCCACGACGGCAAATCCTCTACCCTGTTCTCCGGCGCGTGCGGCTTCCACTGCGGCGTTCAATGCGAGAATATTGGTCTGGAAGGCAATGCTGTTGATTACCGCGGTGATGTCGGAAATTTTCTGCGAACTGCCGGAAATACTGTTCATCGTCTTGATGACGCCGTCCACGATATCGCCGCCTTCATTAGCCGTTTTGGAGGCGTTTTGCGCCAGCATACTGGCCTGACCGGCGTTTTCCGCATTCTGCTTTACCACGGCGCTCAGTTCTTCCATGCTGGCAGCGGTTTGTTCCAGCGCGGAAGCTTGCTCCTCGGTACGTGAGGAGAGGTCCGTATTGCCAGAGGCAATCTCGCCCGCGCTGCGGTAGATCTGTTCGGCGCTAGAGCGAATATTGGACACCGTTTTTACCCAGTTATCTTGCATCTGCTGGACGAATGGAATCAGCTCACCCACGCAGTTTTTCCCGTTCTGTTCAAGATAGGTATGCAATTGCCCAATCGAGAGTACCTGAAGATGTTGTTTGATCAAATCGAGTGGACGGATGACAAACTGTGCCAGGTAACGATCCGTCAGGATAACGATGACTAATCCAGCGACCAATGCGGCAATCAGCATTTTCTGACACCAGCTAACCCAGTCCGCAATGCGGGATTGTGCTTCATCTTTCAGACGACTGATCACAGCGTTGTATTGGTCTATCGCCGCGGTGAAATTCCCCCGCAGGTCGCGATATTGCACGCTGGATAGCTGCTTGAACTCGTCGAAACGTTCAGTCTTTACGGCATCATACATAGGGACGATAGCTTTACTGAACAGTTCATAAGAACTGTTGTAAATGATGTCTACTGTCTTTGGGTCTATATTACCGTGATCAACGACCTGAAATTCTTGCAAACCGGCTCTGAGTTTATCAATGTCGGCAGAGGATGCTTGCAGTTCCTGAATGAATGCTTCTGCGTTGTTTTTCTCTTTGGCTTCTATTGCCCGATCCATCGAGTTCTTGACACGATAATACTGCCCGCTGGCACCGTTAATGATGTCGCCATTATTTTGCTGAACGTTAGTGAGATCAATTTCCGAAGTTAGCTGGGTTAATGAGTAGAGCGCGAATGTCGATACGCCGCCCCAAAGCAGTGAGAATAGAACGAGTATCAGAATCATCATCGTTCTGATTTTGGTATTGCGAATGAAATTCATAATGTAAACCCTGGTAAGGTTATGATTTTTAAGTTCCCGCTTTTAAAAGGGGATTTTTTTGCCTCCATGCTGTTTACCTGAAAATACAGGCTGTCCGAGAACGCGACGAGCCGCTCTAAGTATGTTATCGGCATGTTATATATGGGCTTGAATTGTTTCTAATTACTTATGTATTTCTGCTGATGGAAAGAGGGCCACACATGTGAATGCCGTTCACTTAAGCATGGATTTAGGGGAAACACGGTGATGGGTTCACGCAGGGATGCCTCACACCGTGTTAGCCCCGGTATCTCAATCCTTAAACGATCGGCATTCGCCACAAATGTGGCCTTTTTCGATCGTCACGTATTAACGGCAGCGTTATTCCAGTGCTTTTGCCATCTGCTGTAGCCAGGCATCTACGCCTGTGCTCGGCACGTTCAACTGACGGTAGATCGTTGTTGCAACGGGATAGCCGCCAACCTCTTCCTGGCTGTTCACAAAGCTGCCTTTCCGTTGTTTGAAATTGTCCACGATACGTTTATCGACAGCATCACGATCTTTGGGACGTGCTCCCGCGCTTTGCAGTACCTGATTGGTGACGGCACTGGCGGGTGACGCCGTTAAGCCTGAAGGCCAGATAGGAGTCACTTTAAGTATGGTAATCCCGCTGCCTGACGTTTGCGGAGCAGCTTTGCTCTTGTCATCGTAAGCGAGGTTATCTGACATCCAGACATCGCCGGAGCTGTTGCTACCTACCAGTCCTAAACCGGCTTTGGTATTGGCGCCGTAATGCATCACGTTACCCGCAACGGAAACGCGTGGACTGGCGGGCATGGTTTTCCCTTCCCACTCGCTTTTGACTCCGCCAACGCGAATGCCCCAAATGCCGGGGTTGTAAATCAGGTTATTGACCATGACGCCCGTTGAACCCGTCTTGAACCAGGCGTTACGCTCATTGTTGTGAGCGTACAAGTTGCCCACAATCGCCACATCGGTCACGTTATCGTGAACCAGCGTGCCCATTGAGTGAATGCCTTTGGTGTGGGCCGAGTCGTATAGACCTTCAGCGATGATGTTATTTGAGAGCGTGATACGGTGCGCAGTGCCCTGCGGTCCATCGTAGCGTGGGCCGGAAATAGACAGATTTTCGTCTGTACCCCATGCGAAGCTCGAGTGGTCGATCACGACGTTGTAGGCATCTTTACCGTTGATGGAAACATCGCGTTCAAAGCCGCTTTTTTTGCTTGTACCGGCATCGCCGATGCGAAAACGGATATGCTGCATGAGCACATCATGTGTGCTAATTCCCATTCCGCCGCGAATGATGGTGATACCGGGGGAAGGGGCCGTCTGGCCAGCGATGGTGACAAACGGCTCTGTTAATCTGAGGTCGCTTTTATTCAGATCGATAATCCCGCCAACCTCAAAAACAATAATGCGCGGCCCTTTGGCAGCCAGGGCTTCGCGGAGTGAACCGGCACCGGAAGAGGACAGCGTTGTGACGCGAATAATACGCCCACCGCTACCCGCGACGGTATCGGTCCCGAATCCTTTCAACTCTGGTGCTGCCGGTGTGGCGGCGCTAGCCATCGGTATGCCGACACTGAATACCAATCCAGCACTGAATACGATGCTGGTGCTGAACAGCGCGGCGGACAGAAGAGAACGTTTCATTTCATTTCCTTGAATATTAACGATAAAAATGAGCGAACCTTGATGGCTCGCTCATCTGCGACCGAACAGTAAACCGGCGGGCGTTAAGTAAACCGGCGGGCGTTAAGCTTGCTTGCAAGCTCCTGTTAGCACAGGATAATGAGGGTAGAAGCCTGAAGTTCGCTTATCTACCCTCACGATTTACACGTCGTAACTAGTTGCAACTTGCAGCTGTTAGTACGGCAAGGTTTTTACCTACCCCTGCATAGTTCGCCAGTTTATCCTTCACGCACTGCGGGGAAACGGTAGAGTAGCTATAGGGAACAGAAGGGAACGTACCAGTGCTCTTCCAATCTTCCGCGTTCACGTAGGCTTTGGAGTCCTTATCCCAGGTGATGTTGTATTTCGCGAAGTCGGCTGGACTCATGATGTTGTTATTACGCAGATCCCAGGTACCGAAGTTGGAGCCGTCATAACGTGAGGTCACTGGGTTTTTCGCATTTTCGAACCAGTTACGTTCGATCAGCGCAATCCCTTTCTGGCGCACGTTCAGGCCAGAACTGGTGATGCCAGTGTATAGGTTGTTGTAGGCATGAACCTTACCGCCACGTTGCAGTGGTAAACGAGCGTTAACATCGTCATAAATATTGTGATGATAAGTCAGGTCACGGCCTGTATCGCTGCTGCTGAAGCCGCTCAGCCCCACTTTTTTGATACCGTGAATGTAGTTGTACGACACAGTGACATTGGTTGAGGCTTTCTTGATATCAATCGCGGATTCGAATGTGGTGTCACCGTCTTTTGTTCCTGCGCATTCAAAGTTTTTCGCGAAGATCTCGTTGTGGTCAATCCAGACGTTCGGCGTGTTATCGATACGAATGGCATCGCCGTCCTGCGCGCCGCCCGGCATGTAGCCAAAGCGCATGTTACGTATGACGACATCGGATGATTTGGTCAGCCAGATCCCGAAGTTAGCGGAAGAACCGTTGGTTCCAAGGATGGTAATCCCTTTGGTAAACTCTTTGATTTCCACACCACGTGCATCTTTCTTCCACTGACCGCAGATGTCGTTCTCTGCGGCGTTGATCAGCGCATCTTCATTACCGTTATAGGTGATGACGATCGGATAAGCGCCACCTTTCACTTTCTTACCGTTGGCATCCAGCTTCGCGGCTTCGATGATATCAATGATGTCTTGCATAGAACGTGCAGTTTTTTTCACTGCACCGGCAACGTCACCACCGTCAGTGGTGGCGTAACCGCCCGTATTTGCCGCCATCGTCGATTGGGTCGCAAGTAATAACAGCCCTGCGGCTGCAGAAGGCAGTAGGTATTTCATTAAGGTACACTCCTTGGAATTGAATTTTTTGGGGTATAAATGATCCACATAATCGAGATTATATTGTTTTGGTGTTTCAATAAAAATGAAATCAGGGTTTATTGAAACCCCGATTAAGTGTTATCATAAAAATAAAATAATTCAATATTCCGATATCAAATCTATCGGATGAATAAATAAAAAAATATTGATGTTCAATAAGTTACTATTTTTTATAGTAATATTTTTTTCAATTTTTCTAAAATAATGAATTTTAGTATTTTATGAAAAATAAAATCACATTTTGTTTTATTATTCTTCGGTAGGAGGTGTTTTGATGGCAGTGATAACTGTGATCGATATCAATAAATAAGCGTGTTTTTATTGTCTTAAGGTGTTGAGAAATATTTGATGCCGTTCAAATTATTAATTAACTCTGTATTAATAATTTCTTATCACTAAATCCTCAGTTAAATAATGGTTCTATTGTCTGGCTAGCATAATTAATTAACTGGAAAATAATTAGTCTTGTATTTAGTTGCGGGTTTTTAGAGATGCAATCGTGTTCATGTTTCCATAAAAAACGAGCGAGGCTTAGCGCTCGCTCGGGTAGAAACCGTAGCCCAGTGTGAAGAGACACGGTTGCGGAACAGTTCGACTTATTGCCTCCTGTCATTTATGTATAGCGGAGAAAGCCTGACCGCGTTTATTTACAGTCCGTTGCTGTCAGTACCGCCAGATTCTTTCCTACGCCAGCATAGCTTGCCAGTTTATCCTTCACGCACTGTGCAGAAACCGGGGTGTATTTATAAGAGATGGAAGGGAATTTGCC
Organism: Pectobacterium artocarpous; assembly: GCF_046159765.1. Classification (NCBI taxonomy): domain Bacteria; kingdom Pseudomonadati; phylum Pseudomonadota; class Gammaproteobacteria; order Enterobacterales; family Pectobacteriaceae; genus Pectobacterium; species Pectobacterium artocarpous. The sequence continues at coordinate 199,207 of NZ_JBJXVK010000003.1, forward strand.
GGTGCTTTTCCAGTCATCCGCATTGATATGAGGAGAGGAAGGCTTGCCCCAGGTGATTTTGTATTTGGAGAAGTCTGCCGGTTTGTTGATGTTGTTGTTTCGCAACGCCCAGGTACCGAAATTGGAGCTGTCGTTACGTGCGGTGACTGGGTTCAGCGCATTTTCAAACCAGTTGCTTTCAATCAGCGCGATCCCTTTCTGACGAACGTTAAAGCCTGAACCAGACCACCATGCTGTAGCGGCAGACGTGAGTTAACATTGCGATAGATATTGTGATGATAAGTCAGGTTACGACTCGTGTCCGAATAAAAGAATATAAAATCAGTGGGTTATTTTTTAAACTGGCGTTCCTGTACGCGATAGGAAAATATATCTCATTGACCATACCTTATTATTCGCGGAATGATGATGAGCATGAAGCCTGTTGCTGTGAAGGTCGTGTTGGCAATCTTGCTCAGGTTCCCTATAAAAATGAGCGAGCCTAAATGACTCGCTCAGATAGAATCCGGCGCTGAGTGAATGCGCCGGATTTAACGCACTTATTTACAGTTAGCGGCTGTCAGTACTGCCTGGTTTTTACCTACGCCAGCGTAGTTTGCCAGTTTATCCTTCACGCACTGTGCAGAAACCGGAGAGTAGCTATACGAAACCTTAGGGAATTTACCCGTGCTTTTCCAGTCATCCGCATTGATGTGAGCTGAAGAAGGTTTACCCCAGGTGATGTTGTATTTAGCAAAATCAGATGGGCTGGTAATATTGTTGTTACGTAGCTCCCAGGTACCGAAATTGGAAGTATCGTTGCGTGCAGTGACTGGGTTTTTTGCATTTTCGAACCAGTTGCTTTCGATCAGCGCAATCCCTTTCTGACGGACATTCAGGCCTGAATCCGTGATACCGCTATACAAGTTATTGTATGCGTGTACCTGACCACCACGCTGTAGCGGCAGACGTGAGTTAACATCGCTATAAATGTTGTGATGGTAAGTCAGGTTACGACCGGTATCCGTGTTACTCGAACCGCTCAAACCTACCTTTTTCACGCCATGAATGTAGTTGTACGACACTGTGACATTGGTTGATGCTTTTTTGATATCAATCGCGGATTCGAATGTAGTGTCGCCGTCCGGCGTACCTGAACATTCAAAGTTTTTGGCGAAGATCTCGTTGTGATCGATCCAGACGTTCGGCGTGTTATCAATACGGATGGCATCGCCATCCTTTGCGCCTCCCGGCATGTAGCCGAAGCGCATGTTACGTACGACAACGTTGGAAGAGTTAACCATCCAGATGCCGAAGTTAGCGGAAGAACCATTGGTACCGAGGATGGTGATCCCCTTGGTGAACTCTTTGATTTCTACACTGCGTGGATCTTTGCTCCACTGGCCGCAGATGTTAGCTTCGGCTGCTTTGATTAGCGCATCTTCATTACCGTTGTAGGTAATAACGAGCGGGTAGGCTCCACCTTTGACCGCTTTACCGCTTGAGTCTTTTTTCGCAGCCTCAATGATATCGACGATCTCTTGCAGAGAACGCGCAGTCTTTTTCACAGCACCGGAAATGTCGCCGCCGTCCGTGGTGGCATAACCTCCCGTATTTGCCGCCATTGTAGGTTGGGCAGCAAGCAGCAACAGCCCAGTGGCTGCAGAAGGCAGTAGGTATTTCATTGTGTACTCTCCTTGACATAGATTTTTTGGGTATTTATCACTACACACCCTGTGTAATAAATGGCTGTTTCAACAAAAATGAAATAACGCTTGTCGATAAAGCCGAGATAATTGTTAACAGAAAAAACAAACAATACAAGATGGGGCGTTAAATATATTTTTTAAATAAAATGGGACAGCTTAGAGAATTTGTGTATATCTATTTTAAATAGAAATTAATTTCCATTTAATTACTTGTTATTCAATCGTTTGTTTTTTTTAGTTCTTTTTATTTCAATATGGATTCTTTATTTTATACTCATTATTTATGTGTGGTTTATTCATTTGACATGCAACGTGATCGCCGTCAAAAATTAAAAATAAATACCGATTGGAAGGATGGATTCGTAAACTTATCGATCAGTTAAAAAAATTGAATTAATTCATAGGATATTTGGGGGTATTGTTTTTTTGTTAAAAATAATTTCAGGGTAATTGTTTACTATAGATATGAATAATAAATAAGACCTATTAATAAAGGTATTTGTTTCGGGAATAAGTTATTAATTGTTAATGTAATTATTACCATGATAATTTTTTATAAAAACGACGCTTTACTCCTATTTGGTCGTGATAGGAACTAAGTTTCTGGAGCGAATTTCATGTATGGTAGAACGGTTTTTCCGACGAACTGTACAATGACGATGCTGCTAATTATCGATAACTCTCATCGACGTCCACTGGCGTTTGTTACGCTCCACTTCATGGTTTAATTTCATTAAATTACAGTGAATTATCGTTCATTAGTGGATAAAGTAGTCCATTGTTATCCATGAAAATAGCGGGTATCTTTGCGGGTATCGTTTATCTGATACCCGCAATCCTATGCCACTGACTGATGCTAAAATTCGTAGTACCAAATCGACCAGCAAACCGATAAAGCTGGTTGATGGTGGTGGCCTGTATCTGGAGGTTCGTCCATCAGGTTCAAAACTGTGGCGCTACCGATACCGTATTGCAGGAAAAGAAAACGTATTTGCTCTGGGAGAGTATCCAACACTGAGTCTTGCTGAAGCCCGCGCAGAGCATGATAAAGCGAGAGCTTTAGTCAAACAGGCAATCCACCCAGCACATCAACGCCAGTTAGAACGTATGGCAAATCACAGCGCGAATGCGAATACGTTTGAAGCTGTTGCGCGTGAATGGATCGATAAAAAGTCACCAGACTGGACGCCTTACTACTTACGGCAGGTAGAACGCTTCCTCGCTGCCGATGTATTCCCTGCCATTGGCAAGCTGCCGATCAAAAGTGTTAAAGCGGCTCACCTGCTTGAGATCATTAAACGTATTGAAGGGCGAGGGGCGGAGACGGTTGCTTTGCTGGTCAGGCAATGGTCATCTGCAATATTTCGTTACGCCGTAGCAACGCTTCGAGCAGATAACGATCCGGCGGCGGCGCTCAAAGGTGCTGTACGTCGCCCTAAAGTTGAACACCATAAACCCTTGTCTCGTAATGAAATTGTGGATTTCATGCAGGCGCTGAATCGCTATGGTGGCTATCGAACCACGGTGATTGCCTTAGAATTGATGTTGCTGACGTTTGTCAGAACCGTGGAGCTTCGCAAAGCAGAATGGCGGGAATTTGATCTGGATGGTGCCGAGTGGCGAATTCCCGCTGGAAGAATGAAGATGCGAGAAGAGCATATCGTCCCGTTATCAACGCAGGCGATTGTTCTGTTACGAGAACTACAAACATACACTGGCGGACGTGGATGGTTGTTTCCAAATTATCGGAACCCACAGGATTGTATGACGGCGACCACTCTTAACCGTGCGCTTGAGCGTATGGGGTTCAATGGCAAGGACAGCATCGGTTTTTCTGCACACGGCTTTCGCGCTACCGCATCAACTATTTTAAATGAGATGGGATACCGCCCGGATGTGATCGAACGCCAGCTTGCTCATACTGAACGTAACAAGGTTCGGGCAAGTTACAACCGAGCGGAGTATCTGGATGAGCGGCGCAAGATGATGCAAGTGTGGGCGGATTTTGTTGGTAATTTGCGTTGTAAATGATTTCAGTGGGCGACAAAAATTGTCCACGACATGAGAGCTTTTCTAGAAGCATTATACGCCACGTCCGCTTCGCACGGAGCGGACAGGCCCATGATTAACACGTCTGCTATGAGCGAACAGCTGAAGTTCGTGCCCCGGACCCAGAATCACACGGAAATTCTTTTTTTGAATAAAGTCGCATTTTGGGTCAGGGCTAAGTGCTTTGAATTAAAATCTACATAATTATGAAACGTACTACCACATATCCAGTGCCATCCTATGGATAACCATGTAACAGGTAGCAAACCTTGAGCTTATTGGGTGAATTAGTAACCTCTCCGAATTTTTTGCTTAAGGTCGGTGTGGAATGTGTCCGCATTTATTTTATCTACACGACGCATTGCCTCGCTTCCATTGAGAGACTCAAGGGCAATCTGGCGCTTCCCGCTTATTTCGTTCTTGTAAGATTGAATGAACAATTCAATCTCAGTAAGCTTTGTCATCTGGGGCCATTTACTCAGATACTCAGGCAGATCACTAAATGTCGTTCTATACGAGCAAATCCTGCGATTTGTGATTGTGGCCTCACCTATTTCGAATGGAACCCACCAGGACTGTGCCGTTTGACTGGAAACTACCGCAATGAGGTGAGTGCTTTCACTAATTCGCCGAGTTATTACACTAGTTATATCATCAGTGGATTGCGACTCAACATCAAGAACATCAAGATATGTAGAGATACCTTCTTTTGTAAGCCTGTCATTAATCGTCATGGCCTGCACTCGATCAGTGTGGCGGTAACTGATAAAAACTGTCATTAGAAACGTCCTCTAGCTACTAGTTCAAGATAATAAGCACCAAATACTGTAAAGCAGAAGCCAGTTCAGTTAAATGCAGCGAAATATATATGCTCGGCTTCAACTGGTTCAAAAAAGCTATGGAGGTTACACTTATGAAGCCGTGCAAAAAACCTCACCGTGCTTCGGATTAAACAATTCTCCTCCGCCGGCTCATAGGGAAAATGTTTTTTGTTGTCCAACGAAAAATAGAAGGTTAAATCAATCCTTTTTCAATGAGCCGTCGGTAATGCTCGCCTAATACTGTAAGCCTACAGGATTTGTTTTCCATCGCAGCAAAGTACATATGAGGTGCATCCTCAGGAACGAGAAGATTGACGCGATTAAATTGCTGGAGAATTGCAAAAACCTCCGTTTTATCTGGATCAGGACAATCACTTTTCGGTTCGTAAGATGGGTCTAATTGAAATTTAAAGCCGGGCTGTGGGAAGTAATCAACTAACTTCCTCAAATCGGCCAAATCTAATGGAGATTGCACACTTCTTAGTGAGACGAAGCTTTTGACGTTTGTTTTGAATAAAGGTCGTTGATCCCAAGCTCCCAAAGACTGATCAATGTGTGCATAAACACTGCCTGGAGTAATATCACCAATCAAATTTGCAGCAGAACCGTTTAAAGCATCAACTAGCAATGTAGTGAAAATACCAGACCCATTTTCCTCCATCGAGTATTGCTCCTCAGTTGATGCTGTAAGGATGGTCATCCCTTCGGTAAGCTCTGCTGTTGGATCACTTCTATCGTTGCTACCTGCAACACCAGAGTGGCAACTATCCAAAATTATTATTTTGTTTCGCGCTCTGGATTTATTGGCTATGTGTATTAATTCATGGAGTGAAAAACCATCATCACCAGTTTCACAATCACTACCACAAAGAAAACCACCAACACTTTCTATATAACCATGACCGGCGAAATAGAATAAGGCTACATCACTGTCACCTTCAAATAATTGCTCAGTTGCTTGTTTTATTTCTTTTCTGGTTATAGGCTTTGTGGGACCAGTAGCCGTCATCAACTTAACGGAAAAGTTAACTGAGCCATCAGAATGTCGCTCGAGTACACTCTTTACACTGTATGCATCATTAACACACCCAAACAAAGGGGATATTTTATCGTAATGATCAATACCAATAACTAACGCTTTTCTCATTTAATTGCCTCATAAAGAATCGATAAATGATTTAACGCCATCCCATGTCCATACTATTGGAGATAATCCATTTGGCTTGGTTCGATCTTCCTTATAAATCCAAAGAGGTAAAATAGATTTGCCTTCCTCTTTAGCACATTCTATCTCCCACTTCTGCCCAGTTGATGTTAAAGAATCTGAGCTAATCAATGCAATAACACCATCAGATCGTTTAATCCTAGTTCTGACTTTATCTTTCCAACCGCTTTCGTATGCCTCTTTAACAGACATATCAATATATTCAAACTCACATTTTGTATTAAGAGATTGACCTTTTAGAAGGTCTCTCATTCTTTCATCTTCAATAGCAAAGGCAACGAATATAACTTTCTTTGAATCAGCCATGTTTATAAATCCTTCTGCACAAAGTTGGATAACTAACACCGATTTTGAGTCAAGTTTTTATAGCATTTCTAAGCTTATAATGAAAACCACCGTTGATCTACATCTACTGACCTGCTCCCCGGTAGTCAACACTAAGTGTTGTTAACTACTTCCGCTTCTGGCAATAGTAGACCGTCAATCTATCTCCCAAAATAACCAGTCCGATAAATCAAACCAACACCTTCAACCCATGCTTCTGCACCACGGTAAGCAGTTTCAGAGATAACCCGCTAGGGCGTTTAACACCGCTTTCCCATTTCTGCACCGTTGAAACACTGGTGTTCAGGTAGCTTGCGAAAACTGGCTGACTGACGTTTAGCTTTTCACGTAACGCCTTAATCTCAATGGGTTGAAGATCGTCCACACTGTTGAGGCACGCTTTATCAAAGTTGCGCATAGTTTCCTGAGGGATTGCGTCAACGCTGAATAATCCAGAAGCCGCGCTATGGATAGCCTCAAATGCAGGACTCTTGAATTTACTTTTTGCGGTCATGGCAAATCTCCACCAGTTCTTTACTCTTAATCAGTGCCGTAATCCTTTCATCGGTAAGGGCGGCATAGTGCTTCGCTAACTCTCGGAATCCGGCCAGTTCACGATTATCGATGTTCGCCATATCCTGCTTGGCAAATAGGAACGTGTAAAACCAATGTTGTCCACTTTTCGCCAGTATGATGGCGCGATCGCGATTCTGGTTCAGCCGCTTTTTATAAACGCCACCGCCGAGATCGTCAGCTTTTCCTTGCATCGCCGCCTCAATAGCTTCACATAACTCGCTATCCTTGATGGCGTGGGATTTAGCCGCCTTAGTAAACCATTTGGTTTTGAATACACGCATCAGGCCGACATCCTGTAACCTTAACTATAGCACTTAGTGCTAGATTACTCTCTTTTCTGGCAGAGTCAAAGCGCTTGAAGTCTGCAACACTTTGTCGTATTTTTGACCGTGAAACCATGCTGTCGATGACAGCCACCAATGTTTCCAATATCGGGATGATACGAGTGACCTGTGAGAAACGCCTTCGGGTGGTCACATTGCCAAAGTCATAAGGAATAGAGCGTGGTCTGAGACTGACGCCTTCGGGCGACCACACGATACTTTTACTCTTCCATCGCCTGAAAGGAAGGGAGCGTGATTAAGAAGCGCGGTAAATCTGCCATCCTTTGAAAGCAGATGTCGTCAGGTAGTTTGAACGCCGCTACGAGCGTGACGATGAAGGTTCCGTTGAACTTTACTTCAAGCCCAACATTGCCGTGGGCTTACTATACCCAGCCAGATAACGGCTTCCATGCCGTAGGAGACTGGCCGTAGCTGCAACGTTTATCGTTGTGGTGATTTCACTTCATAGGCGGCTTAAACAGCGCTTATTCTCGTAAGTTCGCGTTATCTCGCGACTTCGATTTTACTCGTCTCAATTATTTGCGTCTGCGCGTGTGAACGTGCTGGCTGCGCGTTGCTATGCCTTCAGGCATCTGCTACGCGCCTGCCGGCAACGTCTGCACCGGCGTCACTTTTTCCGTGTCAGCGGATGAAAGTGACGCCGCAGCCGAAGACCCCATCAGCCCCTGAGACATGCACCTCAACTACTGCGTCATGAATCTGACACACCCGTTTGTGCCGGACTGACCGCTTTTTTACAGGAGATTGAACCGATACCGAGGCAGGCTTAACCGCCTGAGAGGAAATCCTGCAACCGCAGGCGGCCGCACCGAGTGCCTAGCCGACACCTCCCAAGACCTCAACTGCTGTCCGCTCTGGCGCACAGGTATCGTTCAAGGCAGGTCAATTGCGATTGTTTCTGCCCTTTCCCATGCGCCAGAGAAAAGCATCCAGTTGAATTATGAGAGGTAAGTTGCATGAGTAAATTAAGTCGTGAAATGACCACGCTGGCGAAACAGGCTGGCGGGAGCTACAAGACGGTTCATGATCGTATCCGCATCATGGGCAGGCTGTGCCGTCACCTGCTGGCGCTGAATATTCAGGTGCGTGACGTTAAGTATCTCAAAGCCAGACATATCGAAAGCTATATCGCCGAGCGCCTGTCACAGCAGATCGCCCTTCGTACCCTGCACAACGAAATGGCGGCACTGCGCACGGTGTTTAAGCAGGGAGGACGGGAAAAGCTTGTCGCTTCTGATCGCCTGACCAACAACGCGCTGGGGCTGAGTGGGGCAAGCCGTGCCGGGACCAAATTAGCTATCCCAGATGAGCGCTATCAGTCCGTTCTGCTTGCAGCGCAACAGCGTGATAAAGGGCTGGCCTGCGCACTTCAGCTTGCCCGGTTGCTGGGGCTGCGTTCTCAGGAAGCAGTGCAATGCGCCAGTTCATTGAAAACGTGGGAAAAGCAGCTTGAGCGCCGTCAACAAACGCTGACTGTGGTGTTTGGCACCAAAGGTGGTAGGCCGCGCGAAACCCGGATTATCGATCGTGAAGCGATTCAACGGGCAGTGAAAGCGGCACTAGAGGTGGCTGAAGCGCATAACGGCAGGCTGATCGATAAACCCGACCTGAAAACCGCCATGAACTTCTGGCGCACGCAGACCACCCGCTTAGGGCTGACCGGCTACTACTCCCCGCACAGCCTGCGCTACGCATGGGCGCAGGATGCCATGCGCTATTACCTGTCACAGGGCTTTTCCCGCAGTGAAGCCAGATCATTAACCTCTATGGATCTCGGCCACGGTGATGGTCGGGGGCGCTATGTCGAGCGGGTTTACACCCGGAAGGAGGATTGAACATGACGGATAACACGTTGATTCGCTTATCGGGTGTGATGAAAAAAACCGGCCTCAGGAAGTCATGGATTTACCTGCTGATGAAGCAGGGGGACTTCCCTCAGACGGTCAAAATCGGCGCTCGCTCGGTAGCGTGGGTGGAAAGTGAGGTGAATGACTGGATCGCGGCACGTATTAGCCAGCGCGGGGAGGCTAAACCATGATGCATTGTTATTTTTTTCTGGCGGGCAATTTACGATATACTGCTGATGCTGCGGCAAAATCCGCAGCCGGAATTGGCGTTCCGAACAAATGTCTGGTGCCTGAATATGCGTGTTATGCGCATTGCTGTTCAGGCACGCATCGAGCCGTACCTGCAATGGTGGCTCGTGCGGGGGCTCCGCAAGGAGCGCCGGTAGCCAGACTGTCCGGTAACGCCAACCCCGTACGGGCTACCACCCTTGAGGTTGGCGTCTCTGGTGGTAGCTGTCTAAGAAGCTACAGTCTGGAGGCTGCCTTATGGCTACGATCCTTCCCTTTCTCTACCCGCAATCTTTCTTTTTTTCTGCGGGGGTACATCATGTATGACCCCACTCCCCTGACGTTAGAAGAACTCGTCGATCACTGTCGGGCGCTGGCCTACGCCATCATTGAACTGGACAACGCGCTCGCGAAAGAGCTGCTGATCTTTATCCTGTGGGAGCGTCTGAACCAGTTGAATGACGCGCTGCAAGCGGAGGTAACTGACGATGAGTAAATTCGTTTCAGATATTACCGCACAGTCGCGCCACCGCTGGCCTGCCATTCTGTCCACGCTGGCTATTCCAGTGCCTTCCGGTGGTAAACACGGCGCTTGTCCTGCCTGCGGCGGCAAAGATCGCTTCCGCTTTGACGACAAGGAAGGACGTGGGACATGGTTTTGCAATCAATGTGGTCATGGTGATGGCCTTGATCTGGTCGCACGGGTGAAAAACTGTGACCTGTCAGATGCCGCAAAACAGGTGGCCGCGCTGACACTCCCTGCCTCAACTCCGCCAGCCAGGGAAAAAGCCGCTGAGCGCCCGGTGTTGGCCGATAAAATCAAGCAGATGCTGACCCATTCAAGGAACGGTGAGAGCGCCTACCTGAAAGCAAAAGGGTTCTCTATCATCCATGCCCGTCTGACCGCACAGCAAAAAATGCGCATCGGCGGCGTGCTGTTTGATGAGGGAAGCTTGCTGCTGAAGCTGCATCGCGTTTCCGGTGAACTGATCGGCGCACAGTTGATCAACGACAACGGAGAAAAACGCCTGCTGCCCGGTTCACAATTGAAAGGCGCTTTCATCGCCGTGCATTACCCGAAAGAGCCGGACACCATCGTGATCACTGAAGGGTACGCCACCGGCCTGACCATCAGCCAGATCACCACGGCAGCGGTGGTCGCGGCGGTGTCGGCCAATAACCTGATAAACGTCGCCCAAGCGCTGCGTGGATGGTATCCCGATGCCACTATTATTCTGGCGGGCGACCATGACCTGCATGCAGACGGCTCAACCAATATCGGTAAGGAACAGGCTGAAAAAGCCGCGCTCGCGGTGGACGGCTGGGTGTCGTTACCGCCCACCACAACGCTCTGTGACTGGGATGATTACCGTCAGCAATATGGGCTTGAAGCCACCAAATCCGCGTTCAACAAACAACGCTATCAGCCCGACACGATGTATACGCCTCTAGTCCGTACTGATTCCGCTACACCAGCCTTCAACACCGCCTTACCCCTGCGCAAAGGCTCTGACGGCTTTGATACGCGGCAGGACTACCTGATTAAAGGCTATCTGCCGAGTTCATCCGTCGCCAGCGCTTACGGTGCCAGCGGTTCGTATAAGTCGTTTCTGGCGGTATCGTGGGGATGCCATATTGCCACCGGCAAACCGTGGGCAGGCAAGCCGGTGACACAGGGCGCAGTGATTTATGTTGTTGGTGAAGGTGGGATTGGCGTTCCCCGCCGTATCCGGGCATGGGAGCAGACGCTTAACGGCGGTAGCCCGATTGATGCGCTGTATCGTGTCGATTGCCCAATTTTTCCGGCCAGTCCGGAGAGCGTACAGCAGGTGATACGTGCCGCCCGCGATGTGAAAGTCGCCTCCGGTATGCCGGTTCGTCTGATTATTCTGGATACGCTTGCCCGCTGTTTTGGCGGTTCGGATGAGAACGCGGCTAAAGATATGGGCGCATTCATTCAGGGATGCGACGCGATTAAAGCAGCGACACAGGCCACGGTGCTGATTATCCATCATTCCGGTAAAGATCAGGACAAAGGAGCACGCGGCTCCAGCGCCTTCCGTGCCGCGCTGGACGTGGAATTTAACGTCAGGCGTGAAGGTGAAGGCGGCGCGTTGATCCTCAGTTGCACCAAGATGAAGGATGCGGAAGAGCCGCCGCGTCGCGCCTATGATCTGAATGCCGTCGATCTGTACGTGGACGATGATGGCGACCAGATCACCTCACTGGTGCTGAACGATGAAGGCCGTGAAGTCAGAGAGGATGAGGCTGCCAGCGATCCCGACTTAGCCGGTATCCCACGGCTGACGGAAAATCATTTTGCACTGTGGCAGGCTATTCGCTCACGCACAGCTAACGGTGAAGGATGCACCCGCTCATTAGTACGAGACGATATGCGGGCAATGGGCTTTGATGTAAACAAGAAGTTTAGCCGCTGGCTGGACAAGCTGGAAAAGGATGGCCTGATCGCCTTTGAGGGGGAACGGATCACGCCGTTATCACAACGGAATAAGGTGGGGGATTAAACGGGGGAAAGTGGGGGCGAACGGATAAGAAGTCTTTCTATCCGGCATTTTCCCCCACTTCCCACGCATATATAGGCGCGAAGTGGGGGAATGATTTAACTCACTAATAAATAATAATTTTTAATCTAGCCATGAAAATCAGGTGGGGGAAGCCGTGATCCCTGAGTAAGTGGGGGGAAGGTGGGGGATGGCTTTCTGTTCCCGATCGAGTGAGTCATGGAAAAATCACCCACATAAGAAAGATGAGCGCCAGCCCCTCCCAAAAAAGGGGCTGGCGCGGTGTAATGTGTCCTGCCGTAGGGGCATCGATATCCTTAGCGTTTTGTGAACGTCAATTTCTTGTCATCCCTTTCATGCCGGAGACAGGTACAATGGCTTTAACCGCTTTATCCCATAAGCATGTATCGAAAAAAATTGCGGGTATTTGTGCGGGTATGGAAAGAAAGATTAAATGATATGTTTATTATTTATCAATAAGTTAAGTAAAATATGCTGCTAATCATCGATAACTACGACTCCTTTACCTACAACCTTTACCAATACTTTTGTGAGCTTGGCGCACAGGTCTTGGTGAAGCGTAATGATGAACTCACACTGCGTGAGATTGAACAGCTTGCGCCTGAGCGATTGGTCATTTCACCGGGCCCTTGTACGCCGGATGAGGCGGGCATTTCATTGGCTGCTATCCGTCACTTTGCCGATAAATTACCGATTCTGGGCGTGTGCCTTGGCCATCAGGCGATGGGGCAGGCGTTCGGCGCGCATGTGGTGCGTGCAAGACAGGTTATGCACGGGAAAACTTCTGCGATTGCGCACAATGATACGGGGATTTTCACGGGACTGGCTCAGCCTTTGACGGTTACCCGTTATCATTCACTCATCATTGATGCTTCCTCGCTACCCGATTGCTTTGAGGTCACGGCCTGGAGCGAACATGAAGGTAAGCATGACGAGATTATGGGAATCCGCCATCGCTCGCTTCCGCTGGAAGGTGTGCAGTTTCATCCAGAAAGCATTCTCAGCCAGCAAGGGCATCAACTTTTGGATAATTTCCTTAAAATTTAGCGAGATAGAAAGTTATTCTCTACAGTAGCCGATTTAATATTGCCTGTAATTGATTTTTTATGCATATTTATTGACTATATTTTCATTTCGACATAATGGACAGCAGAGTGAGGCAGCAAATGGCAGCAGAGCAGAAAGCAGTGACACGGGATACTCACGATAAAGTGATTTTGCCGGTTTATGCACCCGCGAAGTTTGTACCAGTGAAAGGTAAAGGGAGCCGCGTCTGGGATCAAGATGGCCGTGAGTATATCGATTTCTCCGGCGGCATTGCGGTTACGGCACTGGGTCACTGTCATCCTGCGCTGGTGAACGCATTGCAGCAACAGGGTGAAAAGCTGTGGCACACCAGCAATATTTTCACCAACGAACCTGCGCTACGCCTCGCCAGCAAATTGATTGATGCCACTTTTGCCGACCGCGTGTTCTTTGTTAATTCTGGTGCTGAGGCTAACGAAGCCGCTTTCAAACTGGCGCGCCACTATGCGGTTAAACGCCATAGTCCTTATAAAACCAAGATCATCGCTTTCTATAATGCGTTCCATGGCCGCACGCTGTTTACCGTTTCAGTTGGCGGACAGCCTAAATATGCCGATGGTTTCGGGCCTAAGCCTGCGGATATTGTCCATGTTCCTTTCAACGATCTGGCTGCGGTCAAAGCGGTGATGGACGATCACACCAGTGCCGTCGTGCTGGAGCCGATTCAGGGTGAGGGCGGTATTACGCCTGCGACACCTGAATTTTTACAAGGTGTTCGCGATCTGTGCGATCAGCATAAGGCGCTGCTGGTGTTTGATGAAGTGCAGAGCGGAATGGGGCGCACTGGCAAACTATTCAGCTACATGCACTACGGCATTACGCCGGATATTCTCACCACCGCTAAAGCGCTGGGTGGCGGCTTCCCGATTAGTGCGATGCTGACGACGGAAGAAATTGCCTCTGTGATGACGGTCGGGGTACATGGAACCACCTATGGCGGTAACCCGCTGGCCTGTGCGGTGGCGGAAGCTGCGCTGGATATCATCAATACGCCAGAAGTGCTGTCAGGCGTGGCGGATCGGCACGCTCGCTTTGTCAGTGAGCTGGAAAAAATCAACCAACAGTACGGTGTATTTGAACAGGTGCGCGGTATGGGGCTGCTGTTGGGGGCAGAACTGAAATCGCAGTGGCATGGCCGTGCGGGCGAGTTTCTGGCTGCTGCAACGGCTCAGGGCCTGATGGTGTTGATGGCGGGTCCGAACGTCATCCGCTTTGTGCCGTCTTTGATCATTGATGAAGACGACATTGTGCAGGGGATGGAGAAGTTCGCCAAAGCCGTCGCACAGGTTGTTAACGCAGCAAACTGAGTGATGTTCTTAAAAGAGCAGCGATAAAAAACGTAGGGAACGTTTTTCCACGCCGCTTGCGACGGTCTGTAAGGGGGAGCAGGGATGGCACACCATAAAAAAGCGTGAGGCCGAGGCTTCACGCTTTTTTGTTGGTAGGGTAGAGCAACAGGGATTTAGCGAGTGCCGTAAACGACAATTGTCTTACCGTGCGCAGAGATCAGGTTCTGGTCTTCTAACATTTTCAGAATGCGGCCCACGGTTTCACGCGAGCAGCCAACGATTTGCCCAATTTCCTGACGGGTAATTTTTATTTGCATACCATCTGGATGCGTCATGGCATCAGGTTGTTTAGCCAGGTTGAGTAGGGTTTGGGCAATACGGCCAGTTACATCAAGGAAGGCGAGGTTGCCGACTTTCTCTGAGGTAACCTGGAGTCTGCTTGCCATTTGTGCAGACAGACGCATGAGGATATCTGGGTTAACCTGGATTAGCTGGCGGAATTTTTTATAGGAAATTTCAGCCACTTCACAGGCGGTTTTTGCCCGCACCCAAGCGCTGCGTTCCTGACCTTCTTCAAACAGGCCGAGCTCACCAATAAAATCGCCCTGATTGAGGTAGGAAAGAATCATTTCCTTGCCTTCTTCATCTTTGATTAGCACTGCGACAGAGCCTTTCACGATGTAGTAAAGCGTTTCTGCTTTTTCACCTTGGTGAATAAGCGTGCTCTTCGATGGATACTTGTGGATATGACAATGGGAAAGGAACCATTCGAGAGTTGGGTCTGTTTGCGGTTTGCCGAGAACCATTCGCTATCATCCTCTGTTGTAATTCACTGCGCAAATTACAGGGGTCAGAGTTCCCTGTACGGCGTGTTTAACTGCTAAAAAAACAAAATTCAGTCTAGGCAGAATGACGTCAGGGAATATACTGGAACCACTGACCCTTGATTTTCCGGTGCTGCCTTGCCGCACCGTAAACGTGGCTGGGTATATCTGGCTACGTCATCATCTTCTTCGTTTCTGGGTTTGTCCAGAAAAGGTCTATTCTATTTTCGTTTTAACACAGCTTTAAGGATGTGTCTTGTGTTGTCTCGCTTCAGCATGACAAAGCTCTGATTAACGCTGATTTTTGTACAGTAACGGTATAAATTTTCAAAAAATTTTTAGTGGAGAGGCACCATGCAGGCACGGGTAAAATGGGTTGAAGGCTTAACGTTTTTGGGCGAATCCGCGTCAGGACATCAGGTGTTGATGGACGGCAATTCCGGCGATAAAGCGCCCAGCCCGATGGAAATGGTGTTGATGTCTGTGGGGGGATGCAGCGCGATTGATGTGGTTTCGATTCTGCAAAAAGGCCGCAACGATGTAGCGGATTGTGAGGTGAAACTGACGTCAGCGCGCCGGTCTGAAGCGCCGCGTTTATTTACCCATATCAATCTGCATTTTATCGTGACGGGAAAAGGGCTGACCGACAAAATCGTTGAACGCGCTGTAGCCCTGTCGGCGGAAAAATACTGCTCTGTGGCACTGATGCTGGGCAAGGCCGTTGAGGTGACGCATAGTCACGAAATTCGGGTGCTGGCTTAATCTCTTTCTCTGGGCACGACATTGCCGCGCCCAGTTTCGCTTATTCGATGGTTTTCCCTTCCATTAACCGCTGCACCAGCGGTGCCATGATGAGTTCCATCGCTAGCCCCATTTTCCCGCCGGGAACGACCAACGTATTGATGTGGGAGATAAATGATCCCTGCAACATGGCGAGCAGATAGGGGTAATCAATATTATCCAGGCCCTGAAAATGAATAACGACAAAGCTCTCGTCCAGCGACGGAATCGACTTGGCGGCGAACGGATTGGAGGTGTCCACGGTGGGCACGCGCTGGAAGTTGATGTGTGTGCGAGAGAACTGCGGCGTAATATAGGTGATGTAGTCTTCCATGGATCGCACGACGGAATCCATTACCGCTTCACGCGAGTGACCGCGCTCATTGACGTCGCGTATCAGCTTTTGGATCCATTCCAGATTGACGATCGGCACCACGCCGACGAGCAAATCGACATGCTGTGCTACGTCGTTTTGTTCGGTAACCACGCCACCGTGTAGCCCTTCATAAAACAGGATATCGGTGGGTTCCGGCATCCGCTCCCACGGCGTGAAGGTTCCGGGAACTTGATTGTACGGAATGGCTTCATCGTAGGTATGAAGATATTTACGCGTTTGGCCACGACCGTGCAGACCATATTCGATAAACGACTGTTCCAGCAGGCTGAAGTCATTCGCTTCCGGGCCGAAATAGCTGATATGGCGGCCTAAATCACGTGCTTTGCGAATGGCCATATCCATTTCCGGGCGGGTATAGCGGTGAAAACTGTCCCCTTCCAACTGGGCGGCGCGCAGATTAAGTTGCTGGAAAATCTTACGGAAAGCCAGACTGGTTGTCGTTGTTCCTGCCCCGCTAGAGCCGGTAACCGCAATAATCGGATGCTGATGTGACATAAGGCGCGTAACTCCGTGATCGCGATACACGCATCGGCTGAGAGCCTGCGCGCATCCTCAAAAATGACGTAAGTTTTTATCATTGTTAGCATGTTTGGCGCATTCTTTCACGCCTTTCGGCATACTCAATAAGGGGCATGGCCTCCTGCATTGAGCTGGCTGCGCGGCATAATATTGAGGGTTTCATGTAGTTCGGACCACACCAAAACGACCTGGCCAGATTTGAGCTGGAGGCGGATATCTTCCACTTTCTGCGCCAATGAGCGCTCCTGTTCGCCATAATCGGTACCTTCCCGCAGGACGAAAGATTCGATGATGTTATCCAGCGTTTCTGGATCGAGCTGTTGCCAGGGAATAATCACGCGATTCCTCCTGAATAAAAAGTTCCTGAGTGAAAGGTTCCTGAAGAATCGGTGGCGTGGTCCAAAAACGGGCTAAGCCAGTTGGGAATGCGCTGTTCCAGCCACATTTCCGGTTTCAGCAACGTTCCACAGACGAAGCCGACATGCCCGCCGTGTTCTGTTAGCTGATATTCAATATTTGACGGTAACTGCGACTGGTCGGGAATCACCTCTGACGTCATGAAAGGATCGTCCTTCGCATGGATGATGAGCAGCGGTTTACGTATCTGAGGCAGCAGCGGCAGGGCGCTACAGCGTCGATAGTAATCGGCGGCATCGCGGAAGCCGTGGATACGTGATGTAATAACGTCATCAAACTCTCGCAACTGGCGAATTCGCTTCAACTGCGGCAACTGAATTGGCAGCGTATCCGGGTAGGCTGCCAGCTTGCGGCCGGCGTTTTGCTTCAGCAGTCGCAGCAGGTAGTGCTGGTAGACGCGGGAGAAGCCTTGTTCCATCCGACGGCTACAGGGTTCGAGCATTAATGGTGCAGAAACAATGACGGCAGCGGATAGGGAGCAAGCTTCGCCTTGCTGGGCGAGCAGGTAAGCCAGCATGTTGCCGCCGAGAGACACGCCGATGGCAGCGGTAGGCACCACGCCCAGTGTCTCTTGCATCCAGTGCAGAAAATAGCTGGCATCGCTGGTTTCAGCGGAGTGATAAATACGCTTCATCCTGTTGGGCTTACCGCTGCATCCGCGAAAATGCATGATGACGGCGAGCCAGCCATGCTGTTTACAGGCATGCAGCAGGCCGTGGGCATAGGGGCTATGAAAGTTGCCTTCCAACCCGTGAAACAGCACGATGCGCGGTTTGTGCCGCGCCTGCTCGGGCGTTTCACTCCACGCCAGATCGACGAAATCGCCGTCGGGTAATTCGAGCGATTGCCAGACGGGTGAAAACTGTACGCGACGGCGAATCAGACGCGGGAGTAGCGTTTGCAGATGCGGGTTATGGGCACCGCTCAGCGGATGAAAATGGTCATACATAAAGGATATGGAAATCTTATTGTCGGCTCTTGTACGATCAATATCACACTGTTAGCTTCAATGCTGCCAGTGGGTACGATATTTGGGTCAGGAGCGCCCATAAATAATGGAACTGAGTTTATTTCTGTCGATGTTAGGATTTTTGTGGGTCGCGGCCATCACGCCGGGCCCGAATAATATGCTGTTGACTACTTCGGGCGCGAATTTTGGCTTTGTACGCTCGCTGTGGCTGATGATTGGCATCATGCTGGGCATGCAAAGCATTTTGCTGCTGGTGGCATTCGGCGTCGGCGGGTTGATTCTGATTTATCCCGCGCTGCACGTTATCCTGAAAGTGCTCGGCAGCGCCTATTTACTCTGGCTGGCGTGGAAAATCGCCACGGCGGCTTACGAACGGCTGGAAACGTCCGTAGCCCCACCGAAGCCGATTCGGCTTTATCAAGGGTGGTTACTACAATTCCTGAACCCGAAAGCGTGGCTCATGGCGCTGGGCGCCGTTGCCAGCTTTAGTCTTGCGGGGGAAGGCTATAACCATTCCGTTATCGCGATAAGCATCGGGATTGTGCTGGTCAATCTAGTGTCCGGTGTCATCTGGCTTGGGTTTGGCACGATGATTGGCCGACTGCTGCGCAGTAAGAAAGCGTGGATTATCTTTAATGTGTCAATGGGGCTGCTGACTGCCGCCTGCGTGCTGCTGATTTGGCATTAATGCTTCATTCACGAGTATAGCGAGCGGCTTTCCGCTCGCTATGTCTTTCAGGACACAAATCTTAAAGCGAATCGCTCTGCATCATCTGCTCTAGCTGTTCCTGCGCGTCCAGCCAGGATAGCTCCGTTTCTTCCAGCTCGATTTTGACTTTGGTTTGTTGTTGCAGGCAGTCGGTGAGTTCCGCTTTGCGGCTGATGTCGTAGATTGCGCTGTCCGCCAGTCGGGTTTCAAGCGCCGCCAGCGTCTCTCCCAGCTTTTCCATCTGCTGTTCAAACTTAGCGATCTGTTTTCGCAGCGGCTGAGTTTGCGTTCTCAACTCGGCTTCACGGCGTTTCTGATCTTTTCTGCCCTGCGCGCTGTTGGCGGCATTCTCTTTTGGCGTTTCAGCCGCCGCATTTTCCTGACGTTGTAGGCCGACCAGCCACTGTTGATAATCTTCCAAATCACCGTCGAATGGTTCTACTTTCTGATCGTGTACCAGATAGAGATCGTCCGTGGTCGAACGGATCAGGTGGCGATCGTGCGAAACGACAACCAACGCGCCTTCAAAATCGATTAACGCCTCGGTCAATGCCTGACGCATATCCAGATCGAGGTGGTTAGTCGGTTCATCGAGCAGTAGGAGATTCGGACGCTGCCAGACGATAAGCGCCAGCACCAGACGGGCTTTTTCGCCACCGGAGAAGCGCTCGGTAATCTCCGTAACCTTATCACCCTGAAAACCGAATCCGCCGAGGTAGTCACGCAGTTGTTGTTCCGTTTCCCGTTCAGCCAGACGCACCAGATGCTGCAAGGGCGACTCGTCCGCACGTAAAAACTCTAATTGATGCTGGGCGAAGTAGCCGAGCTTCACGCCTTTTGCCAGCCCGATTTCCCCTTTCAAAGGGGCAAGCGTGCCAGCAAGCAGTTTGATCAGCGTGGATTTACCCGCGCCGTTATGGCCGAGTAGCCCGATACGAGAGCCCGGTACTAAATTGAGTTTAATTGATTCCAAAATCAGCGTGTCGCCATAGCCCGCGCTAACTTTTTCCATCTTCATTAATGGATTGGGCAACGATTCCGGGGCGCGAAAGCTGAAGCGGAAGGGGTTATCGACATGCGCTGGCGCAATCAGCTCCATGCGTTCCAGCATTTTTATCCGGCTTTGCGCCTGCTTGGCTTTGGTCGCTTTCGCGCGGAAGCGGTCAATATAGTGTTGCAGATGTGCGACGCGCTCTTGCTGGTGTTCATAGAGTGACTGTTGTTGTGCAAGTCGGGTGGCGCGCTGACGTTCAAACGAGGAGTAGTTACCCGTGTACTCGTTGAGCGACTGCTGCTCGATGTGCAGGATCTTGGTTACCACCGGATCGAGGAAATCGCGGTCGTGCGAGATCAGTACCAGCGTGCCAGCGTAGTTTTTTAGCCATTTCTCCAGCCAGATAACCGCATCCAGATCGAGGTGGTTGGTCGGCTCATCCAGCAACAGCAGGTCTGAACGACAGATCAATGCCTGTGCCAGATTCAGACGCATCCGCCAGCCGCCGGAAAAGGCGCTGACAGGCTGCTGTAATTGTGACTGAGAAAACCCTAGCCCATTGAGCAGGCTTGATGCTCTGGCCTGAATCGTCCAGGCCTGAATCGCATCCAGCTTGCCATGTAGCGTGGCAATGGCGTTGCCGTCGTTCTCTTCGTTGGCGGTCTGCAATGCGGCTTCCAGTTGGCGGAACTCGCGGTCGCCGTCAATCACGTAGTCTAGCGCGGGTTTATCCAACGCGGGGGTTTCCTGATTAACCCAGGCCAGTGACCAGTTTTGCGGGAATGTCGCGCTGCCGCCGTCGGCGCTGATTTCACCTTTCAGTAAGGATAGCAGGGTAGATTTACCACAGCCGTTCTTGCCAACCAGACCGACTTTCTGGCCGGGATTAACCGTTGCTGTCGCGTTGTCGATCAGAACGCGTACACCACGTCGAATTTGCAGCGAAGAGAAAACAATCATAAAGCGCCGTCTGTTCAGAGTATGTTAAATTATGGACATCTCAGGACACGCGGTGTCCTGTTTTGAGTCGTTGCGCTGCATGGTAACGGAAAACAATTATTATGACGACGCTTTGGAGGGGAATGATGTCGCAGCCACCGAAGATTTTGCTGCTGTATGCCCATCCTGAACCACAGGACTCGGTAGCGAACCGGATCTTATTGCAACCGGCTCAGCAGTTGGCGAATGTAACCGTGCACGATCTTTACGCACACTATCCTGATTTTTTTATCGATATTCATCACGAACAACAACTGCTGCGTGAGCATCAGATCATTGTTTTCCAACATCCTTTTTATACCTATAGCTGCCCGGCGTTGCTGAAAGAGTGGCTTGATAGGGTGCTTTCCCGCGGTTTTGCCAACGGGATTGGCGGTAATGCGCTGGCGGGGAAATACTGGCGTTCGGTGATTACGACCGGTGAACCGGAAGATGCCTACCATCCTGACGGGAATAATCGTTACTCGATGGAAGAGTTGCTGCGTCCGTTTGAGCTGACGGCAGCCATGTGTCGTATGCATTGGATGCATCCCATGATTGTTTACTGGGCGCGTCGTTTACAGCCCGATGTGTTGTCGAGTCAAGCCAGAGCTTACGGTGAATGGCTAGCCTCCCCTTTACCTGAAGAGGAACGCTAATATGGAGAGTTCCGCGCTACTGACCGCCGGAGTCTTGTTTTTGTTTGTGGCGGTCGTAGCCGTACCGATAGCTGTTCGATTAGGCATTGGTGCTGTATTGGGCTATTTGATCGCCGGGATCGCTATTGGTCCTTGGGGGCTTGGCTTTATCCGCGATGTGGAAGCTATTCTGCATTTCTCGGAGCTGGGTGTCGTTTTCCTGATGTTCATCATCGGACTGGAATTGAATCCCTCGAAGCTCTGGACGCTGCGCCGCTCGATATTTGGTGTTGGTGCGGCTCAGGTTGGCCTGAGTACGCTGATTTTAGGCGGTGCCTTGTATCTGACGGACTTTTCGTGGCAGTCCGCGCTGATTGGCGGCGTCGGGCTGGCGATGTCGTCAACGGCGATGGCGCTACAGTTGATGCGCGAAAAGGGCATGAACCGCAGCGAGTCTGGGCAGCTTGGTTTTTCTGTCCTGCTGTTTCAGGATTTGGCGGTTATCCCTGCGCTGGCGTTGATTCCCATTCTGGCTGGCGTGCAGGGCGATTTTGGGGATTGGGAACGGATTGGCCTGAAGGTCGCCGCGTTTCTTGGCATGTTAATCGGTGGCCGCTATCTGGTGCGCCCGCTGTTCCGTTTTATTGCGGCATCCGGCGTGCGCGAAGTGTTTACCGCCGCCGCGCTGTTGCTGGTGCTCGGCTCGGCGCTGTTTATGGAAACGCTGGGGCTTTCCATGGCGCTAGGCACCTTTATCGCTGGTATCCTGCTGGCGGAAAGCGAGTATCGGCATGAACTGGAAATTGCCATCGAGCCGTTCAAAGGCTTGCTGCTGGGTCTGTTTTTTATCTCAGTGGGGATGGCGCTGAATCTCGGGATCCTCTACACCCACATCATGAAAGTGATGGTCGCGGTACTGGTGCTGGTGGCCGTTAAAGGGGCGGTTTTATACTTTCTGGCACGGGTTAACCGGATGCGCCGCTCGGAGCGCTTGCAATTTGCGGGGGTGCTGAGTCAGGGCGGCGAGTTCGCTTTTGTCCTGTTTTCCGCCGCGGCGTCATTCAACGTATTGAAAGGCGAGCAACTGCCGCTGTTGCTGGTGACGGTGACGCTATCAATGATGACAACGCCGTTGCTGATGCAGTTGATCGACCGCATTCTGGTCCGTCGTTACAACGTGCAGGATGTGCCGGATGAGAAACCGTATGTCGAGGATGACGAGCCGCAGGTGATTGTTGTGGGATTCGGTCGTTTCGGACAGGTGATCAGTCGCTTATTAATGGCGAACAAGATGCGTATTACGGTGCTTGAGCGTGATATCAGCGCCGTGAGCCTGATGCGCAGCTATGGCTATAAGGTTTACTATGGCGATGCCACTGAGCTGGAACTGTTGCGTTCAGCAGGGGCGGATAAGGCGCAATCGATCGTGATTACCTGCAATGCGCCGGAAGACACGATGGAGATTGTACATCTCTGTCAGCAACATTTCCCCCATCTGGAAATTCTTGCGCGGGCTCGCGGGCGTGTTGAAGCCCACGAGCTATTGCAGACGGGCGTAAGACATTTTTCGCGCGAAACATTTTCCAGCGCGCTGGAGCTGGGGCGGAAAACGCTGGTAACGTTGGGTATGCACCCACATCAGGCGATGCGCGCACAACAGCATTTCCGCCGTCTGGATATGCGTATGTTGCGTGAGCTGATGCCGCAACTGACGGGGGATGTTGCGCAAATCTCCCGTGTGAAAGAAGCACGTCGCGAACTGGAGGATATTTTCCAGCGGGAAATGCAGCACGAGCGCCGCCGGCCTAGCGTGTGGGATGAAGACGACGAGTAAGAATAAATAACGCCTATCTGAATAGGTTCTAGGGCGGAGATGAATTGGAGCTATCATGCGTAAACGCTTTATTGCAGGGGCTGTGTGCCCGATGTGCCAGGCGCAGGACACGCTGGCGGTTGGACGAGAGGATGACGTCGAGGTGGTGGTGTGCGTGAAGTGCGGGTATCGCCAAAGTCAGGCTGATGAACCCGCTGTGGCAGCCGCGCCGCAGGCTAACGAGATTATCGGGATCTTCCGCCCTGAATGAGGGATGAGTACCGTGATGGCATTGTCATCAACCGTTGACGTTTTTTGATTCCGGACGGTACATAGGGACATTTTTCAGCTACAATTTGCGCCAGTTTGATTTCCAACGGTAGGAGATATCATGAAAGTAGCAAAAGATCTGGTGGTCAGCCTGGCCTATCAGGTACGTACAGAAGATGGTGTGTTGGTTGATGAGTCTCCGGTGAGTGCGCCGTTGGACTATCTGCATGGTCACGGTTCCCTGATTTCTGGTCTGGAAAAAGCGTTGGAAGGCCGTGAAGCGGGTGAGAAGTTTGATGTGAACATTGGTTCCAACGACGCTTACGGCAACTATGATGAGAATCTGGTTCAGCGCGTACCGAAAGATGTCTTTATGGGCGTTGATGAGCTGCAGGTTGGCATGCGTTTCCTGGCTGAGACCGATCAGGGGCCAGTACCCGTTGAAATCACCGAAGTTGAAGACGACCACGTTGTTGTTGACGGCAACCACATGTTGGCAGGCCAGAATCTGAGCTTCAATGTTGAAGTCGTCGCTATCCGTGAAGCAACGGAAGAAGAGCTGGCGCATGGTCACGTTCACGGTGAGCACGATCATGAACACGGAGACGGTTGCTGTGGCGGTCACGGCCATGATCATGAGCACGGTCACCAGCACGGTAAAGGCGGCTGCGGTGGCCACGGTGGATGCGGCTGCCACTAATTAGCCGTAGCGCATAAAAAAACCTCAGGTTGATGATTATCACCTGAGGTTTTTTATATCTGGCCTGTCTTGAGCGCTGATATAACCGAGGTGCAGATCTTAATAATGCGGCGGCGGCGTTTCTTCTGACTGGGGGGCAACGAGCGAGGTTTGCTGGTTGCGCAGTCTGTCGGTGAGTAGACGCACGTGCTCGCGCAGGCGGCTAATTTCCCGCTCGTGTTGAATAACCGTTTGGTTAAGCTCTTCTATGGTGACTTCCTGAAAAGCCTGTCGGCTTTCCAACTGTTCTAGCCGTTCTTCAAGTGCTAATGGTGACATCGGTATTCCCCTTACTTCTTGTTACCCGCGAGTTTGTCAGAAAGCGGAAACTTCTGGTAGTAAAAACGGTCGCAGTAGGGCGCAATGAACCATCCTGAGTGGGGCATATTGTTGCCAGATGACCTTAGGACGACACAAATGATGCTGGAAAAGCTTCCTGACGTTTTTTATCAAAGGATTGTCGAGTGCGTCGTTGTGTTGTCTTCGTTCGCACAGTTATAGTAGGCGCGAATGTATTTTAATGATGGCTGGAGCGCGTTGCTCCAGATGCTGGAGAAATGGATGAAATCACTGTTTAAAGTAACGCTGTTAGCAACAACGATGGCTCTGGCTCTGAACGCAGGCCAGGTTCTGGCGGCAGACAAGGCGCAGGCGTCTGACAATACTGCGGCAGCCAAATTCAAGAACGATGAGCAGGCAGCGGCTTATGCTTTAGGTGCATCTTTAGGGCGTTACATGGATAACTCTCTGAAGGAGCAGGAAAAGTTAGGCATTAAGCTGGATAAAGAGCAACTGATTGCTGGCGTGCAGGATGCGTTTGCTGACAAGAGCAAGTTGACTGACGAAGAAATCGAGAAAACGCTGCAAGGCTTTGAAGGAAAAGTAAAAGCCGCTGCTGAAGCTAAAATGAAGCAAGATGCGAAAGATAACGCGGACAAAGGTGCCAAGTACCTTGAATCCTTCGCCAAAGAAAAAGGCGTGAAGAAAACCGCATCTGGCCTTCTGTATCAGGTTGAGAAAGAAGGCAGCGGCAACGCACCGAAAGACAGCGATACCGTGGTGGTTAACTATAAAGGTACGCTGGTTGACGGTAGCGAGTTCGATAACTCCTACAAACGTGGCGAACCGCTTTCTTTCCGTTTGGATGGTGTAATCCCAGGCTGGACCGAAGGCCTGAAACACGTTAAGAAAGGCGGAAAAATCAAGCTGGCTATCCCACCTGCACTGGCATACGGTGAAAACGGCGTGCCTGGCATTCCGGCTAACTCTACGCTGGTATTTGACGTTGAACTGCTGGACATTAAATCTGAAGCTGACCTGAAAGCAGCGGATGATGCGAAAGCTAAAAAACCAGCAGCAGAAGAAAAAGCTGCTAAATAAGCCTCGCTATAGTGTTGGTATGACCGCAGGTTTTGGCCTGCGGTTTTTTGTGCGTTAAAACGATGTCCCTGCGACCTCATCCTTTTCCCGTAAACGTCTTTTTAAGTATGTTTCACAATCCATTTATCCTCTTCGTCATGAGCTAAGCTGATGCCGCGCTCTTCCACTACAGCCACGCGCCACAACAGGCATGGCCGCTCCCTGAAGCCGCCACGGTTGAAGATTTCCCGCTCAATCTGGCTGCGTTCAGACCCGCATTGAGGCCGCCTGTCATCGCGTTGGCTGCGATCCTGCCACGGTGCGACTGCTACCTGTCAGCAAGACCAAGCCTGAAAGTTACCTGCGCATGGCGCACATGCTGAGGAAGAAAGGGGTATTGAACCCGTCTGTCATATCCAGTAGTTACAGTGTCTAACGGTAGTAGGCGATGCTCTGGACCAGAGTAATAGGCAGAAAAAGATCAGCACGAACTGTGGTGCTCAGGTGTGGTCTGCCCATCGGTATTGGTTTTTTCATATACGTCTCTCGTGATTTCCATGATTGAGAGGCAAGAAGACGCAGACTCTAGCGGGGTTGAATTAATACAACCTTAAGAGGTAGCCCGTTAAATTCAGGGACGTGAGAGTGGACATTTGCTAGACTATGTACCCTGTCAATACAAAATAAATAAATGACGTTGAGGGTGGTGTCTGCCATGTCTAATTCGCTTGTATCTGGCGAATCTTATGAGCTTGATTTGCTGGATGAACGTCCTTTCAGCCAGACGGACTATGAGATCCTGAAATCTTATGAAGCGGTGGTTGATGGCTTGGCCATGTTGATTGGCGAGCACTGTGAGATTGTGTTGCACTCGCTTGAGGATCTTAAATGTTCCGCCGTGCGTATTGCTAATGGGGAACATACCGGCAGAAAGATTGGCTCGCCGATTACGGATCTTGCATTGCGCATGCTGCATGACATGGCAGGCGAAGATAGCAGCGTATCGAAGGCCTATTTTACCCGCGCAAAAAGCGGTGTGTTGATGAAGTCAGTCACGATTGCAATCCGTAATCGCGATCAGCGCGTGATTGGGCTGTTGTGCATCAACATGAATCTGGACGTCCCTTTCTCCCAGATTGTGCAGACCTTTATTCCACCTGAAACGCATGATGTTGCATCTTCTGTTAACTTTGCGTCGTCGGTTGATGACCTTGTGGCGCAAACGCTGGAATTTTCGATCGAAGAAGTCAATGCAGATCGCAACGTCTCCAATAATGCGAAAAATCGCCAAATCGTACTGAGCCTGTATGAGAAAGGCATCTTTGATATTAAAGATGCCATCAACCAGGTCGCCGAGCGTCTTAATATTTCCAAACACACGGTCTACCTTTATATCCGTCAATTCAAAAGCGGCGACTTCAGCGGACACGAACGTTGATGCTGAGCTACTGTTTGCTGGTGACTGGTCCTGCTTATGGCACACAGCAGGCGAGCAGCGCGTTGCAGTTTGCGCAGGCGCTGTTGGCTGAGGGGCACTGGCTGAAAAGTGTGTTCTTCTATCGTGAAGGCGTGTTGAATGCCAACCAACTGACGTCGCCCGCTAATGATGAATTTGATCTTGTACGTGCTTGGCAGCAGTTGGGGGTAACGCATCAGGTGGCGCTGAATGTCTGCGTTGCTGCTGCGCTGCGCCGAGGCGTAACCGATGCTCAGCAAGCCAGTCAGCTCAACCTTGCAGGTACAAACCTGCAACCCGGCTTTGTTCTCAGCGGGCTGGGGGAACTGGCACAATCTGTATTGACCTGCGATCGGGTTATTCAGTTTTAAGGTAGCGTTATGAAGCGAGTCGCATTTGTTTTTACGCATTCTCCACATGGGAGCGCTTCCGGGCGAGAGGGGCTGGATGCGCTATTGGCGATGTCTGCCCTGACGGAAGAGATTGGCGTGTTTTTTGTCGGAGACGGTGTACTTCAACTACTGCCACAGCAGCAGCCAGAGCAGATTTTGATGCGTAATTATATCGCAACGTTTGGCGTATTGCCGCTGTACGATATCGACAGTTGCTATCTGTGCGAAGCGTCCGTGCGCCAGCGTGGATTGAATCTCGATACCGACTGGGTTTTGGATGTGGAGCTGTTAGCGCCGGAGGCCTGGCGTAGCAAACTGGCCAGCTATCATTCCATCCTTTCATTCTAGCGACGGATCTCTCCATTTATGCTGCATACGCTCTCATATTCTCCTTATCAAGTTGACCTGGATACCCTGTTGCGTAGCTTGGGTAGCGGCGATGTTGTAGTCCTATTGCAGGATGGTGTTATCGCTGCTCTGACTGGTGGCAGCATTATCCATCGTCTTCTTGATTCAGCGGTTCCTCTCTATGCGCTCCGGTCTGATGTCGTAGCGAGAGGCATGACTGAACAAATTTCAAACAGTGTCGTGCTCATTGACTATAATGAATTTGTTCAACTGACAGTGGAGCATTCGCAGCAACTCGCGTGGTAACGCCGAATTTTTGTATATTTCTTGACTCCTTTCACTGCCAGCCCTAAAATTCCGCGTCCTCATACTTTGCCTTGCGCAGACATGAGACGATTTATTACGTGTTTACGAAGCAAAACCCAGGAGCTTTTTTAATGGCAACAATTAACCAGCTGGTACGCAAACCACGCTCCCTGAAGGCTGCTAAAAGCAACGTTCCGGCGCTGGAAGCATGCCCGCAGAAACGTGGCGTATGTACTCGTGTATATACTACCACCCCTAAAAAACCGAACTCCGCACTGCGTAAAGTATGTCGTGTTCGTTTAACTAACGGTTTTGAAGTTACCTCCTACATCGGTGGTGAAGGTCATAACCTGCAGGAGCACTCCGTGATCCTGATCCGTGGCGGTCGTGTTAAAGACCTGCCAGGTGTGCGTTACCACACCGTTCGTGGCGCGCTGGACTGCTCAGGTGTTAAAGACCGTAAGCAATCCCGTTCCAAATACGGCGTGAAGAAGCCAAAGGCTTAATGGTTCTCCGTTAAGTAAGGCCAAACGTTTTAACTTAAATGTCAAACTAAACTCGTAGAGTTTTGGACAATCCTGAATTAACAACGGAGTATTTCCATGCCACGTCGTCGCGTCATTGGTCAACGTAAAATTCTGCCGGATCCTAAGTTCGGATCAGAACTGCTGGCCAAATTTGTAAACATCCTGATGGTAGATGGTAAAAAATCTACTGCTGAAGCAATCGTCTATACCGCGCTGGAGACCCTGGCTCAGCGTTCTGGTAAAGATCATCTGGAAGCTTTTGAAGTAGCTCTGGACAACGTTCGCCCGACTGTCGAAGTTAAGTCGCGCCGCGTTGGTGGTTCTACTTATCAGGTACCAGTAGAAGTCCGTCCGGTTCGTCGTAATGCTCTGGCAATGCGTTGGATCGTAGAAGCTGCTCGTAAACGCGGTGATAAATCTATGGCTCTGCGCCTGGCGAACGAACTTTCTGATGCAGCAGAAAACAAAGGTACTGCTGTTAAGAAACGTGAAGACGTTCACCGTATGGCTGAAGCCAACAAGGCGTTCGCTCACTACCGTTGGTAATCCCTTCGATGTAGTCATGCTAACCAAGCGGGCGCTAAAAATAGCCAACCCGCTTGGGTTAACTAAATTGAACGCCCTAGTATATAGAGGATACAAATGGCTCGTACAACACCCATCGCACGCTACCGTAATATCGGTATCAGTGCGCACATCGACGCCGGTAAAACCACTACTACCGAACGTATTCTGTTCTACACTGGTGTAAACCATAAAATCGGTGAAGTTCATGACGGCGCGGCTACTATGGACTGGATGGAGCAGGAGCAAGAGCGTGGTATTACTATCACGTCCGCAGCGACTACTGCATTCTGGTCTGGTATGGCTAAGCAGTATGAACCGCATCGCGTAAACATCATCGACACCCCAGGGCACGTTGACTTCACTATCGAAGTAGAACGCTCCATGCGTGTTCTTGATGGTGCGGTAATGGTTTACTGCGCAGTTGGTGGTGTTCAGCCGCAGTCTGAAACCGTATGGCGTCAGGCAAATAAATATAAAGTTCCACGCATTGCGTTCGTTAACAAAATGGACCGCATGGGTGCTAACTTCCTGAAAGTTGTTGGTCAGATCAAAACCCGTCTGGGCGCGAACCCTGTTCCGTTGCAGTTGGCTATTGGTGCTGAAGAAGGTTTCACCGGTGTTGTTGACCTGGTGAAAATGAAAGCCATCAACTGGAACGATGCCGATCAGGGCGTGACCTTTGAATACGAAGACATCCCGGCAGATATGCAGGATCTGGCTGACGAATGGCACCAGAACCTGATCGAGTCCGCCGCTGAAGCTTCAGAAGAGCTGATGGAAAAATACCTGGGTGGTGACGAACTGACTGAAGAAGAGATCAAGAAAGCTCTGCGTCAGCGTGTTCTGAACAACGAAATCATCCTGGTGACCTGTGGTTCTGCGTTTAAGAACAAAGGTGTTCAGGCGATGCTGGATGCGGTAATTGATTACCTGCCATCTCCAGTTGACGTACCTGCGATCAACGGTATTTTGGATGACGGTAAAGATACGCCGGCTGAGCGTCACGCAAGTGATGATGAACCGTTTTCTGCACTGGCGTTCAAAATCGCTACCGACCCGTTTGTGGGTAACCTGACGTTCTTCCGCGTGTACTCCGGTGTGGTTAACTCCGGTGATACCGTACTGAACCCAGTTAAATCAGCACGTGAACGTTTTGGTCGTATCGTTCAGATGCACGCTAACAAGCGTGAAGAGATCAAAGAAGTTCGTGCAGGCGATATCGCTGCCGCTATCGGTTTGAAAGATGTAACGACGGGTGACACTCTGTGTGATCCAGACAACGTCATCATTCTGGAGCGTATGGAATTCCCAGAGCCGGTAATTTCCATCGCGGTAGAACCAAAAACCAAAGCTGACCAGGAAAAAATGGGTCTGGCATTGGGTCGCTTGGCTAAAGAAGACCCGTCTTTCCGCGTATGGACTGACGAAGAATCTAACCAGACTATCATCGCTGGTATGGGTGAATTGCACCTCGATATCATCGTTGACCGTATGAAGCGTGAATTTAACGTTGAAGCGAACGTAGGTAAACCTCAGGTTGCCTATCGTGAAGCGATTCGTGCGAAAGTTACCGATATCGAAGGTAAACACGCCAAGCAGTCTGGTGGTCGTGGTCAGTATGGTCATGTTGTTATCGACATGTACCCTCTGGAGCCAGGCTCAAACCCGAAAGGTTACGAGTTCATCAACGACATCAAGGGTGGTGTGATTCCTGGTGAATACATCCCTGCCGTTGATAAAGGCATTCAGGAACAGCTGAAAGCCGGCCCTCTGGCTGGTTACCCAGTGGTAGATCTCGGTGTGCGTCTGCACTTCGGTTCTTTCCATGACGTTGACTCCTCTGAATTGGCGTTTAAACTGGCTGCTTCTATTGCCTTTAAAGATGGCTTTAAGAAAGCAAAACCTGTTCTGCTTGAGCCAATCATGAAGGTTGAAGTGGAAACGCCGGAAGAGAACACTGGTGACGTCATCGGTGACCTTAGCCGTCGTCG
Source organism: Pectobacterium artocarpous (assembly GCF_046159765.1). Taxonomy (NCBI): domain Bacteria; kingdom Pseudomonadati; phylum Pseudomonadota; class Gammaproteobacteria; order Enterobacterales; family Pectobacteriaceae; genus Pectobacterium; species Pectobacterium artocarpous. The sequence goes on from NZ_JBJXVK010000003.1 coordinate 230,221, forward strand.
TGGTATGCTGCGCGGTCAGGAATCCAACGTTACTGGCGTTGTGATTCACGCTGAAGTTCCGTTGTCTGAAATGTTCGGATACGCAACTCAACTGCGTTCTCTGACCAAAGGCCGTGCTTCTTACTCCATGGAGTTCCTGAAGTACGATGATGCGCCTAATAACGTTGCTCAGGCCGTAATTGAAGCCCGTGGTAAATAAGCCTCAGGGTTAAAACAAAATCCCGTGCTCTCTCCGTTGGGGGAGAGCATTTGAGTAAGGAATATCGCCGTGTCTAAAGAAAAATTTGAACGTACAAAACCCCACGTTAACGTCGGTACTATCGGCCACGTTGACCATGGTAAAACAACGCTGACCGCTGCAATCACTACCGTTCTGGCTAAAACCTACGGTGGTAGTGCTCGTGCAT
>NZ_JBJXVK010000004.1:0-219606 GCF_046159765.1 Pectobacterium artocarpous
GCTGAAAACCCGGAAATCTCAAAAAGTGTGTGGAACTAAAACGGGTGCGCTTACAGCTTCACTGGCTGATGCCAGACAATGACGTGATGAAGCGAAAAAGCTGTTGGCGGCTGGAATTGATCCGAGCGCCAAAAAACAGGCTGACAACAAAGCGGTTTTCAGGAAAAGCGTAACAACACCCGCGCTTTCAAAACCGTTGCCAAAAGCTGGTTTGCCACCAAAACCACATGGTCAGAAGATTATCAGCGTTCTGTCTGGACACGGCTCGAAACTTATCTGTTCCCTGATATTGGTGAAAAAGATATTGCTGAACTGGATACAGGCGATCTGCTGGTTCCCATCAAAAAGATAGAGAAGCTGGGTTATCTGGAAATTGCCATGAGGGTGAAGCAGTACGCTACTGCCATCATGCGTTATGCCGTCCAGCAAAAGATGATCCGTTTCAATCCTGCCTATGACTTGGAAGGTGCGGTTCAAAAGCCACAGACGGAACACCGCCCCGCTATTGAACTGGAAGAGATACCTACCCTGCTGGAACGTATTGAAGGCTATAAAGGCCGTAGCCGACTGACTCAACTGGCGACAAAACTCAATCTACTGATTTTTGTCCGTTCCAGCGAACTCCGCTTTGCCCGTTGGTCAGAGATCGATTTCAAAAGCGGTTTGTGGGTTATTCCTGAACAGCTTGAAGCCATTGAAGGTATAAAGCATTCAGGACGTGGTGCCAAAATGCGCAGGAAACATTATGTTCCTCTGTGTAATCAGGCTCTGGCAATTTTGGCAGAGCTAAAAGACCTCACCTATGACGTTAACGGTGATAACGGCTGTATCCTGACTGGTTGTTATGATGCAATGAAGCCTATGAGCGAAAACACTATCAACAAAGCACTGCGCAAAATGGGCTATGACACCAAAACCGATCTGTGCGGGCATGGTTTCCGAACGCTGGCGTGTAGTGCGTTGATTGAATCGGGTATCTGGCCTGAAGATGTGGTTGAGCTTCAAATGAGCCACATGGAAAAGAACAACGTTCGCGCCGCCTATACCCATAAAGCTAAACATCTTGAACAACGCCGCCTGATGCTGCAATGGTGGGCTGATTTTCTGGATGCTAACAGCAGCAGGATGGTTAGGCCGTTTGAGTTTGCGCAGAAGGGATAATGATCTTAGCCAGCAATAGCCGCCGTGTGTGATCTGAGCTTGTTTGACTTTTCATCCCAAACAGGGTAATAAAAGGTATTACCCTTTATTACCCAGAATGACTTCGGGAGGTTAACATGCCAGTCTCCGTAAAACTTGATACCCAACTTGAAGAAAGGCTTGCACGCTTGGCGGCTAAGCGCAAGAGAACAAAACATTATCTGATGAAGCAGGCCATCGTTTCCTATGTTGACACAGAAGAACAGAAAGAACGTTTACGCCAGCAGGCACAGTCCGCATATGCAAATTACCTCAACACAGGTAATCATTTAACGGGTAAAGAAGTCGTTGATTTTCTGCGGAGTGGCAAAAACGGAGATCTTCCTGAATGCCACAAGTGATCGTGACGGAAAAGGCTCGCCAAGGTATTAATCGCTGTCTGGCCTTCCTCGAAAATAATTCCGCAGGCTACGTCATTAACGATGTTAAGAACACCATCGCTGATAGTCTGGATAACCTTGAAAAAGGGCTGGGTACTGGCTTCATCTCTGATGAAGAAGACGAAAATGACTTTTTATATGAAGTGATTATCCCTTATGGCGATTCGGGTTATGAATACTGTTATTTCATTGACGCTCAGGGACGTTATATTGTAGTCGGTTTTAAGCATCAAAAGGAAAATGATTATTACTGAGTCACAAACTTGACAGCCATTGTCAGACTGTTTGAGGTTGTACAAGTTAGTTCAAGACCTCGTATGTAATAAAAGGCATTACGTGATATATCCTATGATGCTCTTGAATCGCTGGAGCATCAAAATAAGAATACATATTGCTACCATCAGGAAATACATACCGACCCTGTAAATAATTCTCTGCCGACCTATTAAAGGTGATCGCTCAGGCGGTCACCGAACTCGATAATAAAACGGCTCATTGCCAGCCGCCAGTTCTGGATTGGCATGCTCCATTTTTTCGACGCCGACTGTATCGCCAGATAAACCACTTTCCGCACTGAGTCATCTGTTGCGAACATCTTGGATTCCCCAGAAGAACGGGTAGATAACCAGGATGCAGAAAACAACTCGATAGAAACCGTAACAAATTCAAGTAAAAGAAGAGAAACAATGCAGAGATTTCTGCTTTTTAAGTACGATATTTCGCGGTATTTTCTACGGCGTGGACGTTAACAAAGAGTAAAGGTGTCATGAAATCAATCAAAAACGTAGTCAGTGCCATTGGTTTAGCTGCTTTTATGCTTACAGGCTACACTCAAGCAGCAGGTTTGCAGGATTCACTTTCCAGCGCGGTTAACCAACTAGGTCAGAACAGTGCTTCATCCGATGGATTGGGTAGATTAGCAGGGTTGCTCAATGGTGGAAATCAAGCGTTAAGTGCCGACAACATGAACAACGCGGCAGGCATCCTGCAATACTGTGTGAAGCAGAAGCTGGTTTCCGCAACCAATACAGAAAACATCAAAAATCAATTGTTGGATAAACTTGGTCTGACTTCTCAGCAAGAAAAACAACAACAGACTGATTATACGCAGGGATTAGCCGGTCTCTTAAACACCCGCGATGGAAAACAGCTGAACCTGAATAATATTGGAAATACGCCATTGGCTGAAAAGGTGAAGACCAAAGCGTGCGATCTCGTCTTGAAGCAAGGTGTGAAGTTCCTTTCCTGATATTCCTAAGGGCTGATTAATTAGCCCTTATTGTTTATTTACATTTGTCGCGGCCCGAGCTGACACCTCAATGGCAAGCGTAAACACTACTGGCTTTGGGATGTATAGTGAATCCAGGACAAGGGCCACCGTGTGACGTGCTATCATCGCCGCGGCTCTTCACTTTGACATCTTTTGATTTTCATCTTTGCTGGATTTTTTCAGCGCGAACTTCTCTGTCTGCTCTCAACGTCGCACGCTATTGCGCGTTACCGGGCAGAACATCACGATGTGAAATGCCTTTTCTATCTGTACACCTCAGATTAGTAATTTCTGCATTGTTGCCCATGTCGATCATGGCAAATCCACCCTCGACGATCGCTTTATCGAGCTGACCGCAACCATCGCCCAACGAGATGATTTTCGGCTTTTTTGATAACCTAAAATCGCTTACACAAGGCTATGTCACGCTGGATTACGAACCATCTCGCTATCGGCGTTCCGATTTAGTGCACTGCGACATCTATCTTGATAGTCAGTTGATCGATGCTTTTTCCTTCATTATTGCCCGCCATGAGGTATGGACGCGAGCGACCGAGATCGTGAAAGTGTTGAAATACGTGATTCCGCACAAGCTGTACCCCGTTCCTGTTCAGGCGAAAGTCGGTAATCGCGTTATCGCACGCGAAGACATCCCGCCGCTGCACAAGATCGCATTGGCGCAGGGTTTTCAGGGCAGCCAGTCGCAAAAACAGTAGCTAATCCGTAAACAACGGGAGAATAAAAAGCACAACGTTGGGTTCTCAAAGCGATATTCCTCGTGAAACATTTATGGCCATTCTGACGATTGACGCCTGATTTTCCACGGAGAAAATGCGACGGTGGCGGATAGGGTGAAAATACTATCCGCCCCTTCGTACCTGAACAAATTTTCCCTTGCCCATCAACAAAGGACAGTATCTTTTATACTGCCGATAATTTATCCTCTCCCGCCTTTTGTCATTGACCAATAATTAAGAAAAAGTAAGAGCCTGCACATTATGAAATCATCACCCGACGTAACGCCGACGCCAGCACCATCAGCGACGTCAACGCTTGCCGCATTGCGCTCCCCTTCTCTGCTGATGCGTGAGATTTTGGCGGGCACCATCACCGCGCTGGCGCTTATCCCAGAAGTGATTTCGTTTTCTATCATCGCTGGCGTAGATCCGAAAGTCAGCCTGATAGCCTCCATCGTCTTGTGTTTCACCATGTCCTTCCTCGGCGGTAGGCCGGCAATGGTGACCGCAGCGGCGGGAGCCGTAGCGCTGGTCATCGGCCCGATGGTCCACGCACACGGCGTAGCCTATATTCTGCCAGCGGTGATCATGGCGGGGATCATCCAGATTCTGTTTGGGCTGGCCGGGCTGGCGAGGATGATGCGCTACATACCGCGCTCGGTAATGATCGGTTTTGTAAACGCGCTGGGCATCCTGATTTTTGCCGCACAGGTGCCGCATATTTACGGGCAATCCTCGCTCGTCTGGCTGCTGTTTGCGCTGACGATCGCGATTGTTCTGCTGCTACCTTATGTGGTGAAAAGCATTCCCGCGCCGCTGATCGCCATTGTGGCAGTGACCACAATCGCTATTTTTACCGGCATCTTGGTGCCTAACGTTGGCGATGCAGGCCCCATGCGACCTGGATTACCGGGTTTCACCCAGTGGCTGGTGCCGCTTAATCTTGAAACGCTGCATATCATCTGGTCGACCGCGCTCAGTATCGCCTTTGTCGGGCTAATGGAATCGCTGTTAACCGCTAAACTGGTCGACGACATCACAGATATGCCATCCAGCAAGCGTCGCGAGTGCTGGGGACTAGGCGTCTCCAATATCTTCGCCGGTTTCTACGGCGGCATTGCCGGGTGCGCGATGATCGGCCAGACCATGGTCAACGTGGAGTTAGGCAAAGCGCGCACGCGTATTTCCACTCTCGCCGCCGCCCTGGTGTTGTTGCTACTGGTGACCGGGCTGAGCGAGATTATGGCGAAGATTCCAATGGTAGTGCTGGCCGGTATTATGATGATCGTCGCGCTCAAAACGATGAACTGGCATAGTCTGCATCCCCGCACGCTGAAGCGGATGCCGCTGTCGGAAACGCTGGTGGTCATCGTGACGGTTGTCGCCACTGTCTCGACGGGTAACCTCGCTATCGGCGTGGCAGGCGGCGTCATTTTCGCCATCCTGCTATTTGCGCGTCGCGTGGCGCACGTCATTCACGCGGAGCGTCAGGTGAGTGAAGACGGACAGTCGGTATATTATACGGTGCGCGGCCCCCTATTCTTCGGCAGCAGCAACGACCTCTTTGAGCACTTTCTCTATGCGCAGGACCCGCAAAACGTCACCATCGACCTGACGCACGCCCAAATCTGGGACGCCTCCAGCGTGGCTGCGCTCGACGCGATCGAAACCCGCTATCATCGCTACGATGCGAAGGTCGCGATCGTCGGACTGGATACCCATAGCACCAAAATTCACCAGCGCCTGTCAGGGCATCTCTAAGCTAACTCCGTATGATTGCCCTGGAATGAGGCGGGAGTGTCTTCCGCCGTTGCGCCAAATGCCGTGCTGGACAGCGAAGCGCTGGATCGTGTCGTTGATACCCACGTCCACAATCTCAGGAAAAAACGCAACCAGCACAGCATGATCAATGTGCTCATCACCGTCCGCTCCGTCTGCTACCGATTCCGGTGAGTATGATGAAAAAATCGATCTTTCTGTCAGAAAAAAGGCGCTATGGCGTTAGCTGTGTTTCCGCATCATTTCTCTACAGCTCGCCGCCGTGATCATCATTGCAAGGCTTATGTGGCAATGCTTCGCCATCAGCAACATCTATACCGAACCGCAGAGGCCGGACGCGATACGCACTGAATTCCAGCAATTCATGGCACAGAAAGATTACAGCAACCCTCCTCTGGCATTGCAACAGGCTAAAGTCGGTATTTGATGATCCGACCTCATCACTGAACCCGGAACTGGTGAGGGAAGTGCTGCACACCATCCGCAAATCAGCGGGCGAAGGACGTACATTGCTGCTGGTCACACACGAACTGGGATTCGCCTACCACTTCGCCGACCGAGTCATCTTTATCGAGAATGGCGTGGCTCATGAAATAGGCAGCGCCGAACAGGTGCTGAAAAACTCGCAGCAACCGCGTACACAGGCTTTTCTTGCTCGCTTTGCCGAGCGGGCCTTTTAATTATCCAGCCAAAACAGTCTGGCCTGTTTGCAGGATCCGCGTCACTGACGGCTCGAAAAGCGGGCATGGGCACCAAAGGAACCACTTTGGCGGCATAATTCCCGCCAAAAGTCTGGGTTTTTAGGGTGCCGGCGATTGGGCACCCTAAGTCGGGCGTGGCATCAATGCCACAGAAAATTCCTCAGTTTTCACGCACGAAACCCGATTTTACCTTGTATTGGAACGCATCTGACTGTCACAAAAATATTGAGGCAATGACAGTAATTAATAACGTTCCAGCCAGTGGGCATACGGTGCTGGCAGCGTCCATGAGGCACGTTCGATGCCCAGTTCGCGGGCAGCCTGATAGCTCCAGTGCGGGTTCGCCAAGTGCGCTTTCCCAACCATCACCAGATCCAACTGGCCCGATGCCACAGCCTGTTCAGCCAGTTCCGGTGTGCCGAAACCCCAGGCAGAAGAGACAGGCAGATCGGCCTGCTCGCGTACCTGTTTAGCAATCGGCCCCATAAAGGCCGGTGCCCACGGAATTTTCGCTTCCGGCGTAGAGAAACCGATACTGACGCTGAGCATATCCAGCCCTGCGGCTTTGAAACGGCGCGTCAACTCAATGGATTCCTGCAAGGTTTCTTCATCACGTCCGTCAAATTCAATCACGCCGAAACGGGCGGTCAGTGGTAGGTGTTGTGGCCACACGTCGCGAACGGCAACCAGCGTTTCCAGCAGAAAACGGCTACGGTTTTCAACACTGCCACCGTACTGATCATTGCGTTTATTAGAGTGAACGGAGAAGAAACTCTGTGCCAGATAGCCGTGAGCAAAATGCAGTTCCAGCCATTCGAACCCGGCTTCCAGCGCACGGCGCGCCGCCGCAACGAAGTCATCACGAACGCGGGCGATATCGTCCAGCGTCATTTCCTGCGGTTGCTTAGGCAGATTCGCGCCAAAAGCCTCCGCGGAAGGAGCGATAGTCGGCCAGCCACGTGAGTCACCAGCGGGGATGTGGTCGTCGCCTTCCCAGGGGATATTCGCGCTGGCTTTGCGTCCAGCGTGGGCGATCTGAATTCCCGGCACGGCGCCTGCATCCTTAATGGATTTGGCGACCTTGGCAAACGCCTGCGCCTGCTCATCGTTCCAGATGCCTGCACAGTGCGGCGTGATGCGGCCTTCAGGGGCGACAGCCGTCGCTTCCACGATAACCAACCCAGCACCACCGCGCGCCAGCGAGGCATAGTGCACCCGATGCCACTCGTTGATCAGGCCGTCATTCGCGGAATAGGTACACATCGGAGGAACAGCAATGCGGTTGCGTAACGTAATCTCTTTCAGTTTGAAGGGTTGAAACAGTGCGGACATAATTTCCTACCTTATCTGGTTGCTTCGATATTTCGATATTATTCGAATAATAGATTTTAGACAACCCTGACGCTATAATTCGCCCATGAGACCTTTTAAGCACCCCGCCCCCGATGAATTCACCCTTGAGCGCGTCCTGTACGCCTTGAGCGACCCCTTGCGGATGGAAATCGTCCGCCATCTGGCCGTGCAGGGAGAAGCCACCTGTAGCGAGCTTGACGGGGGTCGACCGAAATCCAGCGTATCGCACCATTTTCGCGTTTTACGCGACTCGGGCCTGCTGCACACCACCAACAGCGGCACTACGCACATCAACCGATTACGCCGCAGCGAAATGCAACAGCGCTTCCCTGGCTTGCTCGACGCCATACTGTCTCAACCCACAGAGTAAGTTTTTTCACGCCAGCGACGGGCTTCCCGCCATTGCTTCTTATCCGCTATTCCACTCTCTCGCTATTTCAATATTGACACTTTGCTTTGCAATTCTATGAATATAGCAGCCGTCATTTTTCCATTATTCTGGTACTGATACGGGTTTTATGAGGCAGCGTGGATGGATTACTACATTGGCATTGATATCGGGACCTCAAAGGTCAAATCGGTGTTATTCGATACCGATTTCAACGAACTTCAGATTGCGTCAGCCAACACCATTACCGATTCTCCTCGTCCTGGCTATGCCGAACAAAATATGCATCATGTATGGGACGGCGTACTTTCCACCCTGAAAACGCTGGCCGCTTCGCCGCGGTTACGCTACGGCCACATGCGGGCCATCGGGCTGACAGGCCAAGGAGAAGGCGTCTGGCTGAGCGATCGCCACGGGCACCCTATCCGACAAGCCATCCTCTGGAGCGATACCCGGACGGCGGAACAGGTTCATCAGCTTAAACAGCGCCCGAATCTGGAAGCGACACTCTTTCCCGAAACCGGTTCTCCCCTGCTCCCGTGCAACAGCACACAGCAGTTACGCTGGTTGATACACCACCAGCCGGAGACACTGAACGACGCCGATTACTTCTTTTTCGCCAAAGACTGGGTTCGCTTTCGACTAACGGGACAGGCAAATCTGGAGTTAACGGACGCCGGTACGTCGCTGCTGGATCTGCATAGCGAAACGCTGTCAAAAACCGTGCTGGATAAGCTGGACTTACACGCCATCAGACCACTTTTTCCGCCGTTGCTTTATCCCGATGACATCGCCGGCACGCTCAGCGATGCCGTCTCCACACAGACGGGTTTGCCCGCCGGAATCCCTGTCTGCGCGGGAGCGTTGGATGTGTCTGCCGCCGCACTGGGCATCGGTGCCATTCACGACGGCGATATTTTTACTATTCTTGGCACCACCTGCTGCACCGGCATTGTGTGCCGTGGTTTAACGCAGGTGAGTTTGCAAACCCGGTTTGTCGCACACGCCTGGCCGGGCCACTATCTCAATCTGTTCGCGATGCAGTCTGGCACGCCGAATATCGACTGGGCGTTAAGCACGCTGGCTGACGATGCCGACTTTCAGACCATCAACGCACGTATTGCCCGCGTTCCTCCTGGCAGCGGCGGCGTTTTCTATCAGCCTTACCTTAATGGCGAGCGAGCACCATTTTACAGTCCCTCAGCACGAGCGGGATTTTTTGGTATCGAGCAATCCACGACCAACGCACATCTACTGCGCGCGGTTTTTGAGGGACTCGCCTATGCGATAACCGATTCGCTCAGCGGTTATCCTCCCCACGGCGATCTCTACATTGCCGGTGGCGGCGCCGCCTCAGCGATTTGGTTGCAAATTATTGCGGACTGTACCGGACGGCGGGTGATCGCCAGCTCGGTCAAAGAGCTGAGCGCATGCGGGGCTGCGCGCCTCGCCGCCCTGTCCATCGGAGAAAGTGCCAACCTCGTTCCTGCGGTCAACGCACAGGTGTCAACGTATCTCCCCGATGCCGACGCCCATCGCCAGTATCAGACCCTGTTTCCGGTGTTTCGCCAACTGCGAGACCAGCTACAGCCACTCTGGCAGGCGCGTGCTCAAGCGCTTAATGTACTAAAGAACGACAGCGCCATGCCTTCGCATACGTCTTCCACCTCACAGGAAAGCATTGCCTCATGAAGATCGTATTTACCGCCGAGTATGGCGGCAGCCTTGATGCCTTTCAGGCGTTGGGAGAATTAGTTGTGGATGGCTGGACCATCGGTCTCCCCACGCTGAGTGAAGCGGCGCTGATTCGACTGGCGGGGAACGCTGACGTCATCGTCACCAGCTATGACAATATTACCGCCCGCGTCATTGAGGCTTGCCCTCACCTGCGGCTTATTGCCTGTACCCGCGCCAACCCGGTAAACATCGATATCGAAGCCGCCCGCCGCCGAGGCATTCCGGTGCTCTATACCCCCGGACGTAATGCGGATGCCGCCGCAGAATTAACGCTGGCGCTGATGTTGAATGCCGCACGCCACATCCCTCAGGCCCATAGCGCCCTGAAACGCGGGGAATTCACACGCGAAACCAACACCGCCCTACAGACTCAGGCGGGACTGCGGCAAGATGTAGTATGGGACGTAGACAAACACAGTCCGTATGAAGTTTTCAAAGGCGGCGAACTGCGTAACAAGACGCTCGGCATCATCGGCTATGGCAGCATTGGTCATCGGGTCGGGAAACTGGCGCGCGCCTTTGGGATGCAGTTACTGATTGCCGATCCGTATGTCGCCGCCGAAGAGATTAATGAACCGGGTATTCGAAAAACCACGCTGGATGAGCTGTTTTCGCAGTCCGATTTCGTCAGCCTGCATCTGAATAGCACACCGCAGACCAAAGGGCTGGTCAACCTCGACAGGCTAAGGAGCATGCGCCCTACTGCCTACCTGATCAACACCTCGCGTGCGGCCGTGATTGTCGAAGCCGACCTGATCGCCGCGCTACGCGAAAAGTGGCTGGCAGGTGCCGCACTTGACGTTTACGACAGCGAACCGCTCTGGCGTCATCATCCGTTTATTACCGAATTTGATAACGTGGTGCTCACGCCGCACATTGCCGGCGCAACGCGGGAGACGCTGGTGAAGCACACCGCGATGATTGCCGCCGACCTACAGCGGTTCATTCGCGGTGAACCGCTGCTTTACGAATGGAAATAGACGTAACACCGCTCTGGTAGGTCAGCGTCTCATACTAATAGGTCGGGGTTTCTGCCATAAACCGCAGCGTATGTTCCCAGTCAATTACGCCCGCATCAGACCCCAGACTGGTGGCGACCAGCCCCGATACCGCCGATCCGAGCTGGCAGGCCTGTTCCAGTTCCCAGCCTTTTGCCAGACCGGCAATAAAGCCACCGCAGTAGCTGTCGCCGCAGCCGGTCGTATCCGATACCGCCACGCGATAGGCAGGGATACGTAGCGTAATATCCTGACCGAACACGTAAGAGCCTGTCGCTCCCGCTTTGAAAATACAGGTGCCAACGCCGCGATCGAGGAAGAAAGCCGCGATCTCTGCCGGCTTAGTCAGGCCGGAGATAAACTCAGCCTCGTCCAGCGAGGGCATAAAATAGTCCACATCCGGCAACAACGGCGTCAGCAGCGCCAGCGTCTCGGCGTTTGGCGCGACCAGATCGAAACTGGTCGTCAGCCCTTTCGCTTTGGCGTGTCGAAGCAGATGCGCACTCTGGCCCCGATCCATGTTCGCCAGCAGCCCCGTGCCGCCGTGGTGTAAGAAACGCGCATTACACACGGCATCAAAGTCCTGCTCATCAATGAACAGGTGATCTGACGCGCCGCGATAGTGTAGCGCCGGACGCTCACCGTCTGGGCGAATGGTCAGAATGGTCGCCGAGGTCGATGCCGCCGTCGTTCTCTGAACCAGAGAGCAGTCGATACCCAGTTTGCGATAGGTCGCCAAAATAAAATCGGCTTTTTCATCCTCACCGAGGCAGGCTGCCGTCGCCGTGCGGATACCCAATTTAGCCGCGTTCATCGCCGCACCGCTGGCCGTCCCGGCAGGGTTAAGACGAATTTCATCGATAAAATGTACGCCGCCGCCTTCGGGCAAACCGCTCACTGGCCGGCCTGCAATATCCAGAATGGTTAATCCGACAAAAACTGCATCAAACTGACTCACGCTCGCTCCTTCTTCACATTCTGCTTCTTCACGTTCTGTTTTTTATTCGTATTCGATTCATTTTTTATTGCCGCTGGCGCAGTCGCCCTTGCAGGAAAGAGAGCGCCAGCGCCAGCACTAAAATCACGCCGCTCAGCGCATCTTTTACGATGAAATTTAGCCCCATCAGGTTCAAACCGTTGGCAATCATGCCGAGAAATAGCACACCGATTAGCGTCCCAGCCACGTTAGGTCGCCCCTGCGCGTGGAACGCGGTGCCGATGAACACGGCGGCAATGGCGTCCATCAGGTACGCCTGCCCAGCCAGCGGCGTAAACTGCCGCAAATTGGCGGATAACACCACGCCGCCGATAGCGCACGTCATTGACGTGACAATCAGCAGCCAGAACATCGTGCGCCGCACGTTAACCCCGGCAATCAGCGCCGCAGGCGCATTCAAGCCCATCGCGTGAATACGTTTACCGGCAATCGTCCGTTCAAAAAACAGGTAATAAGCAAGCCACAGTACCGCGACGATCACGATCGGCACCGGAATGCCCCACAGTTCACCCACGGCCAGTTCGTGGTACTGCGGTGCCATCCGGCGGTAAGCGATCGGCCCACCGCCCTCGGTGTAGATACGCTCGATGCTGCTACCGATAAACCATGTCCCCATGGTCGCCAAAAACGGCTTAATTCGGCAATGAATAATCAGCATCGCATTCACCACCCCCACCAGCGCGCCCCCCGCCAACGCGGCCAGCACCGCAGCCTGCCATGACAGACCATAGACTTTGAGCGCCACCAGCGCAAAGGCCGCGCCAAAATCCAGCGCAACGCCCACGGACAGGTCAATCCCGCCCGCGGTCACCACCAACGTCATGGCCAGCGCCACAATCAGCAGTACCGCACTGCCCTGCAACAGATTCCCCCAGTTGCCTGGCGTTAAAAATATCGGGTTTTGCAGTGAGAAAAACACCAGAAAAACCAGCAAAATGACCAGAAAGCCATAGCGGATAAAAAAAGACAGCCCAAGCCTACTGCCCGGCAGCGCAGACTGTGCCGCCAAAGAAGAACCTTTCACGTGTGACCCCTTTGTCTGCTTAATGAGGCGGCGGTGAGCACCACCAGAATCAGTGCGCCCTTAATCGCGCCGACCCAAAAAATATCGACCCGCAGCAGCGTCAGACCGTTCGACAGCGCGTTAACCAGCAGCGTGCCCAGCAATGCTCCCCAGATAGTGACCACCCGACGACGCGAGAACGCCGCACCAAGGAATGTCGCCAATACCATCTCCAGCAGCAGCGGTTCTGCCGTACCGGGCGAGCTGCCTGATCCTTGCGCTACCAGCGTCAACGAGGCCAACGCCGCCGCCATCGCCCCTAACAGATACGAACCGATAACCAGCGGCGTGTGGGAAATTCCCGACAACTGCGCCGCTTCGCGGTTTCCCCCCACGGCCTGCAAATGCTGGCCCCAGCGGCTATGGTGAACAAGAAACTGAAACAAGAGAAAAACCAGCAGCATGAACCAGACTGCCAGCGGCAGCCCGAGCAGGCTGCTATCACGAAATGCCACAATCACCGGGTCGCTAACGCTGATGCGCCGCTGCTGGGTGAGCAAATTGGTGAGTCCGATAACCGCCACGGAGCAAGCTAATGTCGCTAATAGCGGCGGTAGCCGAATCGCCACCACCAGTGCGGCATTCACCGTACCCGCCAATAGCGCAGCCCCTGCCACCAGCGCAATCAGCCACGGGTAGCTGATACTTGCATTCGTCAAACCGTCGCTGATGATCGCGACGGCAAGTACCGCAATCGCGGGCAGCGAGAGATCGATACCGCCGGAGACAACATCGTCACCGCCGCCCGTAATGACGCAGACTAGCCCGAAGCACAGGATCGCCAGCGGCGCGCTTTGCCGCAAAATAATGGTGATGTTTTGCCAACTGAGAAAATAAGGCGCACTCAAGCAGAGGAATAGCAGCAGCGCGGCAAACAGCAGCAAGGGAATATGATTGACAAGCCAGGCTAAACGCGATGTCGGGCGGATGGAATGTAACGTGCTCATGATACCGCCTCCCACGCTTTGCCGCTGCTGGTCAACGCCAGCAGGCTATCCAGAGAGAGCTGTTCAGTCGCAGCATCGGCGATGAGTTCGCCACGCCACATCACCAGAATACGATCGCACAACCCCAGCAGTTCGCCATAGTCGCTGGAAGAGACAATAACCGCCCGCCCCTCAGCAGCGAGCTGTCGGGTGAGCTGATAAATTTCCGCCTTCGCGCCAATATCGACACCCAACGTCGGTTCATCCAAGATGAACAAACGGGTATCCGTCTTCAGCCAGCGCGCCAGTATGACCTTCTGCTGGTTTCCACCGCTTAAATGACGCACCGGCAGGCTCACGCCACGCGGTCGGATATCCAGCGTCTGCGCCAGATGATTCGCCTGCGCAGCAGCTTTCTTACGCTGTAGCCAGCCACGCCAGGCAACCGCAGGCAAGGAGGCCAGATTGATATTGTCCGCCACGGATAGCGGTAAGATCAGTCCGTCATGGCGACGATCGCGCGGCACCAGCGCTATTTTCTGTGCGATCGCCTGTATCGGTGAACGCGGTCGCAATACCTGACCATCAATGGCGATATGTCCCTCACGGGCGGGCGTAATACCATAGAGCGCATCAATCAGCGCCTCACGTCCCGAACCTAACAGCCCCGCGATACCAACAATTTCTCCCGCCGCCACCTGAAAACAGATCGGTTGGAAATGCTGCCGATCCGTGAGCTGTTCAACCTGTAACAAGGGCGTCCCTGTGACCGTTCTCTTTTTTTCGCCATGGAATAGGCTGGCGATCTCTCGCCCGACCATCAGGCGAATCATTCCATCGATATCCTTCGTTTCAGGATCGTCCAACGTCGCCACGCCCTTACCATTACGCAACACGGTGACGCGATCGCAGATATCCGCAATTTCATTAAGATAGTGAGAGACATAGATAATGGCGATACCACGCTGCTTGAGCGTCTGGAGCGTATCCAATAGCTGCGCGGCTTCGCGTGCTTCGAGTGGCGCGGTCGGTTCATCAAACACCACCAGTCGCGCCTTACCGTCAATCAGCGCCCGCGCAATCTGCACCCGCTTGCGTTCCGCCAGGCTTAATTCGCGAATCAGCCGGTTAGCGTCTATCGATAAATTAAAGGTATGCTGAAAAAACTGCTCTGTCTCACGCCGCATCGCACGACGATCGACACCTCGCCAGCGATTCACGGGTTCCTGTCCGAGAAACACCGATTCCGCCACGGTAAAGTGGGGAATCAGATGCAGTTCCTGATGAATAAAACGCACGCCGTGCGCGTGGATAACCGCTGGCGTCACGTTGGTCAACCGCTGCCCATCGATAGCAATCTCACCACCATCTGCGGCACAAACGCCAGCCAGTACCTTGATTAAGGTTGATTTCCCCGCACCGTTCTCCCCGATCAGACCGAGAATCTCTCCCGGACGAACCGTTAGCGATACGTTATCCAGCGCGGAAATCCCCGCAAACAGCTTGCTGATGTGCATCATGGCCAGACCGTCGCCGGAAGGCGACGGGGCTAAATCATATCCCACCATAGACTATTTCAGGTCGCCATAGCCAAGCTGTTTATAGACCGCCTTGGCTTCTGCCTCCCCTTTGACGGGCAAAACCGGCACAAACGTCTGCGGCAACAGCGTGGCATCCGCGAAATAACGGGCGACGTTTTTCGCCGATGTGGCGCCGATCAGGCGCGGTTGCTGCGCGACGTTAGCAACAAACGGGCTGCCTTTTTCCGCCATAATTTCCAGCGTTTCTGGCCCGGCATCAATCGCCGTGACCTTCACATCCTTGTCACGTCCGGTTTCTTGCAGGGCCTGCACCACGCCGATGGCAGGCTGATCCCAGCAGGCAACGTGGATGGCATCCAGCGTGCCTTTCGGATGCTGGCTCAGCAGTTCAAGGGTTTTCTTGCGCGCGTCTTCAGGCGAGTTGGAATATTGTTCAGCCAGCTCAGGCTGAATAATTTTGATCCCCGGATAATCTTGCAGAACGTATTTCCACAAGTCATAGCGAATACCGCAGATGTGCAGCGCGTTGGAGAACGCGTTGAATACCGCGATATTTCCTTTTCCACCTAGCGCATCCGCCGTATAGCGCCCAATCGTCGAACCGATCGCATAGTTATCCGACGTCGTGTTATTGATGGAGTAAGACGAGACATGATCGACGGTAAAAACCGGAATCTTTGCCTCACGCAGCGCTTTAAATTTTGGCTCTACCGCGCTGTCGCCGAGAATACTGATCACCGCATCGACTTTGCGCGCCAGCAGAATATCGTGGTTATTAGCGTGAACCTGATTATCACGTCCGCCATCCACGCCCACGACCTGCCCACCGAGTTTCTCAATTTCTTCGGTCGCGCCTTTATAAGCCTCACGATCCCAAAAATGCTGTGTTCCCACCACAGCAACGCCAATGGTTTTTCCCTTCAATGACAGTGTCTCATCCGCCGCCTGAACCGAGGTCATTACCCCTGTCGCCAGCACGCATGCCGCGAGACGAGAAAAGCGAGTCTTCATCATGTTTATCCCGGTTTTTATAAAATTATTAGCAGTGAAAGAGATTAGCAACGGGAAAAGTTAAATCGAAATAACAAAAATGATAATGGCTAGTAATTAAATAGAAATAGCGTTGTTCAGCAAATGTAATGATTGTTAATCATTGAATTGGAAGGAATAAGTTATAAAAAAAGCATCTTGTTTTTTGTCCCTATAAAAGGAATGGTTAAGGCTCTTCTATTCTGATGAGAAAAACGACCATGACAACGCTCTCGATTTATCACCGCCCGCACATCACACAGCCCGTCCAGCAGCTCACCGCGTTTACTGACATCGTGGCCCTGCTCGCCAGCGCCGGAATCCAGTTAGAACACTGGCAGACCGACGCGCCGCCGCCCGATGCCAGCAGCGAAACCATTTTGATGCAGTATCATGCCGATATTGAGCGGCTCAAACAGCAGGAGGGCTATACCTCTGCCGATGTAATTAGCCTGACGCCAGATCACGCGGAGCGACAGGCACTTCGGGAAAAATTTCTTCAGGAACATACCCATAGTGAAGATGAAGTGCGCTTTTTTGTGCACGGAAGCGGCATCTTCTTTGTACCGATGGGCGAACAGGTTTTCCAGCTTACCTGCGAGGCCGGCGACCTCTTACGCGTTCCCGCCAACACGCCACACTGGTTTGATTGCGGTGAATGTCCTGATTTTGTCGCGATCCGTATTTTTACCAATCCAGAAGGCTGGGTCGGGCACTTTACCGGACGGGAGACGTTTCACTAATTCCACGATCGTTTCTGCATTTCTCCGCCGTTCCCTTTATACTGTGCGCTTTGTACCAAAACGAACGGCGAGACCCCTTCCGTAATGATGAATAACGATGTCCTGCGCAGCGTGCGCTATATGCTGAATTTGAACAATGACCACCTGCGGAAGATTCTGGCGCTGGTGGAGATGACCGTCCCTCCACAGCAGTTGGCGAGCTACGTCAAAAAAGAGGGTGAGGAAGGCTATCAACCTTGCCCGGACATCGTGATGAGTTATTTCCTGAATGGACTGATCCTGCAAAAACGCGGCAAAGATGAAAACCAGCCTGCGCCGCAGTTTGAGCGCAAGATGACCAACAATATTATTCTGAAAAAGCTACGTGTCGCATTTTCGCTAAAAACGGATGATATTCAGGCGATCCTGTTGGAACAAAATTTCCGCATTTCAGTGCCGGAAGTTACCGCAATGATGCGCGCCCCTGACCACAAAAACTATCGCACCTGCGGCGATCAGGTCATCCGCTACTTTCTGAAAGGACTAACGGCGCGAGTACGCAAAGGCTAAAAGCAACGCGTTAGCGAAAGGACGTGAGCGTTGCCTGACTAACCTTTTTCTGTAACAGGCATCAGCAACGCTCGATTTTTCGTACAGCCTCTTTTCGTACGCTATCCATGCTGTGTTTCGTGCAGGATAGCCGTGACCAACTACTCCAGTTCTTCACTCTCAATCTGAGTGACCTGCTGCACACTATTCCAGTTCCAGTAACGCCATGCGTCGGTGCGTGCGAATCTCATCGTCCGGCATGACGGTTAAATCCACTAATGGGAAAGGCTGTTCATACAGCGCTTGTGCCAGCACGGGAGCGGCGAAGCTGTCCAGCCAGCGAAGACTGTAGGGATAAAGACGCGCTCTGCCATAATAAAACAGCAGCGGTACCTAACGGTAAACGATCATGTCCCTGATCCAGATGTTGCTGTCAGGCGGCTTGATGTTTTTCCATTGTCAACCGCGCAGGCGCCGCATCGACATGCAACGCCGGATGACGGCAGAAGCGGACGACGTCACCGACCACCAATAGGCTAGGCGACTGCGGCTGATAACGTGCCAGTAATGCCGGTAACGTCGCCAGCGTTGCCGTCAATAACCGCTGATCTGGTTGGGTGCCGCGTTCGATAATCGCGACGGGCGTCTGGGCTGACAGCCCATGTTCGATCAGGCGCTGGCATAATCGACTGCTGTGACTCAGCCCCATATAAAACACCAGCGTTTGCTGGCTGTCCGCCAGCGTCGGCCAGTCTAGCTGCGGTTCACCATCGCGCGAATGGCCGGTCACGAAGCGCACCGACTGCGCACAGGCGCGGTGGGTCAGCGGTAACCCCACAGCCGCCGCACAGCCTGTCGCGGCAGTAATACCCGGTACCACGTGGCAGACGACCCCGGCCTGCTGGGCATAGTCCATCTCTTCACCGCCGCGACCAAAAATAAACGGATCGCCGCCTTTCAGACGGATCACCCGCTGCCCGGCCTGCGCCAGCTCGACCAACAACTGATTGATTTTTTCCTGTGACAGACGGTGACAGCCGCGCGTTTTTCCGACGTCGATGCACAGCACCTGTTCCGACACCAGATCCATAATCTCCGCCGACACCAGCCGATCATAGACCACCACATCCGCCTGCTGGATTGCCCGCAACGCCTTCAGCGTCAGCAGTTCCACATCCCCCGGCCCTGCGCCCACCAGCCAGATTTCACCGCCGAGCACGGGCTGACGCCGCTGACCTTGTGCCAATATTGATTGTGTTGTCATCATGTCACACCTCATTACGCCGTAGCGCTCAACCTGCTTTCTTCAATTCATTGATCGTTATTGGTACGTGCTGACTCAATAACGCCTTCAGTTCGGGGATACAGGAACCGCAGTTGGTGCCGCATTTCAGCGCGCCGCCTAACGCCGCCACGCTGTGGCACCCCTTACGAATCGCGCCAACAATGATGTCTTCACCGACGCTATAGCAACTGCAAATCGTCGCGCCTTGCTTCGTCTGTCCCTGCGGAGCCTGACCCGCCAACAGCGCATGGCGCTCGTGCGGTAGCTGCGGTGGATGGATAAACGCCTGACACACCGCATCGCTGTCAATGCGCAGCGCCTTTACATTGACATAGCAGGCCAGCACTACGCGGCCATCACGCCAGCCAATCAGGTGAAATATTCCCTTGCCTTGTGCAATCTGACACTGCATGTTCTCCAGACCATACTGTTCAGTCAGCCATGCCTGCCAGTCATCTACCAGCACGCGGTCGGCTAACAGGTACTGCGTTACGCCCTCATGAGGAATCTTGCACCAATAGGTGGCAGGCGGCGGCAGAACGTCATGCTCTGTCGGTAATGTTAATGGCGCTAAAACCGATTCATCGGCAAAAAATAGCGTGGCCTGCCAGGCGGTATGCCAGGGTTGGATACGTACCCGGCTGTGCTTGCTTTCCGGCTGGCCGGAATGGGGATCGGTAATCGGCGCGACTAGACTGTCAACCCGCGCCTGTGCGCTGAACTGCTGGTTCCAGTGCATCGGCACAAATACGCTGCCACGCGCCTGTCCGGCGTCAATCCGTGCCCGCGCCAGCATCCAGCCGTGCGCCGACGACAGGCGTACCAGATCGCCCGCCTGAATATCATGCGTTTGTGCATCCTGCGGGTGCAGTTCGCAGTAAGGTTCACTGATATGACGCATCAGCCGGGCGGCTTTACCGGTACGCGTCATGGTGTGCCACTGATCGCGAATACGCCCGGTGTTCAGCACCAGCGGGTATGCCTCACTCCACAGGCTTTGGGGCTGCGACGGGGTGACCGCCACCAGATGTGCTTTGCCATCGGTATGCCAGAATCTGCCATCGTCACCCAGCCGGGCACGTCCGCGTGGAAATGCCGCATTCACCGGCCACTGTATCGGTTCCAACTGCTGCCACTGCTGATTACTGAGCGTCGCCAGCCCGCTGATATCAAACGCCCGACTGCCGTTATTCTCAAATCCAGATAGCGCCGCATGTTCACGAAAGATATCTGCCGGATGCTGATAGGAAAATGCTGCGGCAAACCCCATACGCTGCGCCACCTGGCTCAGGATCCACCAGTCGGCTTTGGCCTCCCCCGGCGCAGACAGAAAGGCACGCTGACGAGACAACCGGCGTTCGGAATTGGTCACCGTACCGTCTTTTTCTCCCCACCCCAGTGCGGGTAATAAGATATCGGCGGTTTTCGCAGTGTCGGTATAACGCATTATCTCGGAGACGATCACCAGCGGGCAGCGCTCCAGTGCCTGCTTCACCCGGTCAGCATCTGGCATCGACACCACCGGATTGGTGCCCATCACCCACACGGCTTTAACCTCGCCACGTTCAACGGCGCGAAACAGGTCCACCGCATTCAGACCGGGCTGTGTCGCGACGTTATCGCTTTGCCAAAAGCGCCCCACGCGCTCAATATCCTGTGGCGTGAAACCCATGTGGCTGGCAAGCTGATTGGCTAGCCCACCGACTTCCCGCCCGCCCATCGCATTTGGCTGTCCGGTTATCGAAAACGGGCCTGAACCCGATACACCGATTTTGCCGCTCAGCAGATGGACATTGATAATCGCATTACATTTATCGCTGCCCGAGGATGACTGATTAATGCCCTGTGAATAGAGCGTGACCACCTTTTCGCTCGTGTTAAACAGATGATAAAAACGTGCGATATCGGCTTCATCCAACTGACAGAAATCTGCTACCTGTCCCACCGACCATGAATGTGCTGACTGTAATGCCGCTTCCACACCGGAAAAACGCTCCGCCAATTCATCGATATCGATACGCGAATCCTGTGCAATCCAATGCAGCAGGCCGTTAAACAGCCCTGCATCGCTGCCAGGTTGCAGCGGTAAATGCAGATCGGCGATATCGCAGGTGGCGGTACGTCGGGGATCAATCACCACCACCTGCATCTGCGGCCGCTGCTGTTTCGCCTGTGCCAGCCGCTGATACACCACCGGATGTGCCCAGGCAGTATTAGAACCGACAAGCACCACCACATCCGCTAGTTCGATGTCTTCATAACTACAGGGAACGGCGTCCGCTCCCAGCCCACGCTTATAGCCAATCACCGCCGACGCCATGCACAGGCGCGAATTGGTATCCATATTGGCGACGCCAATAAAGCCCTTCATCAGCTTGTTGGCAACGTAGTAATCCTCCGTCAGCAACTGACCTGAACCATAAAACGCCACCGACTGCGGGCCGTGTTGTTGCATAGTCGCCAGCAACCGTTCGGCTACCGTATCAAGCGCTTGTTCCCAGCTAACGCGCCGCCCTTCCACCAGCGGCCACAGCAGACGACCTTTCAAGTCCAGCGTTTCCCCCAGCGCGGAACCTTTGACGCACAGACGCCCCAAATTCGCCGGGTGCATCGGATCGCCGCTGATCGTTATCGCGCCTTGCTCGTCGCGTTCTGCCAGCACGCCACAGCCGACGCCACAATACGGGCAGGTTGTCCGACAGACGCGCGCGGTCATGATGCTTTCGCCATCGCAGCGTCTGCCAGACCGACGCTTTCAGGTACGGCCAGCGGTTGACGGCATACCCAAATCTCGTCGTCTTCCACACGAACCGGCCAGGCACGCACGTATAGTGCACTGTCATCCGGGCTCACACCATCCCGCAGCTTGAAGCGCTTCTTGTACAACGGAGAAATCACCACCGGTTCACCCGCCACATCGCCGATCAGCCCACGGGACAACACATTCGCTCCGCTGCCCGGTTCATGGTTTTCCAGCGCGTACACCTGCTGCTCGCTCCCCGGCAGATGGAACAGCGCGATTTGCTGCTGTCCGAGGCGCGCCGCCATACCGGCATGACGTGGGATATCGCCCAGCATCGCCACCTGTACCCACTCCGCCTCATGCGCGGCGGGTTTCAGAGCAACCGGTTCTGGCGATGCCGCTTTCTCATGATCCTGCGCCGGACGAATCTGTCCACGTTCCGGCACCATCACCACCGCTTCATCCGGGCTATCGCTGTTCAGGAAGCCACGGAATAGCGCCAGACGTTCCGGGCTTTCCAGCGTGGTTTGCCATTCACACTGGTAGGCCTCCACTACGCGTTGCATCTCTTTATCTAACTCTTCGCCGATATGCAGACTGTCTTCCAGAATCACCTCGCGCAGATAGTCGATACCGCCTTCAAGATTATCCATCCAGGTACTGGTACGCTGGAGGCGATCGCCGGTGCGGATATAGAACATCAAGACCCGATCGATAGTGCGCAGCAGGGTTTCCGTATCCAGATCGCTGGCGAAGAGATCCGCATGGCGCGGTTTCATGCCGCCATTGCCACACACGTAGAGATTCCAGCCTTTATCGGTGGCAATCACGCCGATATCTTTGCTCTGTGCTTCTGCACATTCGCGGGTACAACCAGACACCGCCATTTTTATCTTATGCGGTGAACGCAGCCCCTTGTAACGGTGCTCCAGTTGAATCGCCAGCCCGGTGGAATCCTGCACGCCGTAGCGGCACCAGGTCGATCCCACGCAGGATTTCACGGTACGCAGCGATTTGCCGTAGGCATGGCCGGTTTCAAATCCGGCATCGATCAGCTCACGCCAGATCGCTGGTAGCTGTTCCAACCGCGCACCGAATAAGTCCACCCGC
Organism: Pectobacterium artocarpous; assembly: GCF_046159765.1. Lineage (NCBI taxonomy): Bacteria > Pseudomonadati > Pseudomonadota > Gammaproteobacteria > Enterobacterales > Pectobacteriaceae > Pectobacterium > Pectobacterium artocarpous. The sequence continues at coordinate 22,509 of NZ_JBJXVK010000004.1, forward strand.
TGACCGCCGGTGATCTTGGTGTACAGGTTATAGCGCTGCGCGACCTGCCCGATGGCGATCAGTCCTTCCGGCGTGATCTCGCCCGCCGGCACGCGCGGCACCACGGAATAGGTGCCGTCTTTTTGGATGTTGGCGAAGAAACGATCGTTGGTATCCTGCAACGGCAGATGTTGCGGTTGCAGTAGATAGTCATTCCAGCAGGATGCCAGTATTGACCCCACCAACGGCTTACACACTTCACAGCCTAAACCGTGGCCGTAACGCGCAAGGAGGCTGTCGAACGAGCGAATCTCATGCACGCGAATCAGGTGGTACAACTCCTGACGCGAATAGGCGAAGTGCTCACAAATATCCTTTTTCACTTCGACGCCCAACTGCGCCAGTTCATACTCCATCACCTGCTTAAGCAACGGTACACAGCCGCCACAGCCCGTTCCCGCTTTAGTGCAGGTTTTCAGCGCGCCCAGTTCGCCGCAGCCGCCCGCCACGGCCGCCGAAATATCGCCCTTGCTGACGTTGTGACAGGAACAAATCTGTGCGCTGGCGGGTAACGCCGCGACACCCAGCCCTTTTGGCGCATCGCCAGAGCGTGCAGGCAAAATCAGGCTTTCTGGCTGTTTAGGCAACGGCATATCGTTAAGCATCATTTGCAGCAGCGTGCTGTAATCGCTGCTGTCGCCAATCAATACCGCCCCCAGTAAACGCTTGCCGTCAGCAGAGACGACAATTTTCTTGTAGATCTCGTTTGGGCCGTCCGTCCACTGGTAGCTTTGGCTGCCCGCTGTGCGCCCGTGCGCATCGCCAATCGAGGCGACGTCAACGCCCAGCAGCTTCAGCTTGGTGCTCATGTCTGCGCCGGTAAATGGCGTATCGCGCTGTGCCAGCGTGTCAGCCACGCTGCGTGCCATCTGGTAGCCCGGCGCCACCAGTCCAAAAATCTGCCCTTTCCACAGTGCGCACTCGCCAATGGCGAAAATCGCGTCATCCGACGTCTGGCATTGATCGTCAATCACAATGCCGCCGCGTGGCCCTTTCTCTAAATCACAGCTATCCGCCAGTTTGTCACGCGGACGAATCCCGGCGGAAAACAGCACCAAATCAGTTTCCAATACGCTGCCGTCAGCAAAACAGAGGCGATGCAACGCCTGCTCGCCGTCAGTAATTTCCCGTGTTTCTTTGCTGACATGAATCTGTACGCCCAGTGCTTCAATCTTGCGCCGCAGCATGGCGGCACCACCATCATCCAGTTGTACCGCCATCAGGCGCGGTGCAAACTCCACTACATGCGTATCCAGCCCCAGTTGACGCAGGGCGTTTGCCGCTTCCAGCCCCAGTAATCCCCCCCCAATCACCACACCGGACTTAGCCTTTTTCGCCTGTGCCGCAATCGCATCCAGATCGTCCAATGTACGATAGACCAGACAGCCGGGGCGCGTGTTGCCGGGAATCGGCGGAACAAAGGCATAAGACCCCGTCGCCAGCACCAGTTTGTCGTAGGCGGTTTCTCTGCCCTGTGCATCGCACACGCATTGACGTTCCCGATCGATAGCCACGATCTCGCTGGCGCTGCGTAGCTCAATACCGCTCTCGGCAAAAAAGCCGTCTTTTACCAGCGATAAAGAGGCGGCGCTGCGGCCGGAAAAATACTCGGAGAGATGAACGCGGTCATAGGCTTCATGACGTTCTTCGCCAAAGACGACGATATGGTAGTGCCGATGCAGGTCGCGCTCGACCAGTTGTTCAAGAAAATAGTGGCCGACCATACCGTGGCCGACGACCACCAAAATCGGTTTGCTCATGACAGGAATCCTTACAGCTTCAGGCTGTGGGTCAGAATCGGAGGAAGAAAGACCGAAAAGCAGCGAGGCAGGCAGAAGCCTCTCGCCTTCAGTGATGCTATCCATCGCGGCCAGCAGACGCTGGCTGTCGTCAGTGTCGCCATACAGCAGGACGCCGCTCAGCCGCCCGTCGCGAACGAGCAGACGACGGTAGTGCTGCGTCTGCGGATCAAACAGGGTGTACACCTCATCATCCGGTGCCACGTTAATATCGCCGCCGCTGACCACGCCAATTCCCGTGACTTTCAGCCGCGTCGCCGCTTGCTCACGCTGATAATCTTTCGGCGCGTGTCCGGCCAGGCGCTGTGCCGCCAGCGTGGCATGGGCGAAACATGGGGCAACCAGCCCGAAAGTTTCACCATTGAGTTCACAGCATTCGCCAATCGCGCTGATGCACGGGTCGGCAGTTTGCAGCTGTCCGTCCACCAGAATGCCGCGGTTACAAGGCAAGCCACACTCGCGTGCCAGTTGGCTGGCGGGAATCACGCCCGCCGTCACCACCACCAGCCCGGCTGGGATCGTGCGGCCATCCGCCAGAGCGACAGCCGTTACGCCATGTTCATCACCGTGCAGCGCCGCAACCTGCACATCCGTCTCGCAGGCAATACCACGCTCACGCAGGCTGACGCACAACAGATCGCTTGCCGTCGCATCCAACTGACGCTCCATCAGAATCGGGGTGCGGTGCAATAAGGTGACGTCGGCACCGCGCAGTCTCAGCGCAGCCGCCGCTTCAATGCCGAGCAAACCTCCGCCAATCACCACCGCAGGAACGGACTGGCGAATCGTCATCAACATCAGCTCAACGTCATCCAGCGTGCGGAAGCCGCACACGCCCGCCAGATCGATACCGGGCATCGGTGGCATAAACGGTGTGGAGCCAGTCGCCAGTACAAGATGATCGTAATGCAGTTGCCGGTGGGTCGTTGTCACCTCACGCTGCTGGCGATCGATATGGGTTACCCGCTCACCCAGCAGATAATTCACTGGCAGCGCCGCATCATCGTCGATAGCCGCAGGCATCAGCAGGGTATCCACGAACGCCTTTTCACCGCCCAATACCGGCGACAGCAGAATGCGGTTGTAGCTGGTGCGCGGTTCATCACCAATCACAGTGATGCGGTAGCGTATCGCAGCCAGTTGCCGCAACGTATCGACAAATCGCGCACTCGCCATCCCATTACCAATCACAATCAGATGCGGTTTCATCATCGTTCCGATCTCGCGGTCAGGCTGCTTTCGACTGTTTTTCATATAAGAAATGCAGCACCTGTTGGCGGTAGTGGTGATAGCGTGGATCGTCAGCCAGCGAGACGCGCGAACGCGGGCGTTCCAACTCGACCGCCATGATTTCACCAATCGTCGCCGCCGGGCCGTTGGTCATCATCAGCACGCGATCCGATAACAGCACCGCTTCGTCGACATCGTGCGTAATCAGCACAATCGTGGTTTGCAACCGCTGCTGAATCTCCATCACCGCATCCTGAAGATGTGCGCGGGTGAGCGCATCCAGCGCGCCGAACGGTTCATCCATCAGCAGCACTTTCGGCTTCATGGCCAGCGCACGGGCAATCCCCACACGCTGTTTCATTCCGCCGGAGATTTCATTCGGCCGCTTATTCAGCGCATGCCCCATGTGCACCAGTTCCAGATTGTGGGTAATCCATTCATGCATCTCGTGCTTGTTCATCTGCCCGCGAAATACCTGGCGTACCGCCAACGCGACGTTTTCGTAGGTGGTCAACCACGGTAGCAGCGAGTGGTTCTGAAATACCACGCCACGCTCTGGCCCTGGGCCGTCGATTTCACGGTTGTCGCACAACAAGCCGCCGCTGCTCGGCAGCGTCAGGCCAGCAATCAGATTCAATAACGTAGATTTACCGCAGCCAGAGTGGCCGATCAGGCTGATCGTCTCACCGGTGTGAATATCAAAACTCACCTGATCCAGTGCCAGAAACTCACCGCTGGCGGTATTGAAACGCTGGCTCACCTGTTGCACTTGAATAATCGGTGTTGTACGCATCGTCGGCTCCTTAGCGGTTGTCATAGCTGAAACGGTTAGCAATCCACACCAGTCCCTGCTCAAGCAGCAGACCGATAACGCCAATCACTACGATGGCGATGATGATGTTTTCTACATTCAGGTTGTTCCACTCATTCCAAATCCAGAAGCCGATACCGACGCCGCCCGTCAACATCTCCGCGGCCACAATCACCAGCCAGGCGACGCCAATCGACAGGCGCGCGCCGGTCAACACGTTAGGCAGCACCGCAGGCAGCAGGATTTTGCGCATGATGGTGAATTCGGAGAGCTTCAGGACCCGCGCCACGTTCAGGTAATCCTGTGGGATGCGTCGCACGCCTTCGGCGGTGTTGAGGATCATCGGCCAGATGGAACAGATGAAAATGGTCCAGCTCGATGCCGGTTCCGCGCGCTGGAACAGCAGCAGCCCGATAGGCAACCACGCCAGCGGACTGACCGGACGCAGCAGCGAAATGATCGGGTTAAGCATGTTGGCCAGAAAGGTAAAACGACCGATCAGGAAACCCGTGGGAATGCCGACCAGCGCCGCCAGTCCAAAACCGATACCGACACGTTGCAGCGAGGCCAGAACGTTCCAGCCAATGCCCTGATCGTTTGGCCCGGCGATATAAAACGGATCGGCGAAGAGGCTGAGCGCCGCAAGCCAGGTCGTCCACGGCGTCGGAAAGTTCTCGCTGTTGAGCGCAGCAATCTGCCAAACGGTAATCAGCAAACCCAGCCCCAATACCGCAGGGAAAAGCGACTGAAACAGCTTACGCAACAGCGGTCGGTAGGCGAAAGCCGATGTTGCCGGTGCTTTTTCAGGTGTCGCCGGTTTGGTTGGCAGCGGCATAATTTCAGCGCTGTGTACCGTTTCCGGGGCGTTATCCGCAGCAATCGGGATGATTCGGGCCTGGTTTTTCATCATCAACCTCACTTATTTCTTCACGCTAAAACTGTTGGCATACCCCGCTGGATCGCTACCATCCCAGCGGCGTCCATCGATAAGCACGCTGCTGCGCATGTCGCTACCAGGCAACGGCACACTCCCCACAGCCTCGGCCGCCTGCTTGTAGATATCAATGCGGTTAACCTGCTTCGCGACGGCCAGATAATCCGGCGCTTCGGTGAGTAAGCCCCAGCGTTTGTGCTGGGTGAGGAACCACATGCCGTCGGACAGGTACGGGTAGTTCACGGAACCGCCGTGGTAGAAACGCATTGCGTGCTCGTCTTTCCAGCTTTTCCCCAGTCCGTTTTCGTACTGCCCCAGCATGCGTCCGACGATGGTGTCTTCTTTGGCATTGATGTACGCACGTCCGGCAACGACGCCTGCTGTTTCGCGGCGGTTATCGTCCGAGGCGTCAATCCAGCGCGACGCATCGAGAATTGCGGCAGTCAGCGCACGGGCGCTGTTCGGGTTGGCATTCGCCCAATCGGCACGAGTACCCAGTACTTTTTCTGGATGATCCGGCCAAATATCCTGCGAGGTGGCGGCAGTAAAGCCGATTTTTTCGCTGATGGCACGCTGGTTCCACGGCTCGCCAACGCAGTAGCCGACCATGTTGCCAATTTTCATGTTCATCACCATTTGCGGTGGCGGCACCACCACGGTGCGCACGTCATTCAACGGGTGAATTCCGGCGGAGGCCAGCCAGTAGTAGAGCCACATGGCGTGCGTACCGGTCGGGAAGGTTTGCGCGAAGGTGTGCGTGCCCGCTGGGCTGGCGGCAATATATTTTTGCAACGCAGCGAGATCCGTGACGTTGGCTTCACGCAGTTGGTTTGCCAGCGTGATCCCTTGTCCGTTCTGGTTGAGCGTCATCAATGCCGCCATGTTGCTCTGCGCACCGGACAGCCCCATTTGCAGGCCGTACAGCTGACCATACAGAATATGTGCCGCGTCCAGCTCGCCCGACACCAGTTTGTCGCGTACCGCCGCCCAACTGGCTTCCTTGCTGGGAAAAATCGTGATGCCGTATTTCTTATCGAAACCTTTGACTGCCGCCATTACGACCGAGGCGCAGTCCGTCAACGGGATAAAACCGACCCGGATTTCCTTTTTCTCCGGCGCGTCGGAACCCGCGGCCCACGCGCTATTCATCAACCCTGGCAGCATCAGACTGCCTCCCAGTGCAGCACTCCCCAACAGAAACTGGCGGCGAGAGACGGTCATGCTTTTGGTTTTGGAATCACTCATCAACGGCACCCTTGCGCAAAACACCTTTTCAGGCGGTAAAAACAAAAACGGCGTCCACAAGCCCATGCAGAATTTGCACGCTTATGGACGCCGTTGTCCGATTAACACCTTCCGCACCGCCGTTGGCACGAAACGCATTATGAATGTTTGGTTATTGCTCATAAGTTAAAGCAAGGGTTGTGCCAGTTATCACAGTTTTACATATTGCCGAGGGGAATGGTTTAATCGAAAGGTGAACTAAAATTTCGGTAACCACATGTAATTTATGGTGATTATTTCGTGCGCGAGAATATTGCCATTTCTATGCTACGTCGTAGCACGCGCCCGACACGGGGCGCTCAGTCGCCGCCGCCCCGTGACACGTGGCTTTTTCGCGAGAAATAACGTCGCTACGCGATACCTTCAGAAAAAACAGCCTCTTAACGGACCGCCGTTGACGCGTTCCCGACGCGGCAACGGCTTTCGCGGCTTCCCTGCCGCTCATCCTAAGCCTGTTTTTTCTTCAGCGTTATTTACGCTCATCACAACACAACGACAGAGAGAACCAGCTACGCACGAAACCACCTCATACTTCTGGTACTCCGTTATTTTACCTCCCACGAGGGCACTCCTTGCACCGCCAACTGGCAGAACACGCACAGTTCATGTGCATATACCTCTTAAAGGGTATCCCCGAATACATCGGCTACCGCGAGCATCGCGGTGGCGATGTCGATCAGCTTTTTATTCTGGCTCATCGCCATGCGGCGCAGGGTTTTGTAGGCCTCTTCTTCACTTAATCCGCGGTGCTGCATCAGCAAGCCCTTCGCACGGTCGATCTGTTTTCTTTCATTTAAGGTAGCTCGCAGCGCGGCTAATTCATGATCTTGCGCCTGTAAGCGCCGCGACTGTTGTTGCACCAGCGACAGCAGCGAACGTCCCAGTTGTGGGCTGACGCCATCACTGTGCAGCCAGCCGGAAGGCGCACTCTGCCCTTCCACATCGTGACCAGCGATAAATATCGAATAGCCAGGATCGCCCTTCTCCTGCTGCGCCATCAGTTCTTCGAGATCCGCTCGCTGATCGCTGCATGCCTTCTCCGCAGCCGCAATACGGGTACGGCAGCGCTGCATCAGCGTCAGCTCCAGCTCATCTTCCATCTGTTTCATTTCATCGATGCGCCGCGTGGCAATCGAAAACCAGTGTAGGCTGTCGGCTTCTGATAGCTTTTCTATTGGGCTGCGGGTGCACACAATGCGGCGCAGGCGCTCAAATTCGCTGTCTATCGCAATAGCATTCCAGCGCTGCTGGTTTTCTTCATCGCTAAAATTCAGGAAGGTATCAAAACAGCGCTCCTGTCGTTCAATCAAATCCAGCAACTTTTGTCGGGTTTCTTCATCAACGCTGCCCGCACCATAAGCCGCCGCACCAACCGCACGCTCCTGTCCTGCCAACTCTTTCCCCTGCATAAAGCTGAACATGGCAATCAACGCGCGGGAAATTCCCGGATCAGCTGCCGTATCCGACACTTCAAAAACCAGCGCCAGCAGGTTGCGGACAATGTCGTTGAAAAATGTCATGGCCTGTGGCTGAGGCAGCAGACGCTGGCGGATCTGCTGGCGCAGTGCGGGAAGCAGGCTCAGCGCATAGACTACGCTAGCGACACGGCTGAATAAGCGGCTTGCCTGCGGCAATTCCGCCGTCATTTTTTCCAATCCAGCCAGATGCGTCATCAAGTGCGTCTGCGCCGTCTGCACATCTTTCTCACGTAGCACCAGTTCGTCTGCGAAAAATCGGCCATCAGAACAAAGAAACAGGTTGGCCGTTCCTCGTTCGCGCTGCAATAGATGCACGAGCTGGCTGATTTTTCCCACCAGTTCACCACTTTGCAGCAGGTAGCGCAGGCTGTTCAACTCACACTGGCGCGAGGCAAGTAAAAATCGAATTGTCGTTGAAGGCTCCGCCACCATCAATGTCTCTCCTGAAAAAAGCACATTCAGAAAGATGCAATTAGCACGCCAGTTACCTCACGCATCAACAGGAAAAAAGCAGCAACACATGCCGATCTCTGTTTAATATTCAGCCTGGATACCGCTATCGCTGATACAATCGGGCAGACGATATCCGCCTCGGGCGCGAGAATGCAGACGCAGCGCCCCAATCGGGTACTTTCTTTAACCTGACATCAGACGACGATATGACAACCCCCAGACAGGACAAAGCCCCGTGGTGGCGTCAGGGGAAAACCCCGGACTACCGTTTTTCATTAGCGAATGAACGCACCTTTCTTGCATGGATTCGCACCGCGCTGGCGTTTCTCGCGGGTGCGGTCGGTATCGATCAATTTACCGTTCATATCGATCCGCTGGTGCGTCAAGGGCTGGCTCTGTTGCTGGTCGTCTGCGCCGCGCTGCTCGGCGCTCTGGCCTATCGTCGTTGGGTCAGCAATGAGAAAGCAATGCGGCAGGAAAACGATATGCCGTATACGCCGATGTTGCTGATCGTGACGCTGTTTATCACCCTTATTGCCATCGCGCTTGCCGCTATGATTCTGTTCGGGTAACACATGGAAACGACGCGCGATCCAGGGTTACAACCACAGCGAACCGGCATGGCCTGGTCACGCACACTGTTTGTGATGCTGGTCAACAGCCTGCTGTGTTTTCGTCTGAGCATAGTGGACAGCAGCCGTGTGGTGTTTGCCTGCGCCATCCTGCTCTTGTGCGTTGCTGCCCTGATGTCGATACTGGCGATTCTACGCTATCGTCTTAACGCCCGTTGCCAGTCGGTACTGTCACGCGCCAGCCACGAGCTGATCATACTCACATCGTCGTCCCTTGTGCTCACCGCACTGCTCTTGCTGCTGCATTTCAGCGGCGTGTGGTAAGCCCTGGCTTTATATAATCTTTTTTTTTGAAGAAAGGCGGTGAAGCCCAAACGCACTTCACCGCTTAGGCTGGCTATTCGATCGAACTTTCCGGGAACAGGAAGGGATTGATGCTACTGCGAGAAAAGCCTTCTTCCTCCATTTTCACATCCAGCACCAGCGAAGCCAGATCGTCGGCAACGGCTTCCACACGGTGATCTTTTTCCTGATATAGCAGCTTCAGATACGTGCCGCAGTGGCCGCAGCTTTCCGCTTTGATTGCGGAATTTTCGCTATCCAGCGACCAGTAGTTGAGTTCGCTCGACGCTTCACAGTTGCTGCATTTCACCCGCACCATGTGCCATTCGCTCTCGCACAGATTACAGTGCAGATAACGCAGTCCGCTGGACGTGCCTAACTGCACCACGCCCGATACCGGAATACTGCCGCACACGGGGCAGAACTGGCGGTGTTCGCCGGGTACCGCATGCGCTTTGCCGGGCAGAAGGCTTGCCATCTGAGCCCAGAAAAGCGACAACGCCGCCCAGATGAATGGGGCTTTATCATTGTTTTCAGCACGAAATTCGTGTTGCAGCAGCGCGGTAGCCTGCTCTTCCAGCTCCTGCTGTGAGGTTTTTTCCAGATTCTCCAGCGTGGATAATACCTGTCCGCTGGTATCCGGTTTCAATTCTTCAATCAGCGCACGCAGCAGCGTGTGCCAATGTGCATCACGCGGAAATACCGCGATATCGAGCGGCGGACGTTCGCCGGATTGTTGCAGCACGTCACTCAAATCAAGCTGCAACGGATGATCATGCAGCACCTTCTGCTGTGCTTCCACCACGCCCGCGGCGAAGGTAAGGTAATCCCCCAGCGGGTGATCTTCAGCGAGCTGACGCAGACGCTCCGCGCGGCTACTGTACAGGCTTTTTAGATTGGCAAAAAGCAGAGGAGGAATATGCCCTTCCGACGTTGATTTTTCATTCTGTTCTAGCTGTTCCTGAGGAACAATACGAATACTCATCAGGGTGGTTTTTCCTGTTGTTTACGTTGTCTATCCGATAGATGTCGGGGTGCAGGAAGGCCGCCAGCGCGGTCTGGGTATAATCGCTAATGCCAATCGCTTAAAGATCGAGATACTCGGGGCGACCACAGGGGTGAGGCCTCCCTGCGGGAACCTCCCCCTGTGTTTCCCCTAAAAACGAGCTTAAATGATCAGCATTCGGGTATCGCTCACCTTTAACCGGGATTATACGTATCGTGCCTGACGACTTCCTGATTTCCGGCAAGGTTATGGCTGTTTTTCGCCATCAATGCCGTCACCTTCCACCATGGCGGAAACAGTAGCAGAAAAATGGCACACATCTCCACACCTCTAAAGGGATGAGCGCGCCAAACACTCACCTATCAGCGCCCGAATCAGCGATGCCAATACGATCACGCTGTGTTCGCAGCGCTCGTCCCAGCCATAAGAGGCGTTGAAACGGAAGTAGCAATCGTATTTGTCGCTGGCCGTGAACATTTTCCCCGGCGCAATGCTGATGCCCCGCATCAACGCTCGGCGGTATAGCTCCGTGCTGCTGACGCCTTCAGGCAGTTCCAGCCAAAGAAAATAACCGCCTTGCGAATGATTAATGCGGACGTCGCCCGGAAAGTGTCGGCGTAGTGACTGTAATGCAGCATGTTTGCGCTGCTCCAGCGCCCGCCGTAAGCGGCGCAGATGGCTATCATAGCTGCTGGTTGCCAGATAATCCGCAATCGCCAGTTGCATAGGGGCGCTGGTTGATAATGTACTCATCAGCTGTAAACGCTGAATATTTCCCGCATAACGCCCTGCCGCCACCCAGCCGATGCGGAACCCTGCCACCAGATTTTTAGAAAACGAAGAACAGTGCAGAATTGTCCCTTTTTTATCCAATGCCTTCGCGGGCAGCGGGCGTTGCAGCCCCGTGTAAAGCTCGCTGTAGACATCATCTTCTACCAGCCCGACGCCATGTTTTTCCAGCATCGCCACCAGCCGCTGTTTCTTCTCCCAGGACAACGTGCAACCGAGCGGGTTATGAAAATTGGTCATCAGCCAGCAGGCTTTGATCGGGTAGTCATTCAGCGCCTGCTGTAATGCATCAAGGTCGATACCCTGTTGCGGATCGGTCGCAATGGCAATGGCCTTGAGTTTAAGACGTTCAATCGCCTGTAGCGCGCCATAAAACGCGGGAGATTCGATCACCACGTAATCGCCCGGTTCCGTCAGCACCTGAAGACTGAGATTAAGGGATTCCATCGCGCCCGCTGTGATCACAATTTCATCAGGCGAAACGGCGATCCCCTGTGACGCATAGCGCTGGGCGATGTTCTTCCTCAGGCTCTCATTACCCGGCGGCAAATTATCCAGCGCGCTGTGTGGCTGCATATGACGCGCTACCGAGGCCAGCGAGCGCGTTAACTGGCGCTGTGGAAAGAGCTGCGGATCGGGAAACGCCGATCCGAACGGCATCACCGCCGGATCTTTGCTGGCTTGAAGCACGTCAAAAATAAACGCGTTGACGTCCACATCCTCGGTAAGCTGCACGCGCTCCTGCCCCACGGGCGAATGCAGGCTATCTGCGGGTAGTGCTGACAGCTGTGGTGCCGCGTAATACCCCGACTGTGGACGCGACACAATCAATCCCTGACTTTCCAGCAACTGATACGCGTGCAGCACGGTCATCAGGCTCATACCCGAATGCAGTGATTTCTCCCGCAGCGAGGGCAGTTTGTCGCCCGGCTGCCAAATCCCTTCCTGAAGCTGCTCACGGATCTGGTGAGCGAGCTGTTCAAACTTTGCCATAGCGCTACGATTTCGCTGGGTGAAGCGGTCATTATTCTTGGCTCTATCGTCACCAATAAGTAACGATAGAGAAGGACGTTTTATCGCGCATAACGCGTTGTTCGAGGGCTAGTTCGCCGCGTAGCGTTGTACAAAATCCAGCAGAATCTTGCGCGCCCAGACAGGCTCCTGCGGGATGTCCATCATCCGATCGACATCCCAGCCGCCCTGTCGCAGCGCCGCCTCATTATGCCGCAGGCACGTCAGCATGATGTCCGCGCTGAATTCTGGGTGGAATTGCACGGTCAAGACGTTATCGCTATAGCGGATAATCTGGCAGCCATCCATCTCTGAGCCCGCCAGCACCTGTGCACCTTCGGGCGGTTCCAGCACGGACTGCTGGTGAGTCAGATAAGCGCCAAACTGCGGCGGATAATCACGCAGTAATGGGTCTTGTGCTGCGGCTTCATTCGTTGTCACAACCTGAACACCGACTTCCTTGCCGTTCGGGTTATCCCCTACTTTGCCGCCCAGCGCATCGGCCAACAATTGATGCCCATAGCACACGCCCAGCAGCGGAACCTCCGCGTAGTACGCCTCGCGCAACCAACCCGCGGTGTATTCGCTCCAGTCCAGCCGATCCGTGACCATCGACCACGAGCCGGAAATAATCACCGCCGCCAGCGTATCAAACGGTGGGAGCGACTCGCCACGATCGGGACGCACCACCTGCACCGGCTGCGTGTTACCCTGCACCGCATCGGCAAACCACTTCCCTTGTTGCCCAACCTGAGACGCAATGCCTTCCGGCGGTTGGCCCAACTGAATCACCAGCAATACCTTTTCGTTCATCGTCCTGCTCTGCCCGTATTTGAAAAACCATCAACCTGAAAAACCACAAGAATGCGGCGCTCGCTGCTTATAACGAACGTAGCACTATGCCTACATGAAAACCAGCCACCATGAAAATCTGCGCATAGGAAAAACCATGCGCATTATTTGATCATCGCGAAATGGGGCGGTTTGAGGGCAGAAAATCAGCTAAATGGAAGGCTGTTGGCGATAGGCCAGTGAGAAAACGTCATAGAAATCTACGTCGCCTTTCGCACGCCGAATTTTTTCTATCCCTGCTTTCACCGCGGACGGTACCTGCTCATTGCGTAGCAGCTTATCCAGCGTGTCCTGCGAGACATGACGGATGGTAAACCACTCGCCGTTGTAGCACACACGTAAATCCAGCGTGTCGATGTCTTCAAAACGATAGGTCGGGTTAATATCCATCGAGAGCGCCAGCGTCATCACCAGCAGGAATACGGTAAAGCCGATCAGGTAAGGCAGACCGAAATAAGGGGCATAAAAGAGGATAATCGCGACCGGCACATAGCTCACCAGCATCGCGGCAAACAGATAGGGATGTGACTGCATGAATTTGCGGCTGAAACGTATTTTATTGTCGCGTTTTTCTTCCCGATTAATCCGTTCGATCTCTTCGGTCAAAAGGCGTTTTACTTCGTCCATCGTCGTCACCATCATGCTTAAGGAATACAACACTGCTGTCGTCGATTAGAACATAGCCACATAAGAGATAACAGATACAGTTTTTGACAGATTGACAATAACAGTTTGCTTGTTGCCGGGAAAGATTATCCCGGCAACCTTGATGACAAGACGGCAATTACGGAATGGCTGGCAGGGTGAGATCGGGATCGATCAGATTATAGATCTGATTGCCAAACACCGGTTGTTGCAGCAGTTGATCAACCGCCAGCGCTACATCCCAGCGTGATACCAGTCCCAACGTCGCAGCGCCTTGCGTCAGTTGCGCATTGTGCGTTGCGACCACGTCCAACAGGCCGCCGGGACGCACAATACAGTGATCCAACGAGCTGCTCTGCAACCAACTTTCCGCCAGCGACTTCTCACGTACTGCAAAGCCAAACGCGGCTCTGGCACGTGACGACAACAGCGGCCAGCTGTCGCCGCAACCCAGTGACGTCACCAGCAGCATACGCTTGATGCCGGCCTGCTCTGCGCCATCGATCACCGTTCGGTGCCCCTGATAATTTACCGTGCCTCCGCCCATCGTCGATACCACAATGGCAGCAGGGCCCGCCACACGACAGGCTTCCGATACCGTTTCCGGATCGCAGGCATCGCCTTCCACCACTGTCATTCCCTGCTCACGCCAGTGTTTGGCCTGTTCAGGATGACGCAAGACGAGTACGACTGCCTGCTCGCACTCAATAGCTCGCTGTAATAAGCAGGCGCCGACCCCATTGCCCGCGCCGAAAAGTAACCACGTCATACCCGCTCCGGTTGTAATTCACTCGCCAGCGCACGGAACGCCTCAACCTGAGCGCTCAGCAGTTGGCGGTGGCTGTCTCGTCCAAGGAAGATTTTAAACATCGCCGCACCGTTGGCATTAAAGAACACCACGGACGCCGTGTCCATCCCCATGAACTTACGCTCAATAAACGCAATGTGCTGACAGCTCGTTGCACGGATATGCCCGCTCAGGCCATTTTTGCCGCGCAGGTTAAAGTAACCGTGGCGGTGCGTACCGGTTGGCAGCTCGCTCTTAAATTCCAGAATCGCATCCGTCGTGTGGCTGATGAGTGTCACTTCCCCCCAGGTCGCAATCGTGTCCCACACCTGATCGAAGCGATCGCCCGTCGCCAGGGTACGCTGTGCCGCAGGCAAAGCCTCAACCACGGCAAACAGCGAGGTATTGTACTTTCCAGCGATCTCTTCCAGTGTGCCATCAGGGTTGGTTGCCAGTAATTCATTCAACGTCATGGTTGCGTCTCCGATTAGTGCACATGCTCTTCGGCATCAAGCTGAGGGATAATTTGTTGTAATGCCTGCATCAGGTTGTTCGCCCAGAAGCGGCCATCGTTGGTCAGGCGCAGGCAGGTGGAATCGTCACAGGTCAATCCGGCCTGATGCCACTGGCTAAGCAGTGGCTGAAGTTCACGGGCATGACGAGTCAGTTGAGGCAGCTTGATACGGCCCACTTCAATACCTGCCTGAAGCTGATGCTGCCACGGCCCGGTCGGACTGGCTGGCGTCATCATCATGATCGGTTTTTGCCCCTGGTCGATCTGCTGGTAATAGCGCTCCAGGCTGCGTTCCATCATGTAGGCTTGCCCGTTGATATTGCCGCCCGCGCCACTCCCCATCGCCAGACAGTCCGCGCCTTGTTTAATCAGCAGATTGTACAGATTGCGTTCGCGCGTGGTGCCCGCCCAGTGGCTGTTGCTAAGCTGATGCCAGCCGGCGTCAGCCAGAAATGCCGCGCCAGTCCGATAAAAATCACGGCGGGCAACCACATCGGGCAACACGACACGCTGGTTTTCCGCAGCTTTCGCCAGCGGCGTGGTCGGTAACAGGTTCAGTGCATACAGATCGACGCCATCTAATGGTAAATCACTGACGATAGCCAGATCTTCGCGCCAGATTTCCGGCGTTTGTTCCGGCAGGCCGAACATGAGATCGCACACAACAGCGGCCCTGTCTCGCTCACACAGGCGTTCAAGGAAGCGAATTGACTGCTGTTTATCTGAGGTACGCGCCATACGTTGACGAATGCGGGTATCAAACGTCTGAATCCCGATGGAGAAGCGGTTCGCTCCCGCCTCCAGACAGGCATCGATCCGCTCATCGTCAAAATCCATCGCCCGCCCTTCTACCGTGATTTCACAGTCCGGTGCCAGCGGCAGAGAGGTGCGGATCGCACGAATGATCTGTGACAGTTCATCGGCCGCCAGTGCCGTTGGCGTGCCGCCACCAAAATATACCGCATGAATGGGCGCAGACTGATGCAGCGAGCTGTCCGCCTCCATCGCCAATTCCTGCAACAGATAACGGGTGTAAGTCGCCGTACTGTCATCACGCAGTTTGTTCTGGTAAAAACCGCAGAACGTACAGTGCGTCGCACAGAAAGGAATGTGCAGATAGAGCAGTCGCTTACGCGCAGGCACAATTTGCTGCATCAGCGCCTGCCAATCGGCCGGAATCCGTTCTGGTGAAAGCGGCACATGGTTGCGCCAAGGCATTGCCATACGTCGGGCGCTAAAAGGCTGCTCACCGGGCTCGGCATAATACGGCGTCAAATCGATGTTCATTAACGGCCCCCAAATAGTCAATAAAATAAATTAAATGATAATTATTTTTATTTGGCAACGAGGAGAAAACGTAAATGAATGGGCTGAATTTGAATACAGCAAAATAACGACAGGGATTAACAAACTGTTTTCTTTTGTGCAAACTGAAAATCATGCCGAAAAACCATATCGCTATTTTATTTCAGAGGGTTACGGTACATCCCGCTTTGTTTTTTTAACAAGTAAGAAAAAAAAGCAGCGTTTATTAAAGTTCGTTAATTTGGGTAACAAATACAGGCAGGATCGGTGAATGTTTACGTCAAATGGCATAGGCGAAAAGAAATAAACAGAGCATAGAGAGAACGAAAGAAAGGAAAATAGCCGATCTTCAGGCCATGATTTAGGCCTGAAGATCGGTATAGGAATTATTGAATACCCTGGCTGCGCAGGTAATCTTCATAGTTACCGGTGAAATCGATCACTTTATTCGGCGTAATTTCCAGAACACGGGTCGCCAGCGAGCTAACAAACTCACGATCATGAGAAACGAACAGCAGCGTCCCTTCATACATATCCAGCGCCATATTCAGCGATTCGATAGATTCCATATCCAAGTGGTTGGTCGGTTCATCCATGACCAGAATGTTAGGTCGCTGCATCATCAGTTTACCGAACAGCATGCGGCCTTTTTCACCACCGGATAACACCTTCACTTTCTTCTTGATGTCATCCTGGCTGAACAGCAAACGACCCAGTACGCTGCGTACGGCTTGCTCGTCATCTTTTTCCTGTTTCCACTGGCTCATCCAGTCAAAAACGGTCAGCGTCTCGTCGAATTCGTACTCATGATCCTGCGCATAGTAGCCAATTTTTGCGTTTTCAGACCACTTTACCGTACCGCTGTCTGGCTGAAGATCGCCGACCAGCGTTTTTAACAGCGTCGTTTTACCGATACCGTTGGTACCCAAAATAGCAACTTTCTCACCGACTTCGACCATCAGGTTCAGCTTGTTGAAAAGCGGACCATTGTCAAAACCTTTGCTCAACGCTTCCACTTCCAGCGCATTACGGAACAGTTTTTTATCCTGATCGAAACGGATAAACGGGTTTTGACGGCTGGACGCTTTTACTTCATCCAACTGGATTTTATCAATCTGGCGCGCGCGTGATGTCGCCTGTTTGGATTTAGAAGCGTTGGCGCTAAAGCGGCTAACGAACGATTGCAGTTCGGAAATTTGCGCCTTCTTCTTGGCATTATCGGCCAGTAGACGCTCACGAGCCTGCGTCGCGGCCGTCATGTATTCATCGTAGTTACCGGGATAAATACGCAGTTCGCCGTAGTCCAGATCCGCCATGTGCGTACAGACCATATTCAGGAAGTGACGGTCATGCGAAATAATGACCATGGTGCTATTACGCTCGTTCAGCACCTGTTCCAGCCAGCGGATCGTATCAATATCCAGGTTGTTGGTCGGTTCGTCGAGCAGCAGGATATCGGGATCGGCAAACAGCGCCTGCGCCAACAGGACACGCAGTTTCCAACCAGGAGCAATTTCACTCATCAAGCCATAGTGCTGCTCAACGGGAATCCCCACGCCCAGTAACAATTCACCGGCACGTGATTCTGCGCTGTAGCCATCCATCTCACCGTATTGCACTTCCAGATCGGCAACTTTATAGCCGTCGGCTTCGCTCATTTCAGCCAATGAATAGATACGGTCGCGCTCTTCTTTTACCGCCCACAGCTCACCGTGGCCCATGATAACGGTATCCAGCACGCTGTATTTTTCAAAAGCAAACTGATCCTGACGCAGTTTACCCAAACGTTCATTAGGATCGAGGAAGACGTTACCGCCGCTCGGCACCAGATCGCCGCCGAGAATCTTCATGAATGTGGATTTACCGCAGCCATTCGCGCCAATCAAACCGTAACGGTTACCGCCGCCAAATTTAACGGAAATGTTTTCAAACAACGGCTTGCTGCCGAACTGCATGGTGATATTGTTGGTACTTAACACAGCACTTATACTCGAGTCGGAATGTGATTTGGCGCGCATTATGCCACAAGCGCGCGATAGGGTCGCGGTTAGTTTTGAGTAATATTTAAGCGATAGCGCATACAGGAGAGAAATGCGATGCCTATAGTACGTCGTTTCAAGCAGGTCGACGTTTTCACCCAGCAGCCTTTTAAGGGCAATCCACTTGCTGTCATTATGGAGGCAAATGGGCTGACCGACGCGCAAATGCAGGATATCGCGCGTTGGACAAACCTGTCGGAAACCACGTTTGTCCTGTCTGCCACCGATCCTCTGGCGGATTACAACGTACGTATTTTTACGCCAGAATCAGAAATGCCCTTTGCCGGACACCCTACGCTAGGCACCGCACATGCTTTGCTGGAAGAAGGATTGCGTCCTAAATCGCCGGGTCAGCTAGTGCAACAATGTGGTGTTGGCTTAGTACCGATCAATATCAATGATGATGGAAGTCTGGCTTTTCACGCGCCGCAAGCTACCATCGTTCCGTTCAGCGACGAACACACGCCGCTGCTGGAAAAAACGCTGGGCATTACTGGCGTTGGTTCGGCCTGTATCGATAAACGCTACCCGCCAGCCGCGGTACACATGGGCATTCGCTGGCTTGTGATTCGGGTAGACAGTGCTGACACCTGCCTGAACACTATACCGGATGCAGAAGCGCTCTCCGCCGTGCAAAACCTCAGTCAGACCAACGGCATCGCCATCTATGGCCCGCACGATAACGGGACACCGGCCGATTACGAAGTTCGCGCGTTTTATATTGAACGTGG
Source organism: Pectobacterium artocarpous (assembly GCF_046159765.1). Classification (NCBI taxonomy): domain Bacteria; kingdom Pseudomonadati; phylum Pseudomonadota; class Gammaproteobacteria; order Enterobacterales; family Pectobacteriaceae; genus Pectobacterium; species Pectobacterium artocarpous. Next base: position 41,130 of record NZ_JBJXVK010000004.1, read on the forward strand.
CTATCTCAAAGAAGATCCCGTGACGGGCAGCGCCAACGCCTGTCTGGCGGCATTACTTCGCCAACAGCACTCTACAAATACTGTCACTGCGCCACTCAGCTACCTTGCGCGACAAGGCACAATGCTGCAACGCGATGGCCGTGTTACCGTCACTTATCTGAACGATGAACCGTGGATCGGCGGGCACAGCGTCACGATCGTTGACGGCACATTGCAGCGTTAACAGGGAGAGAGTTTATGGAAACGTTATCTGTAGATGCGCTATACGAATTAAAACCTCTGCCCCACTTGCGTCTGACGATACAAGAAGAGAACGACGCCGACGCGCTCTTTTCCCTGATTCAGCAGGAAAAAGTACGCTTGCGGCGGACGTTACCGTGGCCAGATTCCGTCAAAACCGTCGATGACACGCGTGAAACCATTCGCGCCAACAGAAAGGCATTCTTCGACAAAACAGCCGCCGTGTACGTTATACGCTGGGACGACGCTCTGGCGGGCATTGTCTCCTTCAACACGATTCAGGATAAAGAAGGCGTCATCGGTTATTGGATCGCCGAAGCCTTTGAAGGCAAAGGCATCGTTTCTCAGGCTGTCAGCACGCTGATAACGGCTTATACCGATGCGAGCCTCGTTGAACGCAGTGTCATCAGAGCGTCAACCGCCAACACGCGTAGCAACGCTGTCGCTCAACGACTTGGTTTTCGCTTTCACCATACGGAGAAAGATGCTGAGCAGATTGGCGAGACGTGGTTCGATCACAATATTTATCGCTATCCTGCCTGATATTACCCCACATACCCTCCATCACCTGATGCGCTGCCTTTCCCGCTACGCATCAGATTTTTTCTCTTCACGACGTATTTCATTTGCCACCTCGTTATATTTTTGTGACTAACATCACAAAAATGTTGAAATCCAATTTCATCTTCGCTACCATCAAAAACGTGATGAATATCACACTTAACTAACCCATTAGAGGAGACTGCTAATGAAAACGATGCGTAAAATCAGCAAATTCTTTAAAAGAATGGGAGATGTTTATGTCAGTTACTGTGAACGTATTGGGTCAATAATCAGCCCGTTCTGATTGTGATATAAACAATCTCTGAAGCCGCCTTCTCATAGGCGGCTTTTGTTTTTCTGCCGCTTCTACAGGTTTCATTCATCCCCCTTTCTCTTTTGTCTACCTGCACGTCATAGATTTGTGCAGCACAGCGAATGCCTGAACATTCTCTTTTAAAAATAGCTCAATGCGTTTTCCTTTCACAGCAAAACCATCATTAACAGACTATGCTTTTCTGTACTTGCTTCGCGTCCCCGACGTCTGCGCTAAAAGATAAAAGGACTGACTATGAGTAAAGTAAAACAACAGGATATTGATCGTCTGATCGAACTGGTCGGCGGACGTGAGAATATCGCGGCTGTCACGCATTGCATCACTCGCCTCCGCTTCGTTTTGCACGATGCATCCAAAGCCCATCCCAAAAACATTGAAGAGTTGCGGATTGTCAAAGGGTGCTTCACGAATGCCGGACAATTTCAGGTCGTGATCGGCACCGATGTGGATGAGTATTACAACGCACTGCTCGCCACGACGGGAAAAGGCGAAATCAATAAGGAAGAGGCTAAAGTCGCCGCTCGTCAAAATATGAGCTGGTTCGAGCGCAGCATTTCACATTTTGCCGAGATCTTTTTTCCACTGCTTCCCGCACTTATCAGCGGAGGCTTGATCCTCGGCGCACGTAACGTTATCGGCGATATCCCGATGCGCGACGGGCAAACGCTGGTACAACTCTACCCGACCTGGCAAACCGTCTACGATTTCCTCTGGCTGCTGGGCGAAGCCATCTTCTTCTATCTCCCCGTCGCGGTCTGCTGGTCAACCGTACGCAAAATGGGCGGCACGCCGATACTCGGCATCGTACTCGGTATCACGCTGGTATCGCCGCAGTTAATGAACGCTTATCTCATCGGACAGCAAACGCCCGAGGTCTGGAATTTTGTCTGGTTCACGATTGAGAAGATTGGCTATCAGGCACAGGTTATCCCTTCCGTCTTAGCCGGGATGGCGCTGGCCCTGATTGAGACACGGCTGAAAAAAATCGTGCCGGATTACCTCTATCTGGTGGTCGTGCCTGTAACGTCACTCATTCTGGCTGTTTTCCTGGCACATACCTTGATTGGTCCGTTTGGTCGTATGATTGGCGATGGCGTCGCCTGGGCCGTTAAAGCCGTAATGACGGGCAGCTTTGCCCCCATTGGTGCCGCGCTGTTTGGGTTCCTGTATGCGCCGCTGGTCATCACCGGCGTGCACCAAACAACGTTAGCGATTGATATGCAGATGATTCAGAGTATAGGAGGCACGCCGGTCTGGCCACTCATCGCGCTGTCAAACATTGCCCAGGCGGCAGCAGTCGTTGGGGTGATTCTCGTCAGCCGGAAAGCCAACGAGCGTGAAATTTCTGTTCCCGCCGCCATTTCCGCCTTTCTGGGCGTGACCGAGCCGGCCATGTACGGTATCAACCTGAAATACCGCTTTCCGATGCTGTGCGCCATGATTGGTTCCGCCGCCGCCGCGCTCATTTGCGGCCTGTACGGTGTGACAGCAAATGGCATCGGTGTCGGTGGATTGCCGGGCATTCTCTCCATCAAGCCACAATTTTGGGGGATTTTCGCGCTCGCCATGCTGGTTGCCACCGTCATTCCGATAGTATTGACGTCGCTGGTCTATAAACGCAAGAGCCGCAATGGCACGCTGGATCCCGCATAGGGACCACACATAGATTAGGAGGATTGTTCATGACTACCTCACTTCCCTGGTGGCAAAACGGCGTAATTTATCAAATCTACCCGAAGAGCTTTCAGGACAGTACCGGAAATGGCATTGGCGACATCGCAGGCATCACCACCCGACTCGATTACCTGCAACAGTTGGGCGTTGATGCGATCTGGCTGACGCCGGTTTATCTTTCGCCTCAGGTTGATAACGGCTATGACGTCGCCGACTACTGCGCCATCGACCCAACCTACGGCACGATGGCCGATATGGAAACGTTGATCGTAGAAGCGCATCGACGCCGCATTCGTGTCGTCATGGACATGGTATTCAACCACACTTCTACGCAACACCACTGGTTCCAGAACGCACAGGATCGCCGCAGCCCGTATCGTCATTTTTATATCTGGCGTGAAGGTCATGACGGGGCGCTACCTAATAACTGGCGTTCAAAATTTGGCGGCCCGGCATGGCAGTGGCACGAAGAAAGCAAACAATACTATCTGCATCTTTTCGCCACTGAACAGGCCGATCTGAACTGGGAACACCCGCGCGTGCGGGATGAGTTAAAACAGGTCTGTGAGTTTTGGGCGGATAAAGGCGTGGATGGACTGCGACTGGATGTCATCAATCTGGTTTCCAAACAGCAGGATTTCCCGTCAGACGCTCAGGGCGATGGACGCCGTTTCTATACCGATGGCCCCCTGATTCATGATTACTTGCAGGAATTTAGTCGGGATGTTTTTCAGCCGCGCGACTTGATGACGGTCGGTGAGATGTCCTCGACCTCGCTGGAGCACTGTCGCTGCTACGCCGCACTGGACGGTAGTGAACTCTCCATGACGTTCAATTTCCATCACCTGAAAGTCGATTATCCGAATGGGGAAAAATGGACACTGGCGGAACCTGATTTTATCCAGCTCAAGCAGATTTTTAATCACTGGCAGCAGGGGATGCACAACCATGCCTGGAATGCGCTGTTCTGGTGTAATCACGATCAGCCACGCATCGTGTCGCGTTTCGGGGATGACGGCGAATTCCGCGTGCAATCCGCCAAGATGCTGGCGATGGTGCTTCACGGCATGCAGGGCACGCCCTATATCTATCAGGGCGAAGAACTGGGTATGACCAATCCCGGCTATACGCAGATTGAACAATACCGGGATATTGAAAGCCTGAATCAATTTGCTGAACAGCGCGATCGGGGTCAGCCAGATGCACAAATCTTAGCGATCCTCGCCAGCAAATCACGCGATAACGGCCGTACACCGATGCAATGGGATGCCAGTCACCATGCTGGATTCACGACCGCTACGCCGTGGATCGCACCGTGCCAAAACTTTGCCCAGATCAACGCGCGACAGGCACTGGCGGATAAATCATCCGTCTTCTACACCTACCAACAGCTTATCGCTATGCGCAAAGCGCTGCCGCTGCTGACACACGGAGACTATCAGGATTTAATGCCAGATCATCCCAGCATCTGGTGTTATCAGCGTATCTGGAAGGGACAACGGCTTCTGGTTCTGGCAAACCTCAGTAAACAGTCTCTGCGCTGGCAGCCTCCTATTGACCTCCACGATCGCCGCTGGCGACTGCTATTCAGCAATTACTCTGATGCACAGCCTCAACCCGAAATACTGGCGCTACGTCCGTTTGAAGCCATATATTGGGTACAAGGCATGCCGGAGAAAGAAGATAAGATCCAAGAATAGAGGATAGAGGAGGATGTAGCGGGGCATCCCGCTACATGATTGGCAGAAATTAGCGCTTAGCCAGCAGTAATCCCAACACCAGACCGACGGTGGCACCGATACCGATACCATGCCAGGGTTTGTCATGCACATAAAGATCGGCTTTATCGGCTACCTGTTTTGCACGCGCATAGTAGCTATCTGTAACACCAATACGGGCTTTAACTTCCAGCAGCGCTTTCTCTGCTCCTTTTTTCAAATCAAGATAGGCCTGATCGGCCTGATCCCCTGTGTAGCGCAGTACTTCATCCAGCGTTTCAGACAGAAGTTTTAAATCATCATCGACACGAATTTCTTCAGGCTGTTTTTTGGTTGTCGCCATAAAGTGCTTCCTTCTGTTATGAAAAGTCATTGATTATGAAAAACCATGAGTTAATCATTGCCTTCTTAACTATAGACAATTTTTCCTGACTTCTACGGCTTCAGCAGACCAGATCATTCCTAAAACGTACGTTACTTGCTATCCCACTGCCCAGAAAAAGAGTTATTTTGCTGATAAAAAAACGCCGTTGATTCTCATCAACGGCGTTTCATGACTCAACCCGACTCTCGGCGGTGGTTACAGCATTGGCTGCGCCAATTGCACCAAAGAGATAAGCGGCTGTGGGTACAAACCAAAGAACAGCACTGCGATGGAGGAGATCAGTACGACCACACCACCCGCGGTTAAAGCCCAGTTGTTTGGCGTATCACGCTGTAATTGCTGAGGCGCAGTCAGGTACAAGCTGACCATCACACGCAGGTAGTAATACAGACCAATAGCACTACCCAGTACCACCGCACCAGTCAACCACCACAGTTCAGCATTAACACCGACAGCCAGCACGTAGAATTTACCGAAGAAGCCCAGCGTCATCGGGATACCCGCCAGTGACAGCATCATCACCGTCATTACCGCAGACAGAATCGGTTTATGCCAGAACAGACCACGGTAAGAAAACAGTGAATCGGCATCCGGACCACGGTACGGGCTGGACATCAGACTAACCACGCCGAACGCCCCCAGGCTGCTGAACAGGTAACCCACCAGATAAACGCCGACGGTTTCCAGCGCCAGTTGATGGCTCTGCACCGCAATCAGAGCAACCAGCAAGTAACCCAGATGCGCGATGGAAGAGTAACCGAGCAGACGTTTGATGTTGGTTTGCGATACCGCCATCACGTTACCGAACAAGATCGATGCGAATGCGATGACACCCAGCACGATTCTGACGGACTCGCTCTCAGCCATCGGCGCATACAGGAACAAACGCATGACTGCACCGAAAACGGCAATTTTACCGGCCGTCGCCAGAAACGTAGACACAGGCGCAGGCGCCCCCTGATAGACATCAGGCGTCCACAGTTGGAACGGAACCAGAGACAGCTTGAAGCCCAGACCGACAATCATCATCCCCAGACCTGCCAGCAGCAACGGCTCATGGATTTGGTGATCGCTCAGGCTCTTACCGAGGCTGGCAAAGCTCATATCGCCTGATTCAGCATAAATCAGCGCCATGCCAAACAGCAGGAAGGAGGACGCTGCCGCCGACAGCAGCATGTATTTAATACTGGCTTCCAGCGAGCGTTTCTGACGGAAGGCATACCCCACCAGACCAAACAGCGGAAGGGAAAGCAGTTCAATCCCGATGAACAACGACGCCAGATGGTTGGCACTCGACAGCAGGATTCCACCCAGCGCAGCAATCAGAACCAGCAGGTAGAACTCATCGCGGTTGTCTGGGTAGCCTTGCAGCCACGGATAGGCAAACGTACTGGTTGCCAGACTGGCAAGCAGAACCAGCCCGGAATAGAACATCGAGAAGCCATCAACACGCAGCAGCGGCGTCACGTCCGTTGGACCAACCTGGCCGACAAAGTACAGTGACAGCAACGCAATATTCAGGCCGATAACCGTCATGGTTGCGTTGACAAAATGGTTGCGTCGCCACGCAATGCACAGCATCACAACCACTACCGTCAATCCGACGATCAACAGCGGCGATAGCGCAATTAGTTGTTGAAGAGTTATTGTCATGGCGAATTACGGCCTTGTTGTTGAAATAATTGAATCTGGAGCAGACGACATAAACCACTGCTGGATATTTGACATCGCGGCACTGGAGGTATCCAGAATCGGTTGCGGGTATACCCCTAACAACACCAGTAATACCACCAACAGCATCACGATAGACAATTCGCGAATCGACATACTCTTCAATAGCTCATCAGATTTAGGCGCACCGTAGTAAGCACGCTGCATCATAATCAGTGAGTAGACGGACGCAAACACCAGACCGAAGGTTGAGATCACCGTGATCACCGGCACAACCTGATAGCTGCCGAACAGAATCATGAATTCGCCAACAAAGTTACCTGTACCCGGCATCCCCAATGTCGCGACCGCAAAGAACAGAGACAGCGCAGGCAGGAACTTCAGACGCGACCACAGGCCGCCCATTTCACGCATGTCACGGGTATGCAGACGTTCATACAGTTGACCACACAGAATAAATAGACCCGCAGCAGACAAGCCGTGCGCAATCATCTGAATCACCGCGCCCTGATAAGCCAGTTGATTACCAGAATAGATGGCAATCATCACGAAGCCCATGTGGGACACAGAGGTGTAAGCAATCAGGCGTTTGATATCCGTCTGTTTGAACGCCAGCCAGGCACCGTAGAAGATACCAATCACACCCAGCCACATGGCAATCGGTGCAAACGCATGTGAGGCGTTCGGGAACAGCGGCAAGCTGAAACGCAGCAGACCGTAGGCCGCCGTTTTCAACAGGATCCCCGCCAGGTCAACAGAACCCGCAGTTGGGGCCTGACTGTGTGCATCCGGCAGCCAACCGTGCAACGGTACAACAGGCATTTTTACCGCAAACGCGATGAAGAAGCCCAGCATCAGCAGATATTCAACACCATACGACATCGGCGTTTTCAGCAGGTCGTCATAGTTGAACGTCCAGACACCGGTAGCATTGTGATGCACAAAGACCAGCGCCAGAATCGCAATCAACATGATCAGGCCGCTTGCCTGGGTATAAATGAAGAACTTGGTCGCCGCCGTAATTCTGGTTTTACCGTCAGAGCCTTTATGCCCCCACAGTGCAATCAGGAAGTACATCGGTACCAGCATCATTTCCCAGAAGAAGAAAAACAGGAACATGTCGATGGCCAGGAACACGCCAATAACACCGCCCAGAATCCACAGCAGGTTCAGGTGGAAGAAGCCCTGATAACGCTGAATTTCATTCCAGGAACAAAGGATTGCCAGCACGCCCAGCAACCCCGTCAGCACCACCATCAGCAGCGACAGGCCGTCCAGCGCAAGATGGACGCCGATGCCGAAGCGTGGGATCCACGGCACATAAAACTCGGATTGCCATTGTGGTACGCCTGTCGGCGACGTCAGTGAGTAACCGCCTTGCAACCACAGTTGCAGAGACAGTGCGAGTGTCAGCCCCATTGCAATCAACGCTATCCAGCGCGGCACTTTCGTACCAAAACGCTCTAACTGCCAGCACAGCAGACCGCCGATAAAGGGGAGAAGAATTAGCCAAGGTAGTAGCATGGCGTTTTGTGTCCCTAAATTAAAGAAATCTGAAAACTTGCCGTGGCGGGCATTCCTGTCTGTGGAATGCCCTGCCCTTCATACGTTACCGGATACGGCCTTACACCAGCAGCAACAAAGCCAGTACCAGTACAGCACCGAAGCCCATAGAGGCAACGTACCAGCGCAATTGACCATTCGCACTGAGCGCCAGCCCTCGGTTACCCCAGCGGGTAATCGTAGCCGGGATGGTCATCAGCCCATTTAACGGATCACGCTGCAACAGCTTCGCGATAGCCAGATACGGTTTAACAAAGACATGGTCGTACAACCAGTCAAAGCCCCACGCGTGGAACCACCAGGTCGAGAAGAAACGACCCGGTGCACTCTTCGCGATGCTGCTCACCGCCTGACGTTTGCCCAGCCACAGCACAGCAGCAAGCAGAATACCGGCAATCGCCACGACGCCAGAGGTAATTTCCAGCGTCATCAACTGACCGTGTTCAAGCTCTGTCGTTGCGGGCAGCACACCATGCAACGGCGGAACAATCATCGCACCAATAAAGGTGGACAGAACCATCAGCACAACCAGCGGTAAATGGTGAGAAATGCCTTTTCCTGCATGCGCTTTGGTTTTCTCTTCACCGTGGAACACAATGAAAATCATACGGAACGTATACAGTGAGGTCATGAAGGCACCAGCCAATCCAGCCACCATCAGATTGATGTGACCATTGGCCCATGCGCCAGCCAGAATCTCGTCTTTACTGAAGAAGCCCGCGGTAACCAGTGGCAGTGCAGCCAGCGCCGCGCCCCCGACCAGGAAGCAGATATAAACCAGCGGAATCGTTTTACGCAGACCGCCCATTTTGAAAATGTTCTGCTCGTGGTGGCAGGCCAGAATGACCGAACCAGAAGAGAGGAATAGCAGCGCTTTAAAGAACGCATGCGTCATCAGATGGAAAATTGCGGCATCCCATGCCTGAACACCCAGCGCCAGGAACATGTAACCAATCTGGCTCATGGTGGAATAGGCCAGTACGCGCTTGATGTCGGTTTGCACCAGCGCGGCAAAGCCTGCCAGCACCAGCGTTACCGCTCCCACAATACCGACCAGATGCAGAACATCTGGGGCCATCAGGAACAGACCATTGGTACGTGCAATCAGGTAAACACCCGCAGTAACCATCGTCGCGGCATGGATCAGTGCAGAGACTGGCGTTGGGCCGGCCATCGCATCCGCCAGCCAGGTTTGCAGCGGCAACTGTGCAGATTTACCGACCGCACCACCCAGCAACATCAGCGTCGCCCACGTAATTTCCGGTGAGCCTTCAGCCAGTTTCTGCGGTGCTAATACCATCAGCTCGCGGAAGTTAAGCGTGCCCAGTTCTTTATAAAGGATGAACAATGCAAAGGCGAGGAAGACGTCACCCACACGCGTAACGATGAAGGCTTTCATCGCTGCCGCACCGTTCTTCGGATTGGTGTAGTAGAAACCGATCAGCAGGTAACTACATAGCCCTACCCCTTCCCAACCGAGATACATCAGCAACAGGTTATCGGCCAGTACCAGAACGACCATACTCGCGATAAACAGGTTGGTGTAGGCGAAGAAGCGGGAATATCCCTCTTCCCCACGCATATACCAGGAGGCAAACAGGTGAATAAAGAAGCCGACACCTGTCACTACTGACAGCATCGTCACCGAAAGGCCATCGAGCGTTAGCGTTACGCTGATGTCGAAGTTGCCAACGGCCATCCATGTCCACAGGTGCTGATTAAAGAAGGTGACGCCGCCGTGCTGTTGGCCCATGAAATCGACCACAACCCAAGCGGTAACCAACGCTGCCAGACCAATCGAGCCAACACCGACCGTCGCGGACGTATTTTCCGACCAGCGACCGCGGGAAAATGCCAGCAACAGAAAGCCGAGCAACGGGAAGAGTATTGTTAAATAGAGTAAGTTCATCCGCGCATCTCACTGACTGTATCAATATTCAGGGTCTGACGACGACGATACATCTGCAACAACAGCGCCAGACCAATACTGGCCTCAGCTGCTGCCAGCGTAATCGCCAGAATGTACATCACCTGGCCATCCGGCTGCTGCCAGTAACTGCCCGCGACAACAAACGCCAGCGCGGCAGCGTTGATCATAATTTCGAGACTGATCAACATAAACAGCAGGTTACGACGAATCAATAGACCAGTCAGCCCCAGAACAAACAAGACAGCGGCTAAAATCAATCCATGTTGTAACGGAATCATGCGCGTTCCCCCGTTATTGTCTTCTCAACATCCTGGTTCGCGCCTTCTTTACTGACAACGTCACCACGTTTATCTTCACGACCAATGTGGAAAGCGACCACCAATCCCGCCAGCAGCAGCATTGACGCTAATTCAACGGCCAGAACATAAGGCCCGAATAGGCTGATGCCCACGGCTTTCGCCTCGACAGGCGTGCCAGTGATCCCCTGCTCTTTCAGGCTGAGGATCGCATTGACGACAATTACCAGCAGTACCAGAGAAAGAATACCTGGTCCTACCCAAGCGCTAGGTTTCAGCCAATTCCGCTCTTGTTCTTCCACGGAGTTGCCGAGGTTGAGCATCATGACAACGAACACAAACAGCACCATGATGGCCCCCGCATACACAATGATGCTCAGCGCGCCGGCAAAATTAGCCCCCAGCGAGAAAAAGACGCCCGCAATCGCCATAAGCGAGGTGACCATATACAACAATGCATGCACAGGATTGGTATGCGTAATGACGCGCAATGTCGCCAGTATCGCAATCAAGCCTGTGGTATAAAAAGCGAATTCCATGCTAGCTCCTTAGGGCAACAGGCCTTTGACATCAATGGGTTTGGCTTCGTTTTCCGCTTCGCCTTTATCTTTCCCATCAATTGCCATACCAGCCATCCGGTAGAAATTGTATTCCGGATATTTACCCGGCCCCGATATCAGCAGATCTTCTTTCTCGTACACCAGATCCTGACGTTTGTAATCGCCCATCTCGAAATCCGGTGTCAGTTGGATAGCCGTGGTCGGGCATGCTTCTTCGCAGAAGCCACAGAAAATGCAGCGTGAGAAGTTGACGCGGAAGAACTCGGGATACCAGCGACCATCTTTGGTTTCCGCTTTCTGCAATGAGATACAGCCGACCGGACAGGCCACCGCACACAGGTTGCAGGCAACGCAACGCTCTTCACCATCGGGATCGCGCGTCAGCACGATACGACCACGGTAGCGCGGCGGTGGATTCACAGGCTCTTCGGGATACATTCTGGTTTCGCGCTTCTTGAAAGCATTCGAACCCACCATACAGATACTGCGTATCTGGGTGCCGAAACCAACCACTAACTCTTTCAATGTCATGGTTTATTCACCCCTTCTTAAGCGTTGTACAAAATGACGGCCGCTGTTGCCAGCAGATTCAAAAGCGTTATCGGCAGACAGACTTTCCAACCGAAAGCCATCACCTGGTCATAACGCGGACGGGGTAACGAAGCACGAATCAGGATGAACATCATCATGAAAAAGCCTGTTTTCAGCGCAAACCAGACAAACGGAGGCAGGATTGGACCATGCCAGCCGCCGAAGAACAGCGTCACCATCAGCGCAGAAACCGTAACGATCCCGATATATTCCCCGACAAAGAACAGACCGAATTTCATACCGGAATATTCAATGTGGTAACCATCGGCAATTTCCTGCTCAGCTTCAGGCTGGTCAAACGGGTGACGGTGACACACCGCCACGCCTGCGATGGCAAACGTAATAAAGCCGAAGAACTGCGGGATAACGTTCCACAGGTGTTCCTGAGAATCGACAATGTCGCGCATGTTGAAGGAGCCCGCCTGCGCGACAACCCCCATCAGCGACAGGCCGATGAACACTTCATAGCTCACGGTCTGAGCGGAAGCACGTACCGCACCCAGCAGTGAGTATTTGTTGTTACTCGCCCAGCCAGCAAACAGCACCGCGTAAACGGCCAGCCCCGCCATCATCAGGAAGAACAGGATCCCGATATTCAGATCAGCAACACCCCAGGTTGGCGTGATCGGCACAATCGCAAAAGCAATCAACATTGACGTAAACGCGATCATCGGCGCCAGCGTGAAGATCACCTTATCGGTAAAATTCGGCACCCAGTCTTCTTTGAAGAACATTTTGATCATATCCGCGACAAGCTGTAATGACCCGCCCCAACCTACCCGGTTCGGCCCATAACGTCCCTGGAAGAGCGCGAGCAGTCGGCGTTCACCCATACTCATGAATGCGCCACAGGTCACCACAACCAGCAGAATCACGATCGCTTTTCCGATGGAAATCAGAATCTCGGTTAATTCCGGTGTTAACCAACTCATTGTGCGGCCTCCCGCAGATTTTCAACGGTTGCACCCGCCAGTACCGGCGCAATACCCGGCAAGCCCAGCGGTAAACCAACCTGTCCCTGACTCAATTCCGCACTTAAGCGCAGTGGCAGACGTAGCGTTTGTCCTGCACAGGTCAACTCCAGCAACGCCCCCGCGTTCACACCCAGCGTCGCAGCATCAGCCGGGTTCACCATCACGTAAGGATCTGGCATACGCTGTTGAATCACGTCGGAACGCTGTGACATTTCATCACTGCCAAACAAGTGATAGTACGGCGCAACTCGCCATTGGCCAGCCTGTGGGACGAAAGCCGCAGGAATGTTGTCGAAATACGCCAGTGAACCTTCACCGGCTTCGATCAGACGAACGCCCGGATCGCCATGACGCAGATGTCCACCCACTTCATCCTGGAATTTGTTCCAGGCTTGCGGTGAGTTCCAGCCTGGCGCCCAGGCAAACGGAATCTGCTGACGATTGGCTGTCGGACTGTTGTTCCCTTCCATTGAGAAGGCAAACATGGTGTCTTTATCGACAGGCTGACGCGGCTCATGCACGCTGAGGTTAGCGCGCATCGCAGTACGACCACTGGAGCGAATCGGTGAACGCGACAGTTTCTGACCACGGATACGGAACGAGGCGTCCGGCGCGGCGTCTTTGATCGCGGCAAGCTGCGGCAGTGCAGCAGCACACGCGTCAATCACGTTATCCAACTGCGTCCAGTCAACCTGGCGGCTGTTATAAGTGATATACAACGAGTGCAGCCAGCGCCAGCTTTCCAGCATTATAACCTTGTCGTTGTAGTACGTTGGGTCATAGACTTGGAAGAAACGCTGAGCACGGCCTTCCTGATTCACCAGCGTACCGTCGCTTTCAGCAAAACTGGCTGCGGACAGAATGATGCTGGCCTTGTCCATGATGCGAGTACGCTGATGATCGACCACAATCAGGTTCTTAGCTTTTTCCAGCGCCGCATCAACCCGAGCGATCGGTGCATGACGGTAGAGATCGTTCTCCAGTACCACCACGCTGTCGGCTTCGCCGCTTTCCAATTGCGCCAGCGCATCATCCAGCGAACCGCCGCCCATGATTGACAACCCGATGCTGTTGGCAGCAGGAGCAACAAAGGTGATACCAACGTCAGAACCGCGATTTTTCAGCGCTTTGGCAACGTTTGCCGCCGCGGAGATCACTTCCTCACTACCGGCGTTAGTACCCGAAATGATGAGTGGTTTTTTCGCACCAGCCAGCGCCTGTACGATGATATCGACTTTCTGGTCAAGGCCTGCGGCAAGATCGGTAACAGCCGGTGCGCTGCTATCCAGACCGTGTGCAACGGCAAAACCAAGACGCGCCTGATCGGCAACTGGCGCACGGTAGTTCCATGCCGCAATATCGTCGAGACGGGTGCTGTCTACGTTGGTGACAAACAATGGATGTTTGGCGTGTTGGCCAATGTTCATGATCGCCGCGATCTGCCAGTCAGCCACTTTCTGTGCTGCCGCCATTTCACGGGCTTTACCTTTAACGGCCTGACGAACAGCCAGTGCGATACGCGCCCCTGTCTGCGTCAGGTCTTCACCCAGAATCAGAACGGCATCGTAGCCTTCGATTTCACGCAGCGCCGGCGTTCTCACCCCGCTTTCGCGCAGCACTTTCAGAATCAATTGCAGACGATTTTGTTCTTCCTGCGCAATACCGGTGTAGAAGTTTTCTGCACCGACCAGCTCACGCAAGGCAAAGTTGCTTTCAATGCTGGCACGCGGCGAACCGATACCGATGGTTTTCTTCGCCTGACGCAGCACGTCCGCCGCGCCTTGCAGTGCCTGTTCGGCATTCAGGGCGATCCAGTCATCGCCACGACGCTGCTGCGGCTGATTCGGACGGTCTTTCTGATTGACGTAACCGTAGCCAAAGCGGCCGCGGTCACACAGGAAATAGTGGTTTACGCTACCGTTAAAGCGGTTTTCGATACGGCGCAGTTCGCCATAACGCTCACCGGGACTGGTATTACAGCCGATGCTGCACTGTTGGCAGATGCTCGGTGCAAACTGCATGTCCCATTTACGATTATAGCGTTCGGAATGCGTTTTATCGGTAAATACACCAGTAGGACACACTTCAACCAGGTTACCGGAGAATTCGCTTTCCAGCGTGCCATCTTCCGGGCGACCGAAATAGACGTTGTCGTGCGCGCCGTAAACGCCGAGATCTTTGCCATCCGCATAGTCTTTGTAGTAACGCACGCAGCGATAGCACGCGATACAGCGGTTCATTTCGTGAGAAATGAATGGGCCGAGATCCTGATTGCGGTGGGTACGCTTGGTAAAGCGATAGCGACGGAAGCTCTGCCCCGTCATGACTGTCATATCCTGCAAATGACAGTTACCGCCTTCCTCACACACCGGGCAATCGTGCGGGTGGTTGGTCATCAGAAACTCAACTATCGTCTTACGGAATAGTTTCGCTTCTTCATCTTCAATGGCGATGAACGTACCCGGTGCCGCAGGTGTCATACAAGACATCACCAGACGACCACGGGTGTCCTCCGCGTTTTGATACTGCTTTACCGCGCAGAGGCGGCAGGATCCGACGCTCCCGAGCGCGGGGTGCCAGCAAAAGTAAGGAATATCAAGTCCCAGAGTCAGGCAAGCTTCCAGAAGGTTGTCTGCTCCGTTTACTTCATACTCTTTGCCGTCTACATGAATAGTAGCCATAGTCAGCATGCTTCCATAATGGCTCGTGTTGCCACGAGCGCTAATCAAAAATTCTGTATACCCTCATCTTTCAAACCGCAAATGCGTTGGCTACCTGCGCCTGAAATCTATTGGGTTTATAGAGGGTGGCTTATTTGCGCCACCCTGCGGATACATTCACTGCATCTCGCACGTATTGAACGATAGCTTACCAGCGCTCTTTCAACAGGTTAGGCTGAATACCGCCAATCGCTTTGACATTGCCTAAATACTGTTTAGAGATACCCGCTTCGAATTCTTCCCGGAAATACTTGATGGCACTTTGCAGCGGTTCAACCGCACCCGGCGCATGCGCACAGAAGGTGTTCCCCGGTCCGAGGAAGCGGCAAAGCTGCTCCAGCGTTTCGATATCGCCGGGTTGGCCTTCGCCCTTCTCCAGCGCACGCAGAATCTTCACGCTCCACGGCAGACCATCACGGCACGGCGTACACCAGCCGCAGGATTCACGGGCGAAGAACTCTTCCAGATTGCGCGTCAGCGAAACCATATTGATCTCGTGATCGACGGCCATCGCCAGCGCCGTACCCATACGGCTACCTGCTTTCGCAATGTGCTCAAAATCCATTGGCAGATCGAGATGGCTTTCCGTCAGGAAATCCGTCCCTGCGCCACCCGGCTGCCAGGCTTTCAGCTTCAGACCATCGCGCATACCGCCCGCGTAGTCTTCCAGAATCTCACGCGCCGTGGTGCCGAATGGCAGTTCCCACAGGCCAGGATTGTTGACGCGACCGGAGAAGCCCATCAGTTTCGTGCCTGCATCTTTACTTTTACCCGCAGACAGCCCCTGATACCACGCCGCACCGTGTTCGATAATCGCCGGTACGTTACACAGCGTTTCCACGTTGTTGACGCAGGTCGGCTTACCCCACACCCCCGCAGACGCCGGGAACGGCGGTTTCGAGCGAGGGTTGGCACGACGGCCTTCCAGCGAGTTAATCAGTGCGGTTTCTTCACCGCAGATATAACGTCCGGCGCCCGTATGCACGAACAGCTCGAAATCAAACCCGCTGCCCAGAATATTTTTGCCCAGCAGACCCGCAGCTTTCGCTTCTTCGATGGCACGACGCAGGTTGACAGCCGCTTCGATGTATTCGCCGCGCAGGAAGATGTAGCCACGGTAGGCTTTCAGCGCAAAGGCGCTAATCAACATACCTTCAACCAGCAGGTGGGGCTCTTGCTCCATCAGCAGACGGTCTTTGTACGTACCCGGCTCCATCTCATCCGCATTGCACAGCAGGTAGCGGATGTTCATGCTTTCGTCTTTCGGCATCAGACTCCACTTCAAGCCTGTCGAAAAGCCCGCGCCGCCACGCCCTTTCAGGCCAGCGTCTTTAACCAGTGAGACCACGTCATCCTGCGCCATACCGGTTAACGCTTTTTGCGCGGCGACATAGCCATTTTTGCTGCGATATTCATCCAGCCATACTGGCTGTTTGTCTGCGCGTAAACGCCAGGTCAGAGGATGCTGCTCAGCAGTCAGAACAATGTTTTTACTCATTGATACTGCTCCAATAACGATTCAATTCCTTCCGGCGTCACATGGCTGTGGGTATCGTCATCAATCATCATTGACGGCCCCTTGTCACAGTTCCCCAGACAGCAGGTCGGCAACAGCGTGAAACGTCCATCGAACGTCGTCTGCCCCGGTTTGATGCTGAGCTTACGCTCCAGCGCAGCCTGAACGCCCTGATAGCCATTGATATGGCACACAACGCTGTCGCAATAGCGAATGATGTGGCGCCCAACTGGCTGACGGTAAATCTGGCTATAGAACGTCGCTACGCCTTCCACGTCGCTGGCAGGGATTCCCAACACATCGGCAATCGCGTTGATCGCGCCATCCGGCACCCAGCCGCGCTCTTTCTGCACGATTTTCAGTGCTTCAATTGACGCAGCACGCGCATCTTCATAGTGATGTTTTTCGTGCTCAATGGCGTCACGCTCGGCGTTGCTCAGCACAAAAATATTGTTATCAGAAATATTGTTATCAGGCATGTTGTGATCAGGCATAATTAGCGGTCCACATCTGACATAACGAAATCAATGCTGCCGAGGTAAACGATCAGATCGGATACCAGACATCCGCGAATGACAGAAGGAATCTGTTGCAGATGCGCATAGCTCGGCGTGCGAATACGGGTACGGTAGCTCATCGTGCCGCCGTCACTGGTGAGGTAATAGCTGTTGATACCCTTCGTGGCCTCAACCATCTGGAATGATTCATTGGCAGGCATAACCGGTCCCCAGGACACCTGAAGGAAGTGGTTAATCAGCGTATCGATATGCTGCAATGTGCGCTCTTTTGGCGGTGGCGTCGTCAGCGGGTGATCCGCCTTGAACGGCCCTTCCGGCATGTTCTTGAGGCACTGATCCAGAATACGCAGGCTCTGACGCAGCTCTTCAACTTTCAGCATCACGCGGCTATAGCAATCGCTGATGCCGTCGCCAACAGGCACTTCAAAGTCGAAATTTTCATAACCGGAATACGGACGCCATTTGCGCACGTCAAAACCGATACCTGTTGCACGCAGACCCGCACCGGTTACGCCCCAATCCAACGCTTCTTTCGCATTGTAGGCAGCGACGCCCTGGGTACGACCTTTCAGAATGGTGTTCTGCAATGCAGCCTTAACGTAGGTATCCAGACGACTTGGCATCCAGTCGAGGAATTCACGCAGCAGACGCTCCCAACCGCGTGGCAGATCGTGCGCCACACCGCCGATACGGAACCAAGCCGGGTGCATACGGAAGCCGGTAATCGCTTCAACCAAATCGTAAATTTTCTGGCGGTCAGTAAATGCAAAGAACACCGGTGTCATCGCACCGACGTCCTGAATATAGGTACTGATATACAGCAAGTGGCTATTAATGCGGAACAGCTCAGACAGCATCACACGAATCGTTTTAACGCGATCCGGCACCTCAATACCCGCCAGTTTTTCGACGGCAAGTACGTACGGCATTTCGTTAACGCAGCCGCCAAGGTATTCAATACGGTCGGTATAAGGGATGTAGCTGTGCCAGGACTGGCGTTCGCCCATTTTCTCCGCGCCGCGATGGTGGTAGCCCACGTCAGGCACGCAGTCGACGATTTCTTCGCCATCCAACTGTAGGATAATACGGAAAGCACCGTGTGAAGATGGGTGGTTTGGACCGAGGTTGAGGAACATGAAATCCTCATTTTCAGTGCCGCGCTTCATGCCCCACTCTTCCGGTTTGAACGTCAGCGATTCCATTTCCAGATCTTCTTTCTGCTTGGTCAGCACGAAAGGATCGAATTCGGTCGCACGCGCCGGATAATCTTTACGCAGCGGGTGACCTTCCCACGTTTGCGGCATCATGATGCGCGTCAGGTGCGGATGACCACTGAACGTAATACCAAACATTTCCCATGTTTCACGCTCATACCAGTTGGCATTTGGGAACAGTTTGGTTACGGTCGGTACGTGCAGATCGCTCTCGGCCAGCGCGACTTTCAGCATGATGTCGCGATTACGCTCGATGGAAATGATGTGATAAAAGACGGAGTAATCGGCAGCAGGTAAACCTTCACGGTGAGTACGCAAACGCTCATCCATACCGTGCAGGTCAAACAGCATGACATAAGGCTTCGGCTGTTTTTTCAGGAATGCGACAACATCCAGTAATTGCTCACGTTTGACCCACACAACGGGAATACCTGTGCGGGTTGCTTGTACAGTAAATGCATCTGGTCCAAAACGGTTACACAGCTCGCCAATGACCGGATCGTCGAGGTGATCGCGGGTTTGCCAGCCTGGCTGAACGAGATCGTGTGTCGTTAAATCTGTCATAAATATGTCACCACATTAAATGTGCTATTTCTGTATCTGATAATGACCGCACACTATTATCGGGGTATTACACGGTCACCGGGTTTATCATCTACAGGTCAAATCTCATCAGGCGAACGCAGGTTAGTCACAGCGATTCGCTCGCCGCGTTTGCGCTCACGCTCAGATTGCATATTGGCACGGTAAACGCCCTGTTCACCGACCACCCATGACAGAGGGCGGCGTTCTTTACCGATGGATTCTTTCAGTAGCAACAGCGCTTGCATGTAGGCTTCAGGACGCGGAGGGCAACCTGGAATATACACATCAACAGGCAGGAATTTATCTACACCCTGAACGACGGAATAGATATCGTACATGCCGCCGGAGTTAGCACATGCGCCCATGGAGATAACCCATTTAGGCTCCAGCATTTGCTCGTAAAGACGCTGAATGACGGGGGCCATTTTGGTAAAACAGGTTCCCGCAACGACCATAAAGTCAGCCTGACGTGGTGACGCACGCAAAACCTCAGCACCAAAACGCGCCACGTCATGAACGGCAGTAAATGACGTCACCATTTCTACATAGCAACAGGAAAGGCCGAAGTTGTACGGCCACAGGGAGTTTTGACGTCCCCAATTTACCGTATCGTGTAATGCATGTTCCAGTTTGCCCATGTAGACACTACGGTGAACATGTTGCTCCAGAGGGTCGGAAACGATCTCCTGACGTTGCAGGGGATAACGGTTATTCTCACCGTCCGGCTCTATGCGGGTGAGCGTATAGTCCATCTTAAAATGCCTCGCTGTTACTGCGGATGAGTGTTGGTAGTGTTGATGATGTCTGATTTAACGACTTGTCTCTTGGAACGTACCGGGGTCCAGTCAAGTGCCCCAACGCGTACCAGATAAATCAAACCAGCCAACAGCACCAAAATGAAAATGGTTGCTTCAATGAAGCCAATCCAGCCGCTTTCTTTGATAGACACCGCCCAAGCGTAGAGATAGAGGGCTTCAACGTCGAAGATCACGAAGAACATAGCGACAAGATAAAATTTAGCAGACAGACGTAACCGCGCTGAACCCACTGAATCGATGCCGGATTCATAAGGTACGTTTTTGGCCCTGGCTCTGGCTCTCCCCCCCAGCAAGAACCCGCCAGTCAGCATGAAGACACAAAGGCCTACGGCGATGATAAGGAATAGCCCAAATGCCCAATGATGGGCGAGGATTTCAGTAGTTGTTGACATTCTCTTTGCTTACTCATCAAAAGTGGCGGGTAACATCTCTGCTCTATTTATTGGCAGTTAATGCGCCACATCGATTAAAAGGAAGGATTAATAACCATATAAAGCACGGAAACGTATCAGGTAAGCCTTGCTTGGTATGGTTGAGCCCCTAAATTTGTAACCTTTTTTTCAACCTTACTAAAAATAACAGTACATTACTTTACATGCACGCTGTTTTGTTAACATTTTGTGTTCTCACCCGCAGCTAAATCGAGTCAGTCCTTTTTTCGGTTAACCAACGCGCAGCAACTCAGGAAGCAAGTTTGCTGTGTCACTATACCATTTTCACAGAGAATGCCTGTTCCCCCCATATGGTTATTAGGGGTATTTTTTGATCCAGCACACATTTTTACCAATTTAGTTAGTAAAAAAATCAAGATGGTACTAGACAGGTGAAATACCATTTTCCATAACATGATTTTAATAAAATAGAACTGGTGTTTTATAAAAAAGATTAATGGTTAATCTCGCCGCGCCTAGCCTATTGATGTGGAATGGAAAACGCAAAGTGGGGGCGGGCTGAAGAAATCAGGTCAATAAGACGCTGCCGATGCAGGTTTAACACCTTAGTCATAAATCATCATCATTCGGGGTGTATCCCTACCCTCCCCGAATGATAGTTAACACACCATTACGATTAGATCGCGTCCTTCATCGACGGATCGGAAGACAACTTTTCATCCGTGCTATTCACTAGCATGCTGACAGGCGTAATGTGGGAGGGCTTCCCTGATTCAATCACATTGAAAATTGCCGTCGCCAGTTCATTCTCCTGGTTAGGATTCTGGCAGAGGAAATAACGTGTTTCAGGCAATCTCGGTAACCCTTCCTCTTCGCCCAACACCCGCAGTTCCGAGCTCATCATTTCCACCGAGCGCACGGTGATACCCATGCCAGCCTTCACCGCCGCTCGCACAGCAGATAGCGTTGAAGCCACGTAGGCGATTCTCCAGGGAATCCCTGCGGCCGTCAGTTGCTGCGTAGCCAAGGCACGGAAAGGACTGGGTTCATCCAAAACAACCAAGGGTACAGGTTCCTGCGATCGAAATTGATAATCCGCCGCGCAGTACCATAGTGTCGGAGAGCTGCGTAATAACACATGGGGAAACACCACTCCATTCATTGTAGTAATAATCAGATCTATTTTCCCCTGATTCAGCATTTCCATCATTTCAGCGCTACGCTTTACGCTGACATTAACGGAGAGCTTAGGAAATACCGATGTCACTCGATGTAAAATATATGGAAGGATGGTATCTGCGGTATCGTCAGACGCCCCGATGGTCAGCGTCCCCTGAATATCGCTGTACATTAATGAAATACAGGCTTCATCATTGAATTGTAATATTTTTCTGGCATAGCCCAGAAACTGAATGCCGTGTTCGGTCAGCAATTTATTACGCCCGTGCCGGGCAAAAAGCTCCTTTCCGATGAGTTGCTCCAACCGCTGCATCTGCTGGCTGACAGCCGATTGAGTCCGATTGACTGCAGTCGCCGCCGCTGCAAATGTATTTAAATCTGCAACGGCAACAAACGTCCTCAGTAAATCAAGATCGAGATTAAGTACTGGTCGATTTGCACTGGTCATACGATTTTTCACTTATCTATTTTAATTTTAACAAAATATTCCTGGTGTTTTATTACATGTACAGGTAATGATCGATACATTTAAAGACACTATCGCAGACGCACGATAAGGGCAAAAAAATACTTATATTTCGTTACCCCTATCGCCTTTCCATTGGTAAGACATCACTAATTAAATGACTCACCAGTCTTAATCCTTCATTCAATAACAACGACACCTTCTCTTTATTTCATTCTGCGAAATAAATACGCTTCACACTTAAATAAACGAACCTTCCCTGTCACCCTATTCTGGCGCTAAAAAAATGCAGCCTGAATAGCCGTCCGCATCCCTACCATATCGCACCATCCAACGAGTACACAACCATATAGTGCAGATGCGCAATCATTTGCAGCAAAAGCGATAATCATTCTTCAAAAGGTACTACAGGAGGAGTACATTAAGCAGGTTATGCTATTCCGTATGGGAATATGCTCACTCTGCAGAAGGTTCGTACTATTTATGTCTCCGATTGAAAAATCCAAGAAACTGGAGAACGTATGTTATGACATCCGTGGCCCAGTTTTAAAGGAAGCTAAGCGGCTTGAAGAAGAAGGTAATAAAGTCCTTAAGCTGAATATTGGCAACCCTGCCCCTTTCGGCTTCGAGGCACCGGACGAAATTCTGGTCGATGTCATCCGTAACCTGCCCACGGCACAGGGCTACAGTGATTCCAAAGGCCTCTATTCCGCCCGTAAAGCCATCGTTCAGCACTATCAGGCGCGTGATATGCGCGATATTACGGTTGAAGATGTCTATATTGGCAACGGTGTGTCCGAACTCATCGTACAATCCATGCAGGCACTGCTTAACCCAGGCGATGAAATGCTGGTTCCTGCGCCGGACTATCCCCTCTGGACCGCAGCAGTTTCCTTGTCTAACGGCAATGCCGTTCACTACCTCTGCGATGAGTCTTCCGATTGGTTCCCCGATCTGGATGATATACGCAAAAAGATCACACCCAATACTCGCGGTATTGTGATAATCAACCCGAACAACCCAACGGGTGCGGTCTACAGCAAAGCCTTGCTGTTAGATATCGTGGCGATTGCGCGCGAGCATAACCTGATCATTTTCGCCGACGAAATTTACGACAAAATTCTGTATGACGATGCGCAGCATCACTCTATTGCCGCACTCGCCCCTGACCTTCTGACGGTCACGTTCAACGGCCTTTCCAAGACTTATCGTGTCGCGGGTTTCCGTCAAGGCTGGATGGTACTGAACGGTCCGAAAAAACACGCCAAAGGGTATATTGAAGGGCTGGAAATGCTGGCTTCCATGCGTTTGTGCGCTAACGTGCCCATGCAGCATGCAATTCAGACGGCTCTGGGCGGCTATCAGAGCATCAGCGAATTTATTCAGCCCGGAGGACGTCTGTACGAGCAGCGCAACCGCTCCTGGGAACTGATCAACCAGATCCCCGGCGTATCGTGCGTAAAACCACGCGGCGCGCTGTATATGTTCCCACGCATTGATGCCAAGCGCTTTAATATCCACGACGACCAAAAACTGGTGCTGGATCTCCTGTTGCAGGAAAAAGTGTTGCTGGTTCAGGGAACCGCATTTAACTGGCCTTATCCAGACCATGTCCGCATCGTCACGCTACCGCGTATCGATGAACTGGACATGGCAATTCACAAATTAGGGCGTTTCCTCGGGCACTATCACCAATAACCCAGTCCAGCCTTCGCACCTGTCTTCGCCGGGCAATCATAGCCCGGCGAAGACCTGACCTTCGTTTGCATAATACCCGGCAAGTGCTCACAATAGACACCCACACTGTCGCTATTTCACCGTGCTGTTGTCTGAGAGATCGCCATGAATCAGAGCCACTTTTTCGCCCACTTATCCCGCCTAAAGCTCATCAGCCGTTGGCCGCTCATGCGCAATGTGCGCACGGAAAACGTCTCCGAGCACAGCCTTCAAGTCGCCTTTGTCGCGCATGCGCTGGCAGTCATCAAAAACCGCAAATTCGAGGGTAACCTGAACGCAGAACGCATCGCACTTCTGGCGATGTATCATGATGCCAGCGAGGTGCTGACCGGCGACATGCCGACGCCCATCAAGTACTACAACGCGCAGATCGCGCACGAGTACAAGAAAATAGAGAAGATTGCACAGCAGAAACTGGTTGAGATGTTACCGGAGGAGCTACAGCAGGATTATCGGATGCTGCTGGATGACAACTACACCAGCGAAGAAGAACGTGCCATCGTTAAACAGGCAGACGCGCTCTGCGCCTACCTGAAGTGCCTGGAAGAATTATCGGCAGGCAACGCAGAATTTATGCTTGCCAAAGCACGACTGGAAAAAACCCTGCAACAGCGCCACAGCCCGGAAATGGGCTATTTCATGACAGTCTTCGTTCCCAGCTTTAGCTTGTCGCTCGACGAAATCAGTCAGGATTCTCCGTTATAACGCGCATCCGTTCTAATGGGCAAACATCGTCAGAACGGGTACAGCCACGGCACTATCACCACGCTGACCAGCATTACCAGAACGGTAAAGGGGACACCAACGCGCACAAAGTCCCCGAATTTATAACCGCCTGGGCCCAATACCAGCGTATTCACGGGTGACGAAACCGGCGTCATAAACGCGGCGGATGCCGCAATCGCGATAATCATCGCAAAGGGATACGGCGACACGCCCATCTGCTTCGCTGCGGCGATCGCAATCGGCGCCATCAACACCGCCGTCGCCGTGTTGGAAATGAACAGGCCAATCACAGCACACAGCACAAACAAACACACCAACATCACATGTGGGCCGGCGTCCCCGGCAATATCCATCAGTCCTTTAACGATCAGCGTCACACCGCCGGTTTGCTGCAATGCCAGCGCAAACGGCATCATCCCGACAATAAGAATAATGCTTGGCCAGTGAATCGCCCGGTAGGCGCTTTCCATATCAATACAGCGGAATTTCCCCATCAGCAAGCAGGCTATCAACGCGGCAATCGCATTCGGAATTTCATCCGTCAGCATCATCGCTACCATTAACGCCAGACAAAACAGTGCATGTGGAGCCTGACTCACTGCGGGTGCGACATCATCAACTTCGGCAGGAAGATTAAGCAAAAGGAAGTCGTTTTTCTGCGTGTGCAACTGCCGGATCATACGCCAGTCGCCCATCACCAGCAGAATATCACCGAGTTGGAGCGGCTCATCGGCGAGGATACCTTCCATCGCCTCACCTGCCCGACGGATCCCCACGACACTCAGGCCATAGCGGCTTCGGAACCCAACATCGTACAGTGTTTTTCCCAATAGTTCGGAGTCAGGAATCAACGAGACTTCCGCCATCCCCACATCACGAGCCTGCTCAGAAAAATATTCACCGCGCAGCACCATTGGCTCAAGCCGCTGCCCGGTACAAAATTCACGTAAATCCACTTCCGATGCCGACATGTCGATCAACAAAACATCATTCAGACGAAGTTCGGTATTGCCCGCTACGCTGATCATCACGCGGCGAAACTTACGCCAGCGTTCAATCCCCACCACGTTCGCCCCAAAGCGCTGACGCAGGCATAAATCATCCAGACGGTGGCCAATAAAAGGCGATCCTGGACGAATCGCCAGCCGGCGCGCCCTGCCCGTCAGCCGATAATCACGAATCAGATCGCGGAACGTTCTTCTCTTCCACATCTCTTTTGCTGTCTCTGTCTCCGCGCCGCCAAGCCAGTAACGCGCCACCATCATATACGCCACGCCCAGCAGCAATACCACTATCCCTATCGGCGTCACGCTGAAGAACCCAAAACCTGCTACCCCTTCGCGCATCAACTCGCTGCTCACCACCATATTCGGCGGTGTCGCCACTAGCGTCATCATGCCGCTAATTAGCCCGGCGAAACTCAACGGCATCATCAATCTTCCAGGAGAAATCTTCATCCGCGCGGAAACACTCAGCACCACGGGAATAAAAATCGCGACAACGCCAGTGGAACTCATAAAGGCCCCCAGCAGCGCAACGGTGACCATCAGTAAGATCAGCATCTTCATCTCACCGCTGCCCGCAACGCGAACCAGCCAATCACCGACCTGATAAGCGATACCGGTACGAACCAACCCTTCACCAATCACAAACAGGGCAGCAATCAATATCACATTCGGATCGCTGAACCCTACCAGCGCTTCAGATAGTGTCAGCGTACCGCTCAGTACAAACGCGATGATGACCAACAGCGCTACGACGTCCATGCGTAATTTATTGGTGGTAAACAACACAATGGCGATCAGCAACAGGGATAAAACCCAGAGAAGTTCGCTATTCAAAACGGTCCCCTGACGGAAAAATGCATGTTGAGAGGTGTAGGTTCCGCATGCCCTAAAAAGGAGCCAACGCGCATGCAGCTTGGAGTATGACAGATACAGTCTGCCATAAAAAAACCCCGCGAACGCGAGGTTTGATCATATTTAGTCACAGTTTTGTCATTATGTTACAGACGACCTACTGGCGCAGTAGTACCTTAGCGCCATTCGGTAATTTTTCTATTTCTATCTGCTCCAGCGAATCCAGAATCAGATCGACCTGATCCAGTTTCGGGGTATCCGCTGGTGCCTTCACCGCAATAACGTTGCAGCCCGCGGCCAGACCCGACAGAACGCCTGCAGGCGCATCTTCAACGACGACACACTCTTCCGGCTTCAGTCCTAACTGTTGTGCGCCAAGTAAATAGGCATCGGGATGAGGCTTACCTTTGGCAACCTGCTCCGCCGTAATAAAGGCTCGAGGCGCAGGCAGTTCTCCACGGTGATGACGTGCGCTGGCAATCGGCACCGTACCGGATGTCACTATCGCCCAGGGAATATCCAGTGCATCCAAACGTTCCAACAGCGCCTTCGCCCCTGGCATGGCAACAATACCTTGTGTATCAGACGCTTCGGTTTTCTCCAACGCATCGAATTCCTGTTGAATCGTTTCTTCACTCTGCCCTTGAAGAAAGTGGCGTAGAGACGTAATGGCCTGCTTGCCATGAATAAAATCCAGCACTTCCTGTGGTTCAATACCGTGATCTTTTGCCCAGTTAATCCACGCACGTTCTACCGCTGGCAGTGAATCGACCAGTGTACCATCGAGGTCGAACAGAAAACCTTTACACTCCACAGAAAGCCCCCTTTTTCATTAATCAGGCGTTGATGATCTGAGCGATCTCCACCGCACTCAAGTGATACTGGCGCGGGCAAGATTGCCAGACAGCCAGCATTCTGTTGTATTTTTCCCACATCTTCGTCTGAGCATTAAACCCATGCGTGCCCGCATCAAAGTGGGGGTAGCGCCCCTCGACATGTACCATAAAGCGTACAAAACCGAGGTAGCGCGCTTCCGTTGCGGCATCAAAGCCCAGGAAGGTCAGACGTCGCTCATCCAAATCCTGCTTATCTTTCAGATTGGTCCACGACACCTGCAAAGCATGGTGCATTTCCATAATGTTAATAATGGTGCGGCATACTTCTTCGGTCAGTTCACCAAACTCACGATCCAGTTCGCGCATCTGCAAACCGTAACCACGTTCAATGATCGTTTGTAACCGACGATAGCGCTCCGCGTTCTCGGGATCGAGCATCGTCATCATTTTATATTGATTTGAAAGGATCAATCTCTGGGCATTCGTCATTTCCATGTTGCTCTCCTGAACCCTCTTTGGTGTAAGCCATGTCGCTAAATAGGTATTAACCGCAGAATCGCATACTGAATCGTGTCACGGTAGCGGTAGCCACCGCTTCTTTGATTTGAAACAGGGGAAAGAACAAAATAGCCATCAACCTTCACACAGCCTGACGCCGATCACAAATCATCAAGGAAGGTTTTATCAAGCTGGTTGAATGCTCGTTTCAGCACATCCGCCAACGTTTGGTAAGTCGGCGCCTCTTCCAATGGGGCTAACGCCTGACCTGACTCCAGCAGCTTATGACGAATCTCATGGAACCACTGCGCTAGCGTCGGCGGTAAAGGCGTCACGGAACGGCGGCCCAGCCACCAGAGTCCCTGCAACGGCAGGCTACAGGCAAACAGCGCGGTCGCAATGGCGGGGCCGAGCTGGCCACCGAGCGCAATTTGCCACGTTAAGGTAAACACCGCCAACGGCGGCATAATGCGGATGCCGAATCGCGTCGCTCGCGCCACGCGGTTTTCAGGAAAGACGGGTGCCAGCTGTTTTTCTGCCGGCCACGTTTTCATGTAATGCTGCCCACGTTGGAGTAGCTGTAGCCAACTGATTCTACTGTCTGGTTTCGTCGCCATAGCCACACCTCAACTTTACAGATAAAAAATAAAACTTTTGCACAAATCAACAACTCTAGTTGACAAGGTTAAAATATATTTTGTGTTTAACTTACGCTATCGGTATCCTAGACCGGCCTTTTGGCCGCTGTATACCTAAAGTAGTATGACTACACGCAAGGAGTATAATTCCCTTCGCGACATAAGCGCAGCCAACGGCCATAACGCGGCTATCCATCGCTTTAAAAGCTGCGGTTTACATCAGGTCGATGTCACGTTGTTGTATGGATGCATTGTTGTAACAAACGTGTTGTTTTAACAAACAATCGTTGTAACGATGATCCGACATAACATATGTCATAGTATCGACCCTATTTCATCATCGTGTCTGGTGTATCGCACCAAGGCATGATGTTAATCATAAATGCCAGCAGCGGCATATGATACGCTATGCCCTATATGACATTTTTTAACCATGTATAACAAGTAGGTACTTCCATGTCGAGTAAGTTAGTACTGGTTCTTAACTGCGGTAGTTCGTCCCTGAAATTCGCCATCATCGATGCGATTAACGGAGAAGAGTACCTGTCTGGTTTAGCCGAGTGTTTCAACCTGCCTGAAGCCCGCATCAAATGGAAAATGGACGGCGGTAAACAAGACGCCGAACTGGGTGCCGGTGCCGCTCACAGCGAAGCACTGAACTTCATCGTCAACACCATTCTGTCTCAGAAACCAGAGCTGTCGGCTCAACTGGTTGCTATCGGTCATCGTATCGTTCACGGTGGAGAGAAGTTCACCCAATCCGCGATCATCACTGATGATGTTCTTCAGGGTATCAAAGATGCTGTACCTTTTGCACCTCTGCACAACCCGGCGCACTTGATCGGTATCGAAGAAGCACTGAAATCCTTCCCTCACCTTGCTGCTAAAAACGTTGCTGTGTTTGACACCGCGTTCCACCAGACCATGCCGGAAGAGTCTTACCTTTATGCTCTGCCGTATAAACTGTATAAAGAAAACCACATCCGTCGCTACGGCTTCCACGGCACCAGCCACTACTTCGTTTCTCGCGAAGCCGCTAAAGTGCTGAACAAACCAGTAGAAGAGCTGAACGTCATCACCTGCCATCTGGGCAACGGTGGTTCCGTTACGGCAATCCGCAACGGAGAATGCGTTGATACCTCTATGGGTCTGACGCCGTTGGAAGGTCTGGTTATGGGTACGCGCTGCGGCGATATCGACCCGGCTGTAATTTTCCACCTGCACGACGCACTGGGCATGGACGTAGCCAGCATCAACAAATTGCTGACCAAAGAATCCGGCCTGCAAGGTCTGACTGAAGTGACCAGTGACTGCCGTTACGTTGAGGATAACTACGAGACGAAAGCAGACGCCAAACGAGCGATGGACGTATACTGCCACCGCCTGGCTAAGTACATCGGTTCCTATGCAGCACTGATGGAAGGCCGTCTGGATGCCGTTATCTTCACCGGTGGTATCGGTGAAAACGCCGCAATGGTTCGTGAACTGTCGCTGAAAAAACTGGGTCTGCTGGGCTTTGACGTCGATCACGAACGCAATCTGACTGCACGCTTCGGTAAAGGTGGCAACATCGCTAAAGATGGCACCCGTCCGGCGCTGGTTATCCCGACCAATGAAGAATTGGTCATCGCTGAAGACGCTTACCGTCTGACCGCGTAAAACAAGCCCCTCGAACACCGTCAGCCAAGGCTGACGGTGTTGTTTTTGACTAACGAGCAACCGTAAAGAGGTTCAGCCGTGTCCCGTATAATCATGTTGATCCCAACTGGCACCAGCGTTGGTCTGACAAGCGTCAGTCTGGGTGTCATCCGTTCCATGGAACAGAAAGGCGTTCGCCTGAGCGTGTTCAAACCTATCGCCCAGCCGCGCAGTGGCGACAATACGCCTGATCAGACGACCACCATTATTCGTGCGAATTCCGCTATCAACGCCGCCGAGCCGCTGGCGATGAGCCGCGTTGAAGCGCTGCTGAGCTCCAACCAGCAAGACGTGCTGATGGAAGAAATCATCGCGCGCTATCACGAAAATACCAAAGACGCCGAAGTCGTTCTGGTTGAAGGTCTGGTTCCTACCCGTAAGCACCAGTTTGCTAACGCATTGAACTATGAAATCGCCAAAACGCTGAACGCAGAAATCGTCTTCGTACTGGCGCTGGGTAACGATTCTCCGGCACAGCTGAAAGACCGTATCGAACTCGCGCGTTCCAGCTTCGGCGGCAGCAAAAACAAAAACATCATTGGCGTGATCATCAACAAACTGAATGCGCCGGTAGATGAGCAAGGTCGTACTCGCCCTGACCTGTCTGAAATCTTTGATGATTCCACGAAAGCCAGCGTTGCCAACATCGATCCGAAGCAACTGTTCGCTAACAGCCCGCTGCCGGTGCTGGGCTGCATTCCATGGAGCTTTGACCTGATTGCCACGCGCGCCATTGATATGGCGAAACACCTGAATGCCCGTATCATCAATGAAGGTGATATTCAGACGCGTCGTGTTAAGTCTGTGACCTTCTGCGCACGCAGCATTCCTCATATGCTGGAACACTTCCGTCCGGGTTCACTGCTGGTAACCTCCGCCGATCGTCCTGATGTTCTGGTTGCCGCCTGTCTGGCTGCCATGAATGGTGTGGAGATCGGTGCTCTGCTGCTGACCGGTGGCTATGAAATGGATCCGAGCATTGCCAAGCTGTGCGAGCGCGCCTTCCAGACTGGCCTGCCTGTATTTATGGTCAACACCAACACCTGGCAGACCTCACTCAGCCTGCAAAGCTTCAACCTTGAAGTTCCGGCTGATGACCGTCAACGCGTTGAGAAAGTACAGGAATACGTTGCACGCCACATCGACACCCAGTGGATCGATTCCCTGAGTGCCGAGTCCGAGCGTTCACGTCGTCTGTCTCCGCCAGCGTTCCGCTATCAACTTACCGAGCTGGCGCGCAAAGCAGGCAAACGCATCGTTCTGCCGGAAGGTGATGAGCCACGTACCGTTAAAGCCGCCGCCATCTGTGCTGAGCGCGGTATTGCACACTGTGTGCTGATCGGTAACCCAGGGGAGATTCAACGTGTTGCGGCAGCTCAGGGCGTAGAACTGGGCAAAGGCATCGAAATCGTCGATCCGATTGTCGTACGCGAACGCTATGTAGCACGTCTGGTTGAACTGCGTAAGAGCAAGGGTATGACCGAAGTGGTTGCGCGCGAACAGCTCGAAGACAACGTGGTTCTGGGTACGCTGATGCTGGAACAGGGTGAAGTTGATGGTCTGGTTTCTGGTGCCGTTCACACCACCGCTAACACCATCCGTCCACCGTTGCAGTTGATCAAAACTGCGCCGGGTAGCTCGCTGGTGTCTTCTGTGTTCTTCATGCTGCTGCCTGAACAGGTTCTGGTTTACGGAGATTGCGCCATCAACCCAGATCCGACCGCAGAGCAGTTGGCTGAAATCGCTATCCAGTCTGCTGATTCCGCCACGGCATTCGGCATCGACCCACGCGTTGCGATGATCTCTTACTCCACTGGTAACTCCGGCGCGGGTAGCGATGTTGAGAAAGTGCGTGAAGCAACCCGTCTGGCGCAGGAAAAACGTCCTGATCTGGTCATCGATGGCCCACTACAGTACGACGCCGCCATCATGGCAGACGTTGCACAGTCTAAAGCGCCGAACTCGCCAGTTGCGGGTAAAGCCACCGTGTTCATCTTCCCTGACCTGAACACCGGTAACACCACGTACAAAGCGGTACAGCGTTCTGCCGACCTGATCTCCATCGGGCCAATGCTGCAAGGTATGCGCAAACCGGTTAACGACCTGTCTCGTGGCGCACTGGTAGACGACATTGTTTACACCGTTGCTCTGACCGCCATTCAGGCTACACAGCTCTAATCTTTTGAGAGCGTTGATATTGATGCCAGCCTTCGGGCTGGCATTTTTATTTGTAAGAAGAGCAAGAAAAACGCTGCAGCGGGAAAAGCGGCAGCGAGACAGGAATGCTGGCCAATGTCAGATTATTTCTGCGAATCCGTTTCCGATGAAGCAACGTTGCTGTCGTTCTCATCATCAACATTGTCATGATTAACGACGGATTTCTCTGCGGCTTCTACCACCTCATTCAGCTTGCGTGAAATCGGCTTGCCATATTCCCGATCGCTATAGCGCGTTAGCCACAGCGACAGGGCTTTCAGCGAGTCCGGCGTAAATTCATCGCAGCGCGCGGTAATCTCCTGTGGCGTCAGCCAGCTGACTTCATCCACTTCTTCTTCCTGTAACGCGAATGGCCCGTGAGTAACGCAGCTAAACAACGCGCCCCACACCCGGCAATTCTCGCCTTCGTAATAAAACAGCCCATGCTCAGCAAACGGCACGCCAGCAATACCAAGTTCTTCTTCCGCTTCACGGCGTGCGGATTCCAGCATTTGCTCACCGCTTTGCACCACGCCACCTGCGGTCGCGTCCAGCCAGCCCGGATAGAAGTCTTTAATCTTGGTCCGACGCTGTACCAGAATTTTGCCCATACCATCATGCACAACAATGTAAGTAGCGCGATGACGAAGACTCTGCGCACGCATCTGCTGACGACTTGACTGAGCAATTACCTCGTTGTTTTCATTGACGATATCAACCCACTCTGTGCCTGCTGCCTGACTTTGTTCCGCCATCCTCTGAAACCCTTTAGTATCGGCACGTTGCTACGCGCGTCTGTTTTAAATGATCGATCTTTGCTGAGAATCTTCCCTGCTACCTTGCCGTTATTCAAGGGCAAAAACAGGGTATATGCTAAATTAGTGTCTAATTGAGACCTGTGCAATAGGCTCGCCGCCGTGTAACGGCAGAACCCGCAGCGTGTCTTGTTCAAGCAAGCCATAGCTCGCAGAGAATCCCCCTTTCGGCAAACTCACTGAGCCGGGGTTGAAAAAATAATATTCACCACGTCGCTCAGCAACCGGAATATGAGTATGACCATATACCAGTACATCCCCCGTGCGTAACGGCGGCAGGTTATCTGGATGATAAAGATGACCGTGCGTCAGGAAAAGGCGGTTTTGAGGCAGTAGCACATGTTGCCACGGTGCCGTTATCGGAAAGGTCAACAGCATCTGATCAACCTCGCTGTCGCAATTCCCGCGCACGGCGATGATACGTGACGCATAGGCGTTCAACTGAGTTGCCACTTCTGCGGGTTGATAGTTCTCCGGCAGCGGGTTGCGCGGACCATGATTGAGAGAATCGCCCAATAAAATAAGCCAGTCGGCATGACTCTGCTCAAAGATCTCCAGCACGTGCGCCGTCGCGCTGAGAGAACCATGTATATCGGACGCAAACATCAACTTCATCGTTATCTCCCCGCTTTATCTCAGTTGTGTTTATATTCATACCCCCCCATCCTTTATCGGAAATAGTCTACCAAAGTTGACCAGGTGCTTCCGGTAAAGATCGCACAACGACGTACGTCGTCGCTTATTTTTCACCCGCAGAAGTGGTAGGGTAAGAACCCGTCCCTCAATACGCTATTCTGACAGCGCATCGCGCTTTGAAGCGATAAACTGCCATACAGTCCATGATATTTTTCTGAATTAAAACGGAGACGTGATTCATGATTGACCTGTATTACGCACCAACCCCCAACGGACACAAGATCACACTATTTCTGGAGGAAGCGAACCTCCCCTACCAACTCCACCGCGTAAATATCAGCAAAGGCGAACAGTTCAGGCCGGAGTTTTTGGCGATCTCGCCTAATAACAAAATTCCCGCGATTGTCGATACGGAGCCGACGGAAGGCGATACGCCTATCAGCCTGTTTGAATCTGGCGCTATCTTGCTTTATCTGGCGGAAAAGCACGGTGTGCTGTTGAGTTCGTCACTACGTGAGCGCACGGCCACACTACAGTGGCTATTCTGGCAGGTCGCTGGTTTCGGGCCTATGCTGGGGCAGAATCACCATTTTAACCACTATGCGCCTCAGCCGGTGCCTTACGCCATTGAACGCTATCAGCAGGAGACACAGCGCCTGTATCGTGTGCTGGATAAACACCTGCAAGACAGCCCGTGGTTAGCTGGAGAGCATTACAGCATCGCCGATATCGCGACGTATCCGTGGGTGGTCTCTTATGCTCGCCAGCGCGTCGACCTTGATGATTATCCGGCGGTAAAAGCGTGGTATACACGCATTAGCGAGCGCCCGGCAACACAGCGGGCCTATCAGCTCGCCGAACAATAAAATTCTGGCATCATCTCATTCGGCCTTTGAGTATCTTCTGCTATGGTAATCAACATATTGTTGTTAACCATACCCCTGACGCGGCGGTTTAGCCGCAGTAACAGAAGCAACCGAGGGCCGAACAATGCCACATCACTATTCTGACGCCATTATTCGTATAAAAAATCTGCGGCTACGCACCTTCATCGGTATCAACGATGAGGAAATCACGAATAAGCAGGATGTGATCATCAACGTTGTGATTCACTACCCAGCAGAGCAGGCGCGCAACAGCGAAAATATCGCCGATGCGCTGAACTACCGCACCATCACCAAAAGCATTATTCGCCACGTCGAAGGTAACCGCTTCGCGTTGCTGGAAAAATTAACGCAGGATGTGCTTAACATCGCCAGCGATCATGACTGGATAACCTATGCTGAGGTAGAAGTCGATAAACCGTTTGCCCTGCGATACGCCGATTCGGTTTCTATGACCCTGCGTTATCACAAAGCATAAAGATATGGGAGCGCGCGATGCAACTACTCATAACTGGCGGAACCGGCCTTATTGGCCGCCATCTTATTCAACGATTACAGCGGCTTTCCCATCACATTACGGTATTGACACGCGATCCTGAGCGCGCTCGAGGTGTTCTTGGCAATCAGGTAGAATATTGGTCAACGCTGAGTAATATCACCTCACTGAACGGCGTTGATGGCGTCATCAATCTGGCGGGCGAACCTATCGCCGATAAACGCTGGACGCCACAACAAAAACAGCGCTTGGCAAAAAGTCGCTGGAACATCACCGAGCAGCTCACCACGTTAATCAAAGCCAGCAGTGAACCGCCGGCCGTTTTTATCTCAGGCTCTGCTGTCGGATATTATGGCGATCAGGGGGAAGCGCTGGTCACAGAGGATGAATCCCCGGTCGATGGGTTCACACATCATCTGTGCGCCCGCTGGGAAGCGCTGGCACAGTCCGCCGAAAGCGATAAAACCCGCGTCTGCCTGCTGCGCACTGGTATTGTTCTTGCTGCACAGGGGGGGGCGCTGGCAAAAATGCTGCCGATTTTCCGTCTTGGGCTTGGCGGGCCGATGGGTTCAGGCAAGCAATATATGCCGTGGATTCATATTGATGACATGGTTAACGGCATTATCTATCTGTTGGATCAGCCGATATTGAGCGGCCCTTTCAATATGGTTGCACCCTATCCGGTTCATAACGAAAAATTTTCCGCCACACTGGCACATGTCCTGGATCGTCCCGGTTTTCTACGAGCGCCCGCTTTTGCGATCAAGCTGCTGATGGGAGAAGCCTCGACGCTGGTGTTGGGCGGACAGCGCGCCATCCCACAGCGACTAGAGGCCGCAGGCTTTGGTTTCCGCTTCTTTGAGTTGGAAGAAGCCCTGCAAGACGTGGTCAAAAAACCAAGCTGAAATTTGATAAAATGCCCAAACATTCTGCACTTCTGGCGTAAAAATTGTGCTGAGGTGGGCATGACCGGCGGGGGAGCCGCATGGATGCGGCGAAAGGCAGTGCCGCGTAGGGAACGCGTCACTGGCGGCCCGAATAGCGGTCAGGAACGCCGAAGGCACCGCGCAGCGGCACAATTCTCGCCCAAAAGCCAGTGGTCAAGGAGCAGCGGCAACTGAGCGCTCCTTGTCGGGCGTGTGATGAAATGACAGAGAAATACGGTGGTTAACAAGCACGAAATTTTTACACTATCCGACATAGAGTGGTGAAAATGCTAGAGCATGAGTACCTGTTAACCGTTAGAGGCTGATTACCATCAGCCCCAAAACCTACTTCAAGGCACCGGACAAAAACTGCTGCAAACGCGCGCTTTTCGGGCGACCGAAAAGCTGGTCCGGAGGGCCTTCTTCTTCGATTACGCCCTGATGCAAAAAGATAACGTGGCTAGACACATGCCGAGCAAATTCCATTTCATGCGTCACCACCACCATCGTTTTCCCTTCCTCCGCAAGCTGTTGCATGATCCGCAACACCTCGCTAACCAGTTCGGGATCGAGCGCCGACGTAGGCTCATCAAATAACAACACTTCCGGCTCCATCGCCAACGCCCGTGCAATGGAAACGCGCTGCTGTTGGCCACCAGAGAGATCCGACGGGTATTTCTGTTGGGCAGAATCCGTAATGCCAACTTTGTTCAGGTAGAACACCGCCCGCTCGCGCGCTTCCGCTTTGCTAAGCCCTAATACCTGAATCGGCGCCTCCATCACGTTCTCCAACACCGTCATGAAGCTCCACAGATTGAAGTGCTGAAACACCATCGTCAGACGCGTCCGCAACATCTGAAGCTGTTTTTTATCAAACACTTTCAGCTGTCCGTCAGTATCTCGCACCATGCGAATTTCCTGATCGCTGACGTAAATCGCCCCTTCGCAGGGTTTTTCCAGAAAATTAATGCAGCGCAGTAAGGTGCTTTTTCCCGAACCGGACGAACCAATAATTGAAATAACGTCACCCGCTTTCGCCTGTAATGAGATCCCTTTCAGCACCTCATGCTGGCCATAGCGTTTACGCAGCTCCGTCACCATCAGTTTGTTATTCGACATGCTCTTTTTCCTGCGTTTAATGGGATGAACGGGTATAAAGATGACGTAACCAGCGCCGTTCCGCCCTTCTGAACAGCCCGATTAACACAAATGAGATCGCCAGATAGATGACGGCAGCGATACCAAACGCATAAAACGGCTGGTAGGTTGTAGCGTTGATATCACGGGCAATCTTCAGAATATCCGGTACGGTCACGGTAAAGGCCAGCGCCGTCGAATGCAGCATCAGAATCACTTCGTTGCTGTAGGCAGGCAGCGCAATACGTAGCGCCCCCGGCAAAATAATACAGCGATACTGCTTAAAGCGAGAGAAGCCGTATGCTCTGGCCGCTTCAATTTCCCCATGCGGCACCGCGCGGATAGCGCCTGCGAAAATCTCGGTCGTATACGCACAGGTATTGAGCGCCAGCGCCAAAATGGCACAGTTCAGCCCGCTACGAAAAAAGGCATTCAGCAGATCAGTGCCGCGCACAATTTCCAGGCTATACACGCCAGAATAGAACACCAGAAGCTGCACATAGAGCGGCGTGCCGCGGAATAAGTAAGTAAATAGCCACACCGGAAAGCTGAACCGGCGTCGCGGCGACACGCGGGCAATCGCCAACGGCAGCGCCATCAATCCGCCGATGACCACCGAAGAAATGAGCAGCCAGAGCGTCATCGCCAGCCCGGTCAGACGGTAACCATCGCTCCACAGTAGCGGCTGCCAATATTGTTGCAGGATCTCACTCATAGTTTACTTTCTTGACTCCCTGCGAATAGTGTCTTTCCAGCCACCACAACACGCCGTTAGAAACGGTGGTAAAAATCAGGTACATCGCCCCGGCAACCAGCGCAAAATAAAACGGCTCATGTGCGCCCTTGCCAGCCAACTGCGTCGCCTTAATCACATCATTCAGGCCAAGCAGTGATACCAACGCCGTTGCTTTCAGGATCACCTGCCAGTTGTTACCAATGCCCGGCAGCGCGAAACGCATCATGGAAGGAAACAAAATACGACGGAACACCTTTATGGGAGAAAAACCGAACGCAACAGCCGCTTCGATTTGTCCGCGCGGCACGGCAAGATAGGCACCACGAAAGGTTTCCGTGAAATACGCGCCGTAAATAAAGCCCAATGTAATAATTCCGGCGCTCAAAGGATCGATGTCAACCTGTGCCATCCCCATCGACTCCGTCACGCCATTTAAGACGATTTGCAGGCCATAGAAAATCAGCAACATCAGCACCAGGTCGGGAATGCCACGGATCAACGTGGTATAGCAGGAAAAACACCCTGCCAGCAGGCGGTTGGAAGACAGCTTCGCCGATGCGCCAATCAGGCCGATAGCTAGCGCCAACAGTAGCGAACTCGCTGCCAGCTCCAGTGTCATGATGGCACCATCCAGAATTAGCTGGGAATAGCCATAGAGCATCAATGATATCCGTTGAAATAGCGGTTAATGGCACGGTACGTCATCGGTCAGGAATACGACACAGAAGGAACGGTCCCGTGCCGTATTACCCTACGATTCCGCTACACAATATCTACGGTGATTAAAGATATATGTATCGTGATAACGATATGCATCGTTGTGGCAGCATTAGCCGCCGTAGACGTCAAAATCGAAGTATTTTTTCGCGAAGGTATCGTAGGTACCGTCTTTACGCATTTCGTCAAAGGCTTTATCCAGCGCAGCTTTCAGCTCGGTATCCGCTTTACGCAGGCCCATCCCCGTCCCCACACCGAAGAATTTGTCATCTTTTACCGCCGGACCAGCAAACGCGTAGTCTTTGCCCATATCAAGCTTCAGGAAGCCTTCGCTTCCCGCCACTTCATCCTGAAAGGCAGCATCGATACGGCCTGCGGTCAGGTCTGCATAAATCAGATCCTGATTTTGATAAGCCACAACCTCAACGCCTTTTGGCTGCCAATTCGCGTTCGCAAATGCCTCCTGCGTCGATGCCTGCAACACACCGACACGCTTGCCGCCCAGAGACGCCAGCGTTGGTTCAATGCTCGCGCCCTTCTTCGCGATCAAACGCGCATTAGCCGCATACAGCTTCTCGGTGAAGGCAATTTCCTGCTGGCGTTTTTCGGTGATAGACAGAGAAGAGATGATGGCATCTATTTTTTTAGCTTTAAGAGAAGGAATTAACGCATCAAAGTCACTTTCCACAAACGTACAGTTAGCCTGAATGCGTTTGCACAGCTCTTTCGCCAGATCGATATCAAACCCAACCAGTTCGCCGCTGGCGTTTTTGGATTCAAAGGGAGCATAGGTAGGATCGGTGCCGATTTTAATGTTCTTAGGAATCTCCGCCATCGCGCTGCCCGCAGCCAGAATGAGTGCCAACGGCAAAACTTTGATCAGTTTCTTCATATTGCTACCTTTATCATGAGTGATTGATGTGTTGTCAATGTCGGAACGATTTATTGCTTTAAAAATGAACGAGATGAATACTATTTGTTTTCTAATGCCGACTATTACCCTTTTCATAGCAGTTTTCATGCCACAATGTACGCAGGGGCGTTGTAAAAAACACATGGGCAATACCTACGAAAAAATAAATAACCAATTGATTATTAAGTATTTTAATTAATATTTTTTGGCGCGCAATAATAAGAATAGATAACATTGCCATGAATACAAAAACTCAAGCGCACCATTTAAGTGCCTTTATGCACAAAATTAGTGCATAGTGATAGAAAAGCACAAAAAAAGTGCAGTAATGCTTTACTGCCCAGAGAGAAGAAAAAGGCGCGTGTTAGCATCTATCCTGCTACGACGCACCTTGCCAACGGATAAAGAGATCTTTCGGCAACTCGATATCAAACTGGTCTAGAATACGATTCACCGTTTGATCGACAATATCCTGCACACTTTCTGGGCGATGGTAGAATGCAGGCACGGGCGGCATGATGATCGCTCCCAGCTCAACGGCGGTGGTCATTAGCCGTAAATGCCCTAAATGCAACGGCGTTTCGCGTACTCCCAGTACCAAAGGGCGACGTTCCTTCAGCACCACATCGGCCGCACGGGTCAATAGGTTATCACTGTAGCTATGCACAATGCCGGACAGGGTTTTTATCGAGCAGGGTAATATCACCATCCCTGCCGTTTTAAACGACCCCGAAGAGACGCTGGCAGCGATATCACGCGTGTCATGCACCACATCGGCCAGCGCTTGTACATCACGCAAACTACAATCCGTTTCTAACGCCAGCGTCTGCCGGGCGGCCTGACTCATGATCAGATGTGTTTCGATACCTTCCAGCGTCTGTAAAACCTGTAGCAGTCGGACGCCGTAAATAACGCCGCTGGCACCGGAAATCCCTACAATGAGTCGCTTCATTCGTACTGCCTCTTGCTGACCGCGTAAGTAAAAACACGGAAAAATCATCTGCGCAAACTTTGCCGCATTGATTAGCGATAAGCAAGGAGAAGCGCCGAAACGCTGTTTTCTCAATACAAATCGTTTTCGATATACGACAAGGGGGAAGACACTTTCGTGCCCTCCCCCTTCAATAAAGCCTTTACGTGCGCCTAGTCATTAACCTTCGTTATGCAATTCCAGATCTTCAACTTCATTCTGGCTGCGCAACGCTTTGGCGTCGTCATTGCGCAAGACTTCCAGATAATCCAGATAGCCTT
This sequence comes from Pectobacterium artocarpous, assembly GCF_046159765.1. NCBI lineage: Bacteria > Pseudomonadati > Pseudomonadota > Gammaproteobacteria > Enterobacterales > Pectobacteriaceae > Pectobacterium > Pectobacterium artocarpous. The sequence goes on from NZ_JBJXVK010000004.1 coordinate 81,716, forward strand.
GATCGACATCCTTCGTCACGTAAATCCCGTTAAACACCGAGCATTCAAACTGAGCAATATCCGGGTTATCTTCACGTGCCGCCTCGATGAGATCGTCGAGATCCTGGAAAATAAGTGCATCAGCGCCAATAATCTTACAGATTTCATCCACTTCACGACCGTGAGCAATCAGTTCATTAGCGCTCGGCATATCAATGCCATATACGTTAGGGAAGCGAATTTCCGGCGCCGCAGAGGCCAGATAAACGCGTTTTGCTCCCGCTTCACGCGCCATTTCCACAATCTGCTCCGACGTGGTACCGCGCACGATGGAGTCATCCACCAGCAGCACGTTTTTGTCACGGAATTCAGCACGGTTGGCGTTCAGTTTACGGCGTACCGATTTCTTACGCGCCTGCTGCCCAGGCATGATAAAGGTACGGCCAACGTAGCGGTTTTTCACAAATCCCTGACGGTACGGCTTGTTGATAATGCGCGCGATTTCCAGCGCGATATCACACGATGTCTCAGGAATAGGGATCACAACATCAATATCGAGATCTTCCCATTGGCGCGCAATCTTTTCACCAAGTTTCTGCCCCATGCGAACACGTGCACTGTAGACCGAGATTTTATCAATGAAAGAGTCTGGGCGAGCGAAGTAGACGTATTCGAACAGGCATGGATTACTCTTTGGATTTTCCGCACACTGGCGGGTAAACAGCTGTCCTTTTTCCGTAATGTAGATCGCTTCTCCCGGCGCCACATCGCGTAAAAATTCAAAGCCCAGTGTATCCAGCGCGACGCTTTCTGACGCCACCATGTATTCGCTACGCCCATCTTCCAGATCGCGCTTACCAATCACCAGCGGACGAATCCCGTTAGGATCGCGAAAGGCCACCATACCGTGACCGATAATCATGCCAACACAGGCATAGGCACCGCGAATTTGCTGATGTGTCGCGGCAACGGCAGCAAAAATATTATCGGCTTCCAGCGGGTAATGTTGGAAACGGTCCAGTTCTCTGGCAAAGATATTCAGCAGAATTTCAGAATCAGACGTGGTGTTAACATGGCGGCGCTCCTGCTCGAACAGCTTCTTACGCAGTTCGTGGGCGTTAGTCAGGTTACCGTTGTGAGCCAACGTGATACCGAACGGAGAGTTGACATAGAAAGGCTGAGCTTCCGAGGCGCTGGAACTGCCCGCAGTTGGATAGCGCACGTGGCCAAGCCCCATGTTGCCCTGTAAGCGTTGCATGTGCCGCGCTTCAAACACATCTTTCACCAGGCCATTGGCCTTACGCAGGCGAAAACAATTAAAGGCATCGATGGTTACAATACCCGCTGCATCCTGCCCACGGTGTTGCAACACCGTTAACGCGTCATAAATCGACTGGTTGACCGGTGTAAAACCGGCGATACCGACAATACCGCACATGGTGTCTTTTCCTCATCAGCGCTACCGCAGCGGTAAATGCTGCGGCAAGAAACTTGACGTGCTTTGCAGGTAGTCAAAAAACCACCTGATAATATAACTGAACTGCGGGATTAACTGGGACTGCTTCCAGTCATCACTTTGTGAAAAACCGGTGAAAGTATCCAGAAAGAATAGCAGTGCGGAAACGATCAGCACCCCGCGCAGCGCACCAAAACAGATGCCCAGAACGCGATCGGTGCCGGATAATCCGGTACGTTCAACCAGCGAACTAATCGCATAGTTGACGATAGCCCCCACAATCAACGTTGCAACAAACAGAATGGCAATCGCAATACCGTTACGCACCAACTCATCATCAAAACGGGTGAAGTAGACCGCGAGGTAAGCGTAGTAGTGGCTGGCGACAAAAAAAGCACATCCCCAGGTTACTAACGACAGCGCTTCACGTACAAACCCCCGGATCAGGCTAACCAGAGCCGAAAATCCGATGATGCCGATAATGACGTAATCAACCCAAACCATGAACTATCCTAATAATGAACGATGCTACCGATAAGCCGCTACGTCATCCTGTTCGCGGCGCATTCTAACAGAAAAAGAAAACGTTTGCGTAGCGTATTTCCGCCGATTTCATCAATAGATAATCAGGCGAAAAAATCGACAACCCATCATGCCTGATTCTATTAATTGTCGGCATAACAAAATCAACAACAACCGTCTTAAAACAGGTTCGGGGCGAAGCATCACGCATGTGAACCCCATCCCCGCGGCCTGTTTCTGTCTATTTACGTGGCAGACGACAGACTAATCCACCTCGTTATTCTCACGTTCAACGACCGTTAACGAACGGAATGCGCACGCACCTGCCCACTTAACCCACTGAGCTGTTTCAACTCACCCAGCGAGGACTCCAGCTTCTGCCTCGAGGCATCTGGCCCCACGTAAATACGGGTGATTTGTCCTGAAACCGGCGTTGACGGAACGGTATACGCGCGATAACCAGAAAGACGCAATTTGGCGACAATTTCATTCACCTTATCCGCGTTTTTCAATGCACCAAGCTGCACAATATAGGCCTGTCCGACTGGCGCTTGCTGGGCCGGTTGGGTTTCAGGCTTCACTTCCGGTTTAGGCTCAGGCTTCGGTTTCACTTCTGGCTTCACCTCAGGTTTTGGTTGATGCTTCGGCACCACCGGCGCAGGGGGCTGAACCGGCGGACGCTCAACCACCACTGGCGGTGCTGTCATGGCCGGCACATTCGTCCCCGAATGAGAAGGTGAAGGCGTCTTCGTCGTCGTGGCAGGCGCGTTGTTTTCAGGTGCTTCTGCTTCCGCACTATTCTGCATCAACGCCTCCGCACCTTCAGGCGGCTGATTGGGCAACGACGGGTTCAGCGCAGGCAGTGGCTCCATCTCATTGCTATCACCCGGTTTAGGAATCAGCGGAATCGACGCAAACTCGTCCTCGTAATGCTTCTTCTTGCCGTCCAGCAGGCCGGGTAAGACGATCACGCCCAGCGCGACCAGAATAACCGTACCCACCAGGCGATTCTGAAATTTACTCGCCATTCGCCTTCTCCTCATCCAGCGCTTCCATCACATACGCTACCGTATGAAAAGATCCACACACAATGACGGTATCCTGCTCCGAGGCCTCGGACATCGCCTGCTGCCAGGCAGTCACGACATCAGGGAAAGATTGGCTGCGCGTCAAGTGCTCAGCAATCTGCTGCGCGGTGGCGCCGCGCGGCCCTTCCAGCGGCGCGCAATACCACTCATCCACCAACGGCGTTAAGTGAGCTAGCGTACCGGCAATATCTTTATCCGACAGCATGCCGATGACAGCACGCACTTTCCCTTTTGTTGGCAACGCGGATAAATGGTTTGCCAGATACGCTGCCGCATGGGGATTGTGTGCAACATCAAGAATCAATCGCGGTGATGCCTGCACCGTCTGAAAACGTCCCGGTAACGCCGCGTGCTGTAACCCCTGTCGAATCGCGTCTTCGCCCACATTGAGCGAAGAATAGTGCAGTGCAGCCAGCGCTGTGGCGGCATTGGCTAATGGAACATTGGGTAATGGCAGACGAGATAATTCACGCTGCTTATCCTGCCAGCTCCACGTCTCACGCTGAACGGAATATTCCCAGTCGCGACCCCGACGGCGCAACAGTGCTCCTTTCTCCGCGGCAACATCAGCAATCGTTCCCGGCATATCCGACTCACCGACAACGGCAGGTCTGCCTTGTCGAAATATCCCGGCTTTCTCACGGCCGATACTTTCGCGATCGCGGCCTAACCAGTCGGTATGGTCGATCGCAATGCTGGTGACGACGGAGACATTCGCATCCACAATATTGGTGGCATCCAGACGCCCGCCCAACCCTACTTCCAGAATGACGACATCCAGATTCGCCTGCTTAAAGAGTTGCAGTGCCGACAGCGTGCCGAATTCAAAATAGGTGAGCGATATCGCCCCTCTTCCTGCTTCGATATCCGCAAACGCCTGAGTGTGCTGCGCTTCAGGCAATTCTTTGCCCTGAATACGCACCCGCTCAGTATAGCGAACAAGATGGGGAGAACTGTACACACCAACCCGCAACCCAGCGGCCAGCAGAATCGATTCCAGCGTACAGCAGGTGGTTCCTTTGCCGTTCGTCCCCGCAACGGTGAAAACCGTTGCGGCAGGCTGTAGCAGTTGGAGATGTTCAGCAACCTGCTTAACGCGCTCCAGACCTAAATCAATGGCCTGCGCGTGCAGGTGCTCAAGATAATGAAGCCACGTAACCAAGGGTGACGTGGCTTGAGGTATTTGAAGAGTATCCATGAGTCCCGTTCACTGGCTTACGGTTCATTGCGGGCTGGGCGTGCGTATGACTACTCGGTCGAGAACGACGTGGTCGAGTACCACACGCCCAGCCCATCATGTCAATTATGCGTCATCCTGTGATGATTCAGACGGCGCATCGCTGCGGATTTCCACGTCATCGTTGCCCGGTTCTGGATGATTCGTCAGTTTGGCAAGAATGGTGGCCAGCTTGTAGCGCATTTCCGGACGACGAACGATCATATCGATCGCCCCTTTTTCAATCAGGAATTCACTGCGCTGGAAGCCCGGCGGCAGTTTTTCACGCACGGTTTGTTCGATAACGCGTGGACCGGCAAAACCGATCAGTGCTTTCGGCTCGGCAATGTTCAGATCGCCCAACATCGCCAGACTCGCGGAAACACCGCCCATCGTCGGGTCAGTCAGCACGGAGATATACGGCAAGCCGCGCTCACGCATTTTTGCCAATGCCGCACTGGTTTTCGCCATTTGCATCAGCGACATCAGCGCTTCCTGCATACGCGCACCGCCACTGGCGGAGAAGCACACCAGCGGGCAGCCGTCTTCCAATGCCTGCTCAACGGCACGCACAAAACGCGCCCCCACAACAGACGCCATTGAGCCCCCCATGAAAGAGAACTCAAACGACGCAGCCACAACTGGCATACCGTACAGCGTGCCTTTCATGACGATCAGCGCATCTTTCTCATCGGACTGTTTCTGCGCAGAAACCAGACGATCTTTATATTTTTTGGAATCCCGGAATTTCAGGACATCCTTCGGTTCCAGTTCGCTTCCCAGCTCAACAGTGCTTTCTTTATCCAGAAACGCCTGTAGGCGGTTACGTGCGGAAAGACGCATGTGGTGATCGCACTTCGGGCAGACCTCCAGATTACGCTCTAGCTCGGCACGATAAAGAACCTGACCGCAGCTATCACATTTTGTCCAGACCCCTTCAGGGATGTTTGCTTTGCGGGTCGGTGTGATGTTGCTTTTGTTAAGAATTCGTTCAATCCAGCTCATTGATAACCTTTCTGCTTGAACCTGGCAAATGCCAGTCCGCTGTTCATGTTATTCCCTGACAACATTGCCAATGAAAAAATGCCTGAGACGCACGACAATCGCGGTACAAAGGCATCGGCACCCAGAGTGTTCCCAAGAACAGACCATAAATGCTGCCCATTAAACCATAACGCTCCGGTACTGTGGATAAAAAACTGGTCAAACCGGATGTTAAAATACTTCACTTATTTCACATTGCCGCGCGCGGTCGCTCTACGATGACGAACAATCTCAATAACGCCCGGCAGGATAGAAAGGAAAATAATCGCGACAATCAGTAATTTCAGATTTTCCTGCACTACCGGTAAATCGCCAAACAGGTAGCCCGCATAGGTGAATGACAGCACCCACAGCAGCGCCCCTATGACATTATAGGCAGCAAAATGCCGATAGCTCATGTGCCCCATCCCGGCGACAAACGGCGCAAATGTTCTCACAATCGGGACAAAGCGCGCCAGAATTATCGTTTTTCCGCCGTGACGCGCGTAAAACGCATGCGTTTTATCCAGATAGCTGCGACGGAAAATCTTCGAGTTCGGGTTGCTAAACAGCTTTTCACCGAACAGTCGCCCAATCGTGTAGTTCACTGCATCACCTGTAATCGCGGCAACGATCATCAGGAACACCATCGTGTGCACATTCAGATCGTTCGACGGCAACGCCGCCAGCGCCCCTGCGACAAACAGTAACGAATCTCCCGGCAGAAACGGCGTCACCACCAGCCCGGTCTCACAGAACAGAATCAGGAACAAAATGGCATAAACCCAAACACCATATTGCGCCACCAGTTCCGCCAGATGAACGTCAATGTGCAGAATAAAATCAATAATAAACTGTATGAATTCCATCACAACATCTTCTCCCCAAAGTGTTATATCGATCGCACGCGGTCGATATACGCAAGGCAGCCGGAATTCCCGCGTTGCCTTGCGTATAGCACGCCAAACAGCATTGCTCTTAATACGCACCGCGCGCGGCCTGTTGACCTACGGCCATCTGACCGCGTGCGATACGACAAAAACGCGTAAATCACACCAATAAGCACTAGTCAGCCAAAAAGAGCGGGCCCATCGTGGGCTGTGGCAAGGCAAAACGCGCTGGGTAATCCACCGCCACTAAATACAACCCTTCGGCTCTGGCCGTCGCGGCCGCCAGCGTACGATCTTTGGCCGCCAGCAGTTCTGCAATCCACGACTCCGGGCGATTGCCACAACCGACCTCCATCAGGCTACCAACGATATTACGCACCATATGATGAACGAACGCATTGGCCTTAATATCTACCACGATATAGTCACCGTGACGTGTAACCTTTAAATGATTTACATTGCGCCACGGCGTGCGCGACTGGCACTGCACAGCCCGAAAAGAGGTGAAATCATTTTCACCCAACAGGCACTGTCCAGCCCGTTCCATACGCGTCACGTCCAGTGGGTGATAAAAATGCGTCACACCGTGGGCGAGCACCGCAGGGCGGTAGCGGTGATTATAGATGACATAACGATAACGACGTGCCGTGGCGCTGAAACGCGCATGAAAATCCTCATCCACCGTTTTCACCCAACGCACGGCGATATCCGGCGGTAAATTCGCATTCACGCCCATCGTCCAGGCCGCGTCTTTCCTGATGGCGTGCGTAGTAAAATGCACAACCTGCCCGGTGCCGTGAACGCCAGCATCGGTTCGGCCGGCGCAAAACACCTCTATCGGTTCATCCGCCACTTTGCTCAGCGCTTTTTCAAGGCAGGCCTGCACGCTGGCCACTTCAGCCTGACGCTGCCAGCCATAATAACGGCTACCGTCATACTCAATGCCTAACGCGATTTTCAGCGGGGCACGCTCGTTTTCCGCAACGGCGTCAACCTGAATAACTTCCGCCTGAGTGGTTTCCGACATTACCCAAGATACTCCTGCACCAGACGTTCTGCGGTTTCCACCGCCATCAGCGCACCACCAAAGCGAGCGTTATCGGCAACTGACCAGAATTGCAGCAGTTCAGGAATACCGTAATCGTTACGCAGACAGCCTACACTCAGTTGTCCATTGCCTGACGCATCGCCAACCTGCGTTGGGTAATCCTGCTCGTCGCTGACCTGAATATTTCCGGCGTTGAGTAATTCGTCACGCGCTTCTTCCGCAGACAGCGGGCGCAGTGATTCAAGATGAACAATCTGCGCGTGGCCATAGAACACAGGAGACTGAATACAGGTCACTGAAATCGGCAACCCTTCGTCCTGCAAGACCTTACGCACCTGCTCCACCAGACGCCGTTCCTCACGTACGCTGCCAGCGTCATCCGGCAGTAGAGGCAACAGATTGAACGCCAGTTGTTTCGGGAAAATGCCTTCTTCGGGGGGAATACCGTTCAGCAAACGGGCACTTTGCCCGGCCAGATCGTCCACCGCCGCTTTACCGAGGGCAGAAACCGACAGCATACTGACGACATGCAGGCGTGAAAGCCCTGCGGCATCGGTCATCGGTTTAATCGCCGTCAGCAGTTGGCTGGTCAGGCTGTCCGCCACTGCCACAATATTACGGTTACGATAATCTGCCAGCGTATGTGCATTCACGCCGGGCACCACCAGCGGGACATCCGGCTCCAGCGCAAACAGACCACTGCTGTCGATAACCAGACAGCCCGCGTCCCCCGCTTCTTCCGCATAGCGGGCGCTAACATCCTGGCCCGCGACAAAAAACGCCAATTGCGTCTGTGACCAGTCAAAATCCGCCACATCGGTGACCAGACAGGATTTGCCGTTAAAACGTATGGTTTCACCCGCGCTACGTTCGCTGGCCAGCGGATACAGTTCACCCACCGGGAATTCACGTTCCTGCAATAATTCCAGTAACGCCGTGCCTACTGCGCCCGTTGCGCCCAGCAGAGCAATATTCCAGCCGTCAGACATTTGGTTCTCTCCCAAATTTTGAATGAAACACAAAACATGAATGAAACCGACAGACGATAGAGACGCAGCCTGTCGGTTCATGAATAAAGAGTGATGCTTGTTCGACGCATCCGCCAACGGAGGACCTAAGCGGCTTCCGTTAACGTGCATTCCGCACTGACGCCGTGAACCCCAGCGCGTTCAGGCAATCTGCGCTGTCAGCATCGGCGCAGATAACATGAAGTGACGACCATTCGCGTCGTTCCTGATAATGTTTGCGCAGGCGATCGAACTCACCGTCCTGATACGCAACGTGGCGCAGCAGTGCATCGTCCCGGCGCACATCATACACCAGATGCACCAGACGTTTTAGCAGCACCTCATCCAGCGGTACGGTCAGTGTCACTTCGGCAAACTCTGGCTCAGGCAAAAGCGATGAAAGCGCCACCTGCTGCGGGGTCCCGATAAACTCGCTCCAGGCTTCAAAAACCTGCGTAGTGCCACGCGCCTTCCCTTCCAGCGTATAACCGGCGATATGCGCCGTGCCAATATCGACTCGCGCCAGTAGATCGGTCGATAATTCTGGCTCAGGCTCCCAGACATCAAGAATGACGCTGAGTTTTTTACCCCGTTGCAACGCCTCAAGCAGTGCCGCATTGTCCAGCACCGCGCCGCGACAGGCGTTAATCAGAATACGTCCGTCCGCAAAGGCGTCCAACACATTGGCATCAACCAAATGATGGGTTCGGTATGGCCCGTCGAGATACAGCGGCGTATGCAGCGTCAGGATGTCAGCATCGCGCACCAGCGTCTCTAGCGGCAGGAAATCCCCCGCATCACCGCGATCGGCACGCGGCGGATCGCACAGCAGTGTTTTAACCCCCCAGGCTTTCAAGCGCGCATCCAGACGTCTGCCAACGTTCCCCACGCCAACAATCCCTACAGTTTTATCACGCAGTTGGAAACCATCACGCTCGGCCAGCATCAGCAAAGAAGAAAATACGTATTCCACCACCGCAATGGCATTGCAGCCAGGTGCAGCGGAAAACGCGATACCGTTAGCAGTAAGCCAGGTATCATCAACATGATCGGTACCTGCCGTCGCACTACCGACAAATTTTATCGCCGAACCCGACAGCAGATCTGCGTTCACCTTCGTGACCGAGCGCACCATCAGCGCATCCGCATCTGCCAACAGATCGCGCGGTAAAGGGCGTCCCGGCACGGCCTGCACCTCACCCAGACGGCTAAAAAGCTCGCGGGCATACGGCATGTTCTCATCAACCAGAATCTTCATTGTCTTCTCCGACATCGGTAGCCAGCCTAAAAAAGCGGGGAGATATTTTGCCACCGAATGATGCAGAAACCCAAGGCAATTACGACACGACGTCTTTCCGCTATCAGTTCACATCTAATGAAGGCCTTACAAGAGGGGAATCATAGACAGCCAATCGCCATACAAGGTTGATAGCCGCCACATGGCTCTGTTATGTTGTTTGCCAATGTCGCACTTGCCCCATTTTTATCTACCAGACTGGCAATGGATACGTTTTCCGTCTGGTCTGTTATGAGAAATCCAACGTTGAACGCCCTATTTCCTACTATTGCCGTCCTGATCTGGTCAATTAACGTCATCGTTAACAAACTCTCTGCGAACGTCATCGATCCAACCGCTATCTCGTTTTATCGCTGGCTACTGGCATTCCTCGTCATGACGCCATTCATGCTGCCAACCCTGCGTCACCATGTGACGGCCATTCGTCAACATGCTTGGAAACTGCTGGTGTTGGGGTTTCTCGGCATGGTGTTGTATCAGAGCCTGGCCTACTATGCGGCACACACTATCAGCGCAGTGATGATGGGAATCATGGGATCATTAGTGCCGCTCCTTACTGTTGTGCTCAGCATCCCTCTGCTACGTCTGGCCCCGACGCTGGGTGTCCTGCTCGGTAGCCTGCTATCGATGGCGGGAATTGTCTGGCTGATCGGTGCGGGGCATCCTGAGCAGATTCTGGCGCAGGGCATCGGCCCCGGTGAATTCATGATGTTTTGCGCCTCATTGTCCTATGCGCTTTATGGCGTATTAACCAAACGCTGGAACATCCCACTGCCCAATTGGGTTTCGCTCTATGTGCAAATTGCCTTTGGTGTGGTGTTGCTGGTGCCCAATTTCCTGCTGACGGACAATGTGCAACTCAACGGTCAAAATCTGCCGCTGGTGATTTTCGCTGGCATCATGGCTTCAATCATCGCGCCTTTTTTGTGGATTCAGGGGGTTATGCGTCTGGGAGCCAATAAGGCCGCCATCTTTATGAATCTGACGCCGATCTTTACGGCAATGATTGCGATTGGTTTGCTGAACGAACCATTACATCACTATCATCTGGTTGGCGGTGGCATCACGCTACTCGGTGTTATCCTCGCCCAACGTTTGCGCATTCCGCCAGGACGTCCCACCTAAGTGCCCTGCCCACCCACGATATTCGTGCTGTTTTAAGCGATGCAGACTATCGGCCGCCACTGGAGATTGCTATGATTCATCTCAATCATGACGGCAGTGAGGATAACCGAGATGCAACCTGTAAGCGGCCCAGGAGCCCCGCTGCCCGGCGAACGTTCGGTTACTCAAGCACCGACGTCGTCAACCTCTGCATCATCAACGCCTAACGCCGCAGGTTCGGCCAATAGCGATCGGCCCCTGACATTGGCACAACGGACAACGCTGGAAAATCTGGTGCTTAAAGTTGCCGCACTGACAACGTCAAAGGCATCGGAAGTCTGGACGACGGTAAAGCAAGGATTAGGTCTGGCAGAAAATAATGAGCTGTTGTCCCACCATTACCGACCTGCCGAACAAATACTCCAGACGCGTTTAACGCAGGCACAAGATAGCGGTGGGCGTCAGCAGTTGCTTCAACGCCTGACAGATATGCTGTCTCAGGGGAATAATCGTCAGGCAGTCAGCGATTTCATCCAGCAGCGTTTCGGTAGCACCACACTCAGCGCACTGAATAAAGCACAGCTACAGCAGGTGGTTACCCTGCTGCAAAGCGGGCAAATTCCGCAATCAACCGCGTCAACGACCACACCACAAGCGGCTCAGGCAGCCAACTCGCCCGAACGCCCGCTTTCCCCAGCAGAGCAACGAGGCTTGAATCAGTTAATCACCCGGTTAGCGACCATGACGGGGGAACAACCTGCGAGGGTGCTAACCAACCTGATGATGATGCAGAATCTTAACGCGGGCGATGCTATTCCGTTAAAACATCTGCCGCTGCTCACACAGTTTTTGCACGCGCAGGTTGAGCTGCAACAGACGCAGATGCGGCTTCGTGCCACCTCGCCAGAGACCAGCATGATTAACGCGACCAATGCGAGTCCGTCATCAACGAATCCATTGCCACAGCCATTGTCGTCACAGAATACGCTACTTTCTCCGAACCTCGCCCCGTTGCAGGCGCTGTTACCACAGCCGCTGACCGTGCAGGAACAGCACTTATTGATGGATTACACGCAAAATCGCTTCAATATCGGATTACAAACCCCGCTGACGCCGATGCAGGTCAGCGATTTGCTGACATTCCTGTTTACGCAACGCATTCAGCGTGCACAGGAAACGGATTGGGCAACGACGTCGTCACTGCTGCACCCGCTGTTTAATCCTCTGATTGCCTCATTGCCGCTCAGTTGGCAATCCCTATTCCATAAACCCATGTTTCTGGTGATTGTCAGCACGTGCGTGGCGGCATTTCTGCTTTGGGTGTTGATCTAAAAATCTCTCCCATTAAAACAAACATTGGGTCACCACTTGCGCCAACAAAAAACCCCGTGGCTTACGCCAACGGGGTTTATATCTATCAATGAGATAACGTGATTAGTTATCGAGTTTTCTCATGACCAGCGTCGCATTCGTACCACCAAAACCGAAGCTGTTAGACATCACCGTAGTCAGTTTGCGTTCCGTCGGCTCAGTGACAATGTTCAGGCCCGCCGCTTGCTCATCCAGCGTTTCTACGTTGATGCTCGGTGCAATAAATCCATGTTCCAACATCAGCAGCGAATAAATGGCTTCCTGAACGCCTGCGGCGCCCAGAGAGTGGCCCGTCATGGCTTTGGTTGCAGAAATCGCTGGCGAATGATCGCCAAACACTTCACGGATCGCCCCCAACTCCTTCACATCGCCCACTGGCGTAGAAGTGCCATGAGAGTTCAGGTAATCAATCGGGGTATCCACACCGTTCATCGCCATCTTCATACAGCGAACGGCACCTTCTCCCGATGGAGCAACCATGTCTGCACCGTCAGATGTCGCGCCGTAGCCGACGATTTCTGCGTAGATATGTGCCCCACGCGCCAGCGCGTGTTCCAATTCTTCGACAACGACCATACCGCCACCGCCTGCAATCACAAAGCCATCACGGCCAGCATCATAGGTACGGGAAGCTTTTTCCGGCGTTTCATTGTATTTGGTTGACAGCGCGCCCATCGCGTCAAACTCACAGGCCAGTTCCCAGCACAGCTCTTCAGCACCGCCAGCGAACACGATATCCTGTTTGCCCATCTGGATTTGCTCAACGGCATTACCGATACAGTGTGCGGAGGTCGCACAGGCAGAGCTGATAGAGTAGTTCACGCCGTGAATTTTGAATGGGGTTGCCAGACACGCGGAGACCGCTGAACCCATTGATTTGGTTACCACATAAGGACCAACAGCTTTCAGACCACGCGGGCTACGCATGGCGTCGGCACCAAACACCTGATAGCGCGCAGAACCGCCAGAACCAGCAATCAGTCCAACGCGTGGGTTATTCTGATATACCTCATCTGACAGTCCTGAATCCTGAATCGCCTGCTCCATGGATAAGTAGGCATAAATCGATGCATCACTCATAAAACGCACAACTTTGCGATCGATGAGGCCCGTGGTGTCCAGTTTGACATTTCCCCAGACGTGACTACGCATACCGGAATCTTTCAGCTCTTGAGAGAAAGTAATACCCGAGCGGCCTTCCCGCAATGATGCCAGAACTTCCTGCTGGTTATTACCGATGCTTGATACGATCCCCAGGCCAGTAATCACTGCACGTTTCATTTAATACCTCTTCTTCCACTTATAGAGTTTGGGATTTCGCTTCGCACTTTAGCGTACAGTTGTAAGCTGAACAAGTCCGATCAGCCGAACTATCGGGAATTATCGCTAAATTTGCACCACGATATTCCGCCCGTTAAAATCTCGCTATCACTTGAATAATGAGCTTTTGCCGTGACGAACCTTCCCATCCAGCACGCGTCGTTAAGTTGGAACGCTCAGGGTACACCTGTATCGCAACAGTTTGATGACGTCTATTTTTCGAATCAGGATGGGTTGGCTGAGACCCGTTATGTATTTTTAAAGGGCAATCAGTTTCCCGAGCGTTTTGTCACACATCCGCGTACTGCCTGCGTAGTAGCAGAAACCGGCTTTGGCACTGGCCTGAATTTTCTCACGCTGTGGCAAGCCTTTGCCGCGTTTCGCCAACAGCAGCCACAAGCGACATTACGTCACCTGCATTTCATTAGCTTCGAGAAATTCCCCTTGCGTCGGCATGATTTGGCTGCCGCACACGCGCAGTGGCCGGAGTTAGCCGCATTCGCAGATGAACTGCGAGAGCAATGGCCTCTACCGCTGCCGGGGTGCCATCGCCTGATTCTGGCGCAGGGCAGTATCACGCTCGATTTGTGGTTCGGTGACGTCAACGCTTTACTTCCTGAGCTGGATGACACCCAGAATCATCAAGTCGATGCCTGGTTCTTGGACGGCTTCGCGCCGTCCAAGAACCCGGATATGTGGACAGAGCATCTGTTTCAGGCAATGGCACGTCTGTGCCGTAAAGAAGGCACGTTTTCCACCTTTACCGCCGCGGGCTTTGTGCGCCGCGGTCTGCAACAGGCCGGGTTTCAGGTCAGCAAAATCAAAGGATTCGGGCAGAAGCGGGAAATGCTGAGCGGCATTTTACCCGACGCCCTTCCCACGTCCTCATCAACGCCGTGGTTTGCGCGCCCTGCTGCCAGTGCGACTGACGATATTGCGATTATCGGAGGCGGTATTGCCAGCGTACTCACCGCACTGGCTTTGCAACGTCGCGGCGCGAACGTCACGCTCTACTGCGAGGAAGCGCAGCCTGCCACTGGCGCATCCGGCAATCGTCAGGGCGCACTGTATCCGCTGTTGAATAACCGACACGATGCGGTATCCCGCTTTTTCTCCCTCGCGTTTGATTTTGCCCGCCGCCACTACACGTCGCTGGCGCAACAAGGGCTGACATTTGGGCACCAGTGGTGTGGCGTCACCCAGCTTGCCTGGGATGAAAAAAGTGCACGTAAGATCGAGCAAATTCTGCAAGGAGAATGGCCGGAAGAGTTGGTCGTGAGCGTAGATGCGCAGCAACTGGAAAAACAGAGCGGCCTGAATCCCGGCATAGACGGCATCACCTATCCCGACGGCGGCTGGCTGTGCCCGGCGGAGCTGACAGCATCAGCACTAAAGCTGGCAGAGCAAAACGGCCTATTGATACACATGAACTCCGCCGTTTCTGCACTGGAGAAAACCGATAACGGCTGGGCGCTTACCCTGAGCAGCGGCCAGCGGGTACATCATGTGGTCGTGGTGCTGGCGAACGGTTATCGCATTACCGACTGGTCGCAAACCCACCGCTTGCCTGCCTACGCCGTGCGCGGGCAGGTCAGCCATATTCCCACCAATCCTGTGTTAGGGCAGTTAAAACAGGTGCTGTGCTACGACGGCTACCTGACGCCAGTCAGCCCACGTCATCAGACGCACTGCATCGGAGCAAGCTATGTGCGGGGAGAAACGTGCTGTGATTATCGGGAAGCCGAGCAGCAAGAGAACCGCCAACGGCTGCTGAATTGCTTGCCCAACGCAGAGTGGGTCAAGACGATCGACGTCAGCGATGCGCAGGCACGTCAAGGCGTTCGCTGCGCGCTGCGCGACCATCTACCGCTCTTAGGGGCCGTGCCAGACTACGAACAAACGCTGACAGAATATGGAGATCGACTGCATCCCCAGCATCGTGCCGATGTAGTACCAAACGCCCCTTGCTGGCAGGATCTGTTTATTATCGGCGCGTTAGGTTCACGCGGGCTCTGCTCCGCCCCACTCGCCGCAGAAATTTTGGCTTCGCAGATCTATGGCGAACCTCAGCCGCTGGATCGTGATACGCTCGCTTCGCTAAACCCGAATCGTTTCTGGATAAGAAAACTGCTGAAAGGTAAACCCGTAAATCAGGATTAACGGGGAAGAAAATGTGCTGGCTCGACTACATGAGCACGTAACGCCAGCACTGACAGATTAACAGATTAACGATTAGCCCACATGAAAATCAGTGCGTGCTAGTTTGCGCCTGCTGGAACAAGCGTTCCCACATTCCGTTAACCAGTACCTGATCCGGCGGTGACAGTTCACCGTTTTTAATGGCGTTCTTAATGCTGTCGCTCACGCGCGCGTGCAGGGCTTCCAGCGTCTGTTCCCCGCGCTCTTCCGCCTCTGCCACCGACACCGTCAGATGACCACGCAGATAGCCGCCGGCAAACAGTTCGTCGTCGCTGGCATGCTCTACCATGTCATCAATCAGCGCCAGAATGCGCGTTTCAAATTCTGCGATCATGTCTTATCCTCAAGTTTTTGCGTTTCCCGCGCATCACAGATCGGCTGGATACGGGAAGCTCTCCGCCGTCAGCGGGGGCGTATTGTAAAACGATTGTAGCGCGTGAATAAAGCGTGCCGGACGAGCGGGGATGCCTTCTTCCAGATACTGCATCACCTGCGCATGTACACGTCGCTGAAAATCAATGCGGTCCGGCTCGCAGTCGCCGTTCAGATTGTCGCAGCTGACGTTAAACGGAAAGCCTGCGGCTACGCAGAACAGCCAATCAAAGGCCTGAGGTTTGATTTCAACCCCCTCAAACTGGCTTTGCGTCGCCACATCGCGGCCATCAGGGCAATACCAATAGCCGAAATCCACCTGTAAGCGACGCTGGGCACCGGCAATGCACCAATGAGAAATCTCGTGCAGCGCACTGGCATAAAAACCATGCGCAAAGACAATCCGGTGATACGGAATCTCATCATCTGCGGGCAGATAAATCGGCTCATCGTCGCCTTTTACCAGACGAGTATTGTATTCATCTCCAAAGCAATTATTAAATATATCAATCAGTTGTTGATAATGGTGCGTCGTTGTCATGTTATCTGTTGCTATCATAAACCTGTCATCATAAAAACTGTCCCAGCCAGACAGCAATCGCGTGACCATGGCTGTCATAAATCAGCTTACCGCTCATGGTGGCGGAAACCAGCACCAGCATAGGACGAATCAGCTTTTGCCCTTTCGTCATCACCATTCTGGCACCGAGTCGCGCCCCAATAATCTGTCCTGCCAGCATCACACCGCCGACAACCCAGACAACCTGACCGCCCAGCATGAAAAACAGTAGCCCGCCAAAATTAGAGGTAAAGTTCAGGATCTTGGCATTCGCTGTCGCTTTAGCCAGATTGAAGCCATACAAGGTGACAAACGCCAGCGCGTAAAATGACCCCGCGCCGGGGCCAAAGAAACCGTCATAAAAGCCGACGCAGCCGCCTGCCAGAATCGCAAACGGAAGTGACGACAGACGACGCTGCCGATCTTCATCACCGATTTTTGGCGTTAATAAAAAGTAGAGGCCGATGCCAATGATCAGCACCGGCAGAAGTTGACGCAGAAAATCGGCGTGGATTTGCTGGATCAGCCAGGCCCCAAAGGTCGACCCCGCAAACGTCAGCGCAATCGCCAGTTTCTGCTCGCCCAGATTCACCGCACGACGACGAATGAAATACAGGCTGGCGGAAAAGGATCCGCCGACGGCCTGAAGTTTATTCGTTGCCAGCGCCTGCGCCGGGGATAACCCCGCCGCCAACAGAGCCGGAATCGTCAATAAACCGCCCCCGCCGGCAATCGAATCAATAAACCCTGCCAACGCTCCGACAAAAAACAGCACGGCCAGCGTTTCTGGCCCAAGCACTAACCAATCCATCGTTATTTGTTATCTCGCGGCAAAATGTCTGTCGAGCAATGCCTGACAAGAAGGAGGCAAAGGCGGCGGTGTAGTCTTCTCTGGCGCTTCGCTACTCGGTTTTTTCGGTTGGAACCAGCTGGTTAATTCGGCACCGCATCCGTCACCCAGTGGCGGATCGCTCTGATCCTGACACTCCAGACTGTCTGCCGGGCAGCGTAAACGCACGTGCATATGCGCACGGTGTGCAAACCAAGGGCGAACTTTACGCAACCAGTCACGATCGTGGCCCGCTTCAGCACACAGCTGTTTTTTAATCGCCGGATTGACGAAGATGCGCGTCACATCGCTATCCAGCGCGGCGGTTTTGATCAAGGTAGTGATTTCTGGTCGCCAGACGCGCGGATTAACATTAAGCCCGCTGGCGTTAACCAAATCGATAGGCTGCGGCTTCAACAGTTGCTGCTCGCTCCAGCGCTGTCTGGGCAATTGCAGCCAGATGTCCACATCCAGCCCGGACTGGTGACTGGCGTGACCGCTACTGAAACGTCCACCGACAGGCATGCCCATATCCCCCACCAACACATGACCAGAGGTCGTACGCTTCACTTCGTTACTCAGGCGTTGAATAAAGGCGAGCAGTTCGGGGTGCCCGAAATAGCGGCGCTGATCGACACGCATCACCTGATAATCCAACGATTGCAACGGCAGCGGCTGGGCACCAATGATACAGCCATTGGAAAAGCTCCCAATTGACTGCGGCGTGCCCGCAACCGGATGCGTTATCTCCTGCCAGGGCGTTTTCGCCCACGCAGCGTTCGACCACAGCGACGCACTCAGCGCCAGCGCGAGAACCCCAATTAACCCTTGTTTCATTATGTTTTACCAGCAAGGAACCTGACTGTTCACATCCCCACACTGTGCGCGTAGGCGCAGCAGGTGATCCATTAACACAATCGCCATCATGGCTTCGGCAATCGGCACCGCTCGAATACCAACACAGGGATCGTGACGGCCGCGCGTGACCATCTCCGTCGCTTCGCCCTGACGATTGATCGTTTTCCCTGGTACCATAATGCTGGAAGTCGGCTTCAACGCCAGATGTGCAACGATATGTTGACCGCTGCTGATCCCGCCCAAAATACCGCCAGCGTGGTTGCTTTGGAAACCGTCTGGCGTGATTTCATCACGGTTTTCGCTGCCGCGTTTGGTGACAACCGCAAAGCCATCGCCGATTTCGACGCCTTTCACCGCATTGATGCTCATCAACGCATGAGCCAGATCGGCATCAAGACGATCAAAGACCGGCTCACCTAATCCGGCAGGTACAGATTCCGCCACGACACTCACCTTCGCGCCAATGGAATCGCCCTCTTTTTTCAGCGCACGCATCAGTTCATCCAGGGCGTCCAGCTTGTCGATATCTGGGCAAAAGAACGGGTTTTGCTCAACCTGTTCCCAGTCTTTCAGCTCGCAGGTGACATCGCCAATCTGCGACAGATAGCCACGAACTTTCACACCATGTTTCTGTTGCAGGTATTTCTTCGCAATCGCCCCTGCGGCAACGCGCATCGCGGTTTCGCGCGCGGAAGAACGACCGCCGCCACGGTAGTCGCGGAGGCCATATTTTTGCTCATAGGTGTAGTCGGCGTGACCGGGGCGAAAAACATCTTTAATCGCGCTGTAGTCCTGAGAACGCTGATCGGTGTTTTCAATCAGCAGACCAATGCTGGTCCCTGTTGTCACACCGTCAAAAACGCCGGACAGGATCTTGACCTGATCGGGCTCGCGGCGCTGCGTCGTATAGCGGGATGTCCCCGGACGGCGGCGATCCAGATCGTGTTGCAGATCCGCCTCAGTCAGCGGGATCCCCGGCGGTACCCCATCAACAATACACCCCAGCGCAATACCGTGGGATTCACCAAATGTAGTGACGCGGAAAAATTGCCCAATACTGTTGCCTGCCATCACAACTCCTTCGCATGTGTTCTGTTACTGTCTTAGCGCCTGATAAAGCGGTAAGGGTAATGAATGTCGTTATGCCTGTTAATCACGGTAAGCGCTAAAATGATCTTTGCAATCAACCAGCTGTGTTCGCGTTAGCATAAACACGCCGTCACCGCCGTTATCAAACTCCAGCCAGGTGAACGGGATTTCCGGGTATTGATCGATCAGGTGCACCATACTGTTGCCCACTTCACAAATCAGCACGCCGTTGTCGCTAAGATAGTCTGGCGCACAGGCCAGAATACGCCGCACCAGATCCAGACCGTCGTTGCCCGCAGCCAGCCCCAGTTCAGGCTCGAAACGGAATTCCTGCGGCAGATCGGACATATCTTCTTCATCCACATACGGTGGATTAGTCACGATCAAATCATAGCGAATCGCCGGTAAATCGCGGAACAGGTCAGACCGGATTGGCGTCACACGGTATTCCAGACCATGCTGCTGAATATTCTGCTCAGTTACCGCCAATGCATCGTTGGAGATATCCACCGCGTCAACTTCCGCTTCAGGGAATGCCTGTGCGCAGGCAATAGCAATACAGCCGCTGCCCGTGCACAGATCAAGAATATGATGTGGCGCTGCCGGCAACTGCTCATCAAAATAGTTATTGATCAGTTCACCAATGGGAGAACGCGGTACCAGCACACGTTCATCAACGTAGAATTCCAGGCCGCAGAACCAAGCCTTGTTGGTCAGATAAGCGACAGGGATGCGCTCATTAACGCGACGGATCACGCGTTCAACTATGCGCTGCCGCTCGCTGGTGATCAAACGAGAGGTATACATATCTTCAGGAATATCGAGCGGTAGATACAGGCTAGGTAATACCAGTTGTATGGCTTCATCCCAGGGATTATCCGTCCCATGACCGTAATAGACGTTGGCTGCGTTAAACCGGCTGACAGCCCAGCGCAACATATCCTGAATGGTATGAAGTTCACTGACGGCCTCATCGACGAAAATTTTGTCCAAGGGAGTCCTCCGCAGACAGTTCTGAATAGGAAATTGGCGCTTAGTTTGCCATGAAGCCCGCGACAAATCAGCAGATATAACCGACTGAGCGCGCCCCGATACAGACTTTTATTTAGCGACAGCAGAGAGACGAGGTAAACTGATCGAATGTTGACGCAAGATGAATAAAATATGAGTAATAAATATTCCCTGAATGACGACGAATTGCAGCTTTTTCGTACGTCAATCACTGGCACAAAAAAATTGCGTCAGGATACCTATACCCACAAACCGCTGCGCAGAAAATCAGGCGAACTGCCTGCCAAACGGGTATTGCAGGAACAAGTTGATGCCAGTTTCTATTTTTCGGATGAATTTCAGCCCCAACTGGATGCAGAAGGCCCGACGCGCTATGTCCGCCCCGGTGCCAGCCACTATGAATTGAAGAAACTCCGCCGGGGAGACTATTCACCGGAGCTGTTTCTGGATCTGCACGGTCTGACGCAGCTTCAGGCGAAACAAGAGTTAGGTGCACTGCTGGCGGCCTGCCGTCGGGAGCATGTTTACTGCGCCTGCGTGATGCACGGGCACGGCAAACATATACTGAAGCAACAAACGCCGCTCTGGCTGGCGCAGCACCCTGATGTGCTGGCTTTTCATCAGGCACCGAAAGAATTTGGCGGGAATGCCGCGCTGCTGGTATTGATGGCGCTGGAGGCGCCTTCGCTTGAGTAAATGACGTTATACGGAAAGGCTAAAAGGCGTGTAAGCCGATTACACGCCTGATACTGCAATGATTTCAGGGTTTCGCGTTCAACTGTGCAGGGCTGACTTGCCAATGTAGGACGCCATTGCCGAATTCCGCCTCCACCGCCACGCAGGCAATCGCAGACGTAGCAAACATCGGTGCCGTTTCATTCCGGCATAATTCGGCGACCAGATAGCCCACCAGCGGCAGATGCGAAACAACCAGAACCGCCCCTACGCCTTCTCGCGCCAGCGTTTGCAGATAATAACCGACAAGCTGGGCATCACCGCCGGGTGCCAGTTCATTCAAGCAATCCGCTTCTTCCGGCAGCGGCAGCACTTTCTTCACCACGTCGAGCGTTTGCTGGGCACGTAAATAAGGGCTCACCAAAACGCGCTCAATATCGATATTTTGCTCGTTCAGCCAACACGCCATCTGACGAGATTCATCACAACCACCGTCGCTCAAGGGCCGAACGGCATCACTCGCTGCATCAAGTACCGCATCACCATGACGCATTATCAACACTTGCATATTACACCGCTATGTAAATGAAATATATGACATATCTCCATAATCCAGACGCTACGGAGATTGGCTTTTCGGCAATTCTGGCATGCCTGCAACATAAGCCATATAAGGTTTGCTGTAGGTTACCTGAGTTTCTTGCTATGTAAACTCGCCTGAGATCAGGTTTTGGAGAAAAATTCATCCTCCCCGCTTCCCACCTACAGGCAACCGACCAGAGTCAGTCGAAAAGGCGACCGAATGCGGTTGTAAAATCAATCACGCTCAATGATGCGTTTTTAGCCGATCCATCACCAAAGAGTCAAACATTGTCATGAATCGGCAATGCTGGAAGGTGCATATCACGCTGGCTTAACCGAAGTAGTCCCATGATAAATAGAATGTTTAAGGGCACTTGGCAAAACCGATCATATCAATAACAGATAACCACGTATTTTGAGTGGTTGTTATAACCAATTACAATAAAATCAAAAAATAGGATTTATAATTCAATTGCGAATAAAAAATCAGCATAAAAAACTGATAAAATAAAAAAAATAGACTATTTGCACTTTTTTAACGCATATCAATTTTACGATATTGTTAAATAACCACTCTACTTCTATCTTTATCTTAAATAGCGTTCTTTAGTATTCGTTTATATAAATAAGGTAATGACACAGAATATAACGCCATATGATAAAAATAGATTGCTCTTCTATTTATGGACGAATGTGCAATTCAGGATAAATCCCGAAGAACTTCTCTGTTATTTTATATGCCCGCCATTATTCGTACCATGGAAGAGAAAAATAGTAATACGTTTCTTTATATATTTATCTTCACCATACGGAAAGCACTGAAAATAGTAGCAATATGTATTTCAGCAGTGCAACATTTTGTGTCTGTAGTTTAGGGAATTAGGAAAGAGAATGCCTCCTTTGCATTTTCCCGAATATACCGAAACCATGCCATATAAATACCCGCACTGATTTAAACGACTCGTTATGATTTTTTTCGTAATAGTCACTCATGACAAGCAGTTTTCACGGAAACCACTGTGTTTTTGTGAAGACACTTTCGATGAAAATAAGTGAGAGGCATATAAAGAAATCGTTATGAATTCTAAACGTATAACATTACCTATTCTGGCTACACTATTTACCACATTCGGCCTCGCTCCCACCGCCAGCAGCGTGACGATTAATGGTCAGATTCCCGTATCACTCACCATTACCGCCGCCTGCACGGTCAACAACGGTGGAGGGGCAGGAACCACATGGGGAACAATAGACTTCGGCTCCCACTCCGATCTGACAACCGCGATTGATAGTCAGGTAACCAGCACCGGGGGCAGTGGAATTACGGTTAGTTGCTCTGTTGGCACCCCCGCATCATTAACGATAGGGGCAGGTGCAAACGCCAGCGCCTCGCTACGTAGACTGGCTCCGGGCACGGGAACCTATAACGTCCCCTACCGTTTATACAGTGATTCAACCCGCACCACTGAAATCCCGCTGAGTAGCACAACCGGTATTGCCATTGTGGCAACGGGCAACCCACAGATGGTTCCGATTTATGCGCGTATTCAGCCGTCAGACCAAACGGTTCTGGCGCCCACCGCCGGGTCTTATACCGACACCGTCACTGCAACTATTGAATGGTAATCTTTTACAGGCCGGCATGCTCACATGTCGGCCTTTTTAGGATCATTGATCCGTAAGAAAAGGAGCGGTTATGTCACCACGTCTTATATGCGATATCGCGTTTACTGCCTGTACTTTGCCGTTCCCCCTGACGTCGGATGTATCCCGCATCGCCATTCAGGTCCGGTAAGCGTTGGTATTGTGATGCGCTTTCCATCGGCATGGGCTTTGTCACTTCTGCTGTCCAGCGCCATCAGCCCCACTGTAGTAATGGCGCTCACCGTGAGCAGCACATTCGATGTCACTGCAACGATACAAAGAGGCTGTGTTTTTGGCACCAGCATGGCAAATAGCCAGCCCAATATGGGTACGCTTGACTTCGGAACGCACAGCGCTACAGCAACCAACGTGGATATCGCCAGCACCAGCGGCGGCGGCTCGATTGTTGCCACCTGTACACCTGGCACGAGTGCCATCATTGAGCTGGGCTACGGCGCTAATGGCGGCAGCAGCGCACAGCGTTATCTGAAGAATACGGCAGGTACGCGGCTATTGGCCTATCAGCTATACCGTGATGCAGCGCGCACGCAGGTGTGGGGAACGGGAAGTCTGGCGCTCAGTATTGTCTCCTTTCCTGCCACAACCCAGACCTATACCGTTTATGCCCGCTATTTTGGCGGTACACCTCTTCCTCCCGCAGGGGTTTATACCGATAACGTGACCGTCAGCCTGACTTATTAAAAACACAACAGGGTGAACACAGAATGAAGAGGAAAATGACGTTTTTTATTCGGGCAATAGTCTTTTTATTAAGCGGCCTAGGCTCATCGTGCTTTGCCGCCAGTTCTATCCTCGTCTGGCCGATTTATCAGGTCATTGAAGCCGATGAAAACAGCTCGGCGCTATGGTTGGAAAACAAAGGCAATGCCCCCGTCGGTTTGCAAATCCGCATTATGTCCTGGAAGCAAATAGACTTTCAGGATCGTTATGCCGAACAAAATAACGTGATTGCTACACCGCCGTTCATGACGCTGGAACCGGGTAAGCGCAATATGATACGCCTGATTCGCGTCACCCCTCCCCCCGCTAATACCGAACAGGCTTACCGGATCATCATTGATGAGATTTCCGCGCCCTACCAACAAGATGCACCGCAGATGGGGCTACAATTCCAGATGCGCTATCTGCTACCTCTGTTTCTTGATGGTGAAGGGGTCTGGACCCATAGTCGCCCGGATAAAAGGCGCGCTAACGCCGAACCGACGCTGCCCGTGCTCAGTTGGCGAGTCAGCGCGGTTGGAGGAAAAAACTATCTGTATGTCCGCAACCGTGGCGTGGTACACGCCCGCCTGAGTAATGTGTATTGGTCAGCCGACCAAAGCGGAAAAGGAAGCCGGATGAAGGTAACCGACGGCTTTTTAGGTTATGTGCTACCGGGGCAAGAAATGCGCTGGCCGTTGCCTGCGGGCGTGTCCACACCGAGCGCAGCGATGCAACTCTTCACCCACCTGATCGATATCACCGATCCCATACTGATTAAACGCGAATGATGGGCTCGGTTGATGACAAAGACGAGTCTAGAGGCCGCGAGGCAATGGTGAAGTCTGGCATAAAGTGCAAGACAGGTGCCTTTCCCCTGCTCATATATACCCCGTTTGCGCTGTTTTATTCTGCGGCGGTTCTCGCAGAAGAGTATACCGATCTCCCTGCGCCCCCTAGCGCCATGCCCTCGCTCAGCGAATCCGTTTATTATTTAACGCTTTCCGTTAACGGACAGAGTAATAACACGGTTATCCCTGTCACGTATCGTGACGGGAGCTATTATGTGGATGCGGCAACGCTGCGTCAGAATCACGTTCGCCTGTCGGAGCAAAGCGTGGGACAGGTCAATATCAGTACCCTGTCAGACGTCACCGTCGATTACGATCAGGCCATACAACAGCTAAAGCTCACCGTGCCCATGCACTGGCTACCCGAACAATCTGTTGACGGCGGAGGGCTGGATATGGCAAGTTTCCCCGCCCGCAGTAGCCCCGGCCTGCTATTTAACTATAACCTTTATTACACATCACCCCGTAGCAATTCGGATTCGCTCAGTAGTTGGATGGAACAGCGCCTTTTCAGCCCCTACGGAATCTTATCCAACACGGGGATCTACTATTTCACATCGGGCAACAATACCTCGCAGCAAGATGGCTATCAGCGCTTTGATACCTATTGGCGCTATAACGATAACGAACGCCTGATCACCTATCAGGTTGGCGACTTGATTAGCAACTCCCTGACGTGGAGCAACTCGGTGCGTATGGGTGGCCTGCGTGTCGCCCGCAACTTCGGCCTTCGCCCGGATATCGTGACCTACCCGATGCTGCAATACACTGGTACCGCCGCTGTACCCAGCACGCTCGACCTGTTTATTAACGGTTATAAAGCCAACAGCACCAACCTGAACGCAGGCCCGTTCACCCTCACCAATACGCCTTATCTCAACGGCGCAGGGGAAGCGACCGTCATCACCACGGATGCTCAGGGGCGACAGATTTCCACCACGATCCCCTTTTACGTCTCCAACACCTTGCTGAGAGCGGGGTTGAGTGATTTCGATCTGTCCGTTGGCGTTCTGCGTCAGGACTATGGCATACAGAATAATTCCTACACTGACGATCCGGCCGTCAGCGGTATCTATCGCTACGGGTTGACCAATAAACTGACAGTGTCGGCACACGGCGAAGCGGTACAGGAGCTGTATCTGCTCGGCGCAGGGATGGATTTCACCGTCGGCCGCTGGGGCACGCTGAGTTCCTCCTACAGCCAGAGTGAAAAGGAAGCCACGGGTCACCAATACACCACGGGCTATTCTTACTACAGTTCCGCATTTGGCCTGAGTGTTCAACACGCTAAACGCAGCGAAGCGTATCGTGATTTAACCGCCGTGCTCACGGAAGGTCGCCTCAGTCGGGAAAGCTATCAGGCAACGATCAGCAGTCAGTTGTTTGGTGAAGGCAATGGATCATTCGGCGTGGGTTATTTCGATATCCGCGCATACGATTCAACCCGTACCCGTCTGCTGAATCTCTCTTTCAGCCGCCAGGTCTGGCAAGACAGCTCCATTTACCTCGCCTTTAACAAGTCGCTAGGAGAAAACGGCTACAGTGCCCAGCTCCAGTTCGTGATGCCTTTTGGTAGAAACGGCAGTATTAATGCCGGGGTTCAGCGCGACAGCAATGGCGATTATTCACCGCGAGTTGGGGTGAACCGCACCGCGCCGACAGAAGGCGGGTTAGGCTGGAACGCCGCATATGGCACAGGAAGAACCCCCTATCACCAGGGGGCGCTGGACTGGCGCGGCCCTTACGCCACGATAGCCGGCGGTACGTACGGCAATGAAGGAAATACCACGCAGTGGGGGGAACTGAGCGGTTCACTGATCTACATGAACGGCGGGCTTTTCCCCAGTAACCGCATCAACGATGCCTTTATTGTGGTCGATACCGAAGGATACCCCGATGTTCCGGTAAAATATGAAAACCAACTGGTCGGGAAAACCAACAAGCGCGGCCATTTACTCGTACCATGGGCCGTATCCAACTACCCCGCGAAAGTGGAAATCGACACGTTACAACTGCCAGCCAACGTCACCACCCCACAGGTGGAATCACGCGTGTCGGTAAAAGAAGGCAGCGGTACCATCGTGAAGTTCCCCGTTCATGCCGTACGATCCGCCAATATCATGCTGCGCAATACCGATGGCAACCCGCTCACCGTCGGCACCTGGATAACCGAAGAAATCAGCGGCGACACCACCATCAGTGGCTACGATGGTCTGGCCTACTTCGCCAATCTGGGAACCGCTAATCGCTTACGTTTTAAACAAGAAGACGGACAGCTTTGCCAAGTGGAATTCTCACTGCCGGAATCACAGACCATGATGGCAACCATCGGCCCGCTCATCTGCCAGACGACTGACCCAAAAGGATAAAATGATGCTGACTCCAATACCTAAAATCCAGCACGTCTTCCCCGCCAATCGGCGATCTGACCGCTGGCTGCGTCTGGTTTTCTTGCTGATGGCGCTGTATTACGCCCCCTTAAGCTACGCCGCCTGTACCACGCCACCCAGCAACACCACGCTGGGGCCTTATGGTTCTTCCGTTGTCGGCGTTAACGGTACGCCACAGATCGTGGCATCGGGGAGCGGGTTTCGCTGTACGGGAAGTATATTGAGTTTAGCCAGTACCAATACCATCATCGCGACGATACAGAGTGACAGCAACCCCAGCGGTACCACCATGCGGATGCGTAGAGGAACAAGTTCAGACTACGTTCCCTACAGCCTGTGTATGGATTCTGGCTGCGGTACGCTCTATAACATCAACTCGACCTATACCTGGAGCCGAACGACCTTCCTGGACATATTAGGTTTGTTCAATTCCACTGACGGCACAATGCCGATCTATATCCGCACCACGACAGGCAACAATGTTGCCGCTGGCACCTATACCGATACGGTGACTATCAAGTGGGATTATCGACTTTGTTCGCTGGGCGTATTAGGCCTCTGCATTTACGAGGAGGGATCAACGACCTCAACCCTCAATATTACCATGAACATCACTAATGATTGCCAGATCACCAGCGCACCGAATGTCAGCTTTGGCACGGCGGCGTTTCCCGCTGATTTCGCGCCGGTCAACAATAGCCTCGGCGTTCGCTGTACGTTGCAGGGGGCGTACACCGTCAAGTTGATCAGTACCCATCCCGACGATGCCAACTGGCGCAGAATGACGGCAACCGTCGGCGGTACACCCTACTACTTGCAATATCAGCTCTATCGCACTGGGAATATCGCCTGGACCGAAACCAATGACTACAGCGGAACGGGGACGGGAATTACGCAAAGTATCCCGTACACCGCCCGAATTAATGCCAGTCAGACCAGCAAGCCGGAGGGGGCGTATAAAGATACCGTCACGATCAACGTCACGATTAACTAGCGCTATCATCCACACTGGTTGGCGGATAAAACGTCCGCCGACCTTCCCGCATCGCAAGCAAACGCTCACAGGGCGCAAACCGATCGCCATACTGTTGTTGCAGCACGAGCAGCGTTTTCACGACCGTTTCTACGCCCAGACGATCCATATAGTGGAACGGCCCGCCGAGGAAAGGGGGGAAACCAATACCAAATACCGCACCGATATCCCCATCGCGCGCACATTGGATCACACCTTCATCCAGACAACGCGCCGCTTCGTTCAGCATCATCATTACGCCACGCTGGCTGATGAGCGCGGGGTCGATATGAGCTTTCGGCGTCACATCCAGCAGCGGGTAAATCGAGCTATCCACTTCTCTCCCCGCGTGCCAGAAACGACGCGTTTTATTGTATCGATAGAATCCTTTCCCATTCTTTCGCCCTTTACGTCCGTCTTTCAGAATCGCATCAAACGCGGGTGGGGAGATGAAACGTTTACCCAGTTCTTCGCTTAACACGGGCACAATCTTGGTCGCAACATCGATGCCCACTTCATCAAGCAGCGCAAGCGGGCCTACGGGGAAACCAAAACGCACCAACGCATAGTCAATCGCTTCAATCGGCTCCCCTTCCAGCAGGCAGTAAGCCGCTTCGTTGATATAAGGTGCCAATATACGATTCACATAAAAACCGGCGCTATCGCCCACGACGATCGCGGTTTTCCCCTGCTTTCTCGCCAAAGCAACCGTCGTTGCAACCGTCTCTGCGTTAGTGTGAGCGTGAGGAATCACCTCAACCAGCGGCATTTTGTCCACCGGACTAAAATAGTGCAGGCCAATAACCTGCTGCGGACGACGCGCGCCCTCCGCAATCTGGTGGATTGGCAGCGATGAGGTGTTTGACGCGAATATCGTATGCGGCGCGGTATGATCTTCAATCTCCGCCACCATTTGCCGCTTCAGCGCCAGATCTTCAAAGACAGCCTCAATGACGATATCCGCATGTTCAAACCCGCGATAGTCCGTACTGCCGGAAATCAACGTCATCAACCGCTGACGCTCCGTCGGCTTCATCCGTTTACGCTGGACGCGCTTGGTCAGCAGTTGCCAGTTGTACTTCAGCGCATGGTTGATGCCCTGCTCATTAATATCTTTAATGCGCACTGGCAACTGGCCACGCGTCGCCGTCACGCTGGCGATCCCTCCTCCCATCAACCCGCCGCCAAGAATGCCGACGTGGTGAATCGGCTTGGCATCAGAAGCCGCACCAGCGGTTTTCTTTAAGGCGTTGGAAGCAAAGAACAGGTGGCGCAGCGCGGCAGATTCCGGCGTCATCACCAGCTTGCCAAATGCTTTCGCTTCCTGACGGTATCCTTCTTCACGGCCTTTTTCGATACCCCGGCGCACCACCTGAATAATCTTTTCGGTAGCCGGATAGTTGCCGTGTGTTTTCGCACGGGTTTTGCGCTTCACCATCTTGAAAAGCACATGGCGAATTCCTGGGCTGCTCAGCAGGCGCGAACGCCAGCCCAGCGGCTTGGCTTTGCGTTTTCCTTTTTTAAGCATCTCTACCGCAGTCTCCAGCAGGATATCGTGCGGGACGACTTCATCAACTACCCCCTGCCGTAACGCCTGACTCGCGCGGAGATGGCGACCGGTCAGAATGAGATCCAGCGCGCTATCCAGGCCAATCAGCCGTGGCAAGCGCTGCGTTCCGCCCGAACCAGGAAGGAGCCCAAGCTGCACTTCTGGTAGCCCCAGCACCGTCTTTTCATCCAGCGAGCAAACGCGATAGTCGCAGGCTAATGCCAGCTCCAGCCCACCGCCCAGACAGGCACCGTGAATCGCAGCCACCACGGGGAACGGCAGCGCAGCAATCTGATCGAACGTTTCCTGCCCTTGCTTCGCCAAATTTTCTGCCTGTTCAGCACTGCTGCATTGATTCAACATGGTGATATCCGCACCAGCGATAAACGAGTCAGGTTTGGTGGAAATCAGAATCAGCCCCCTGAGCGTCGCATGCTGTCGCGCCTGCTCGAAGACAGAGAGAATCTGCTGCGCAAATTCGCTTTTTAGCGTGTTCACCTTCTCACCGGGCACATCAATGCCGATCACGCCAATGTTGTCTGGCCGAATAGTGAGGGAAAAGGCAGAGGGGCTTTCCGTTACGGTAGGGAAAGGCTGTTGATCGTTCATGGCGTCACCTCCAGTACCATTGCCGCGCCCAGCCCACCCGCCGCGCAGGCCGTGGTTAATCCCAGCCCGCCGCCGCGACGGCGCAATTCATTCAGTGTTTGGGTAATCATCCTCGCTCCGGTAGCGGCAAAGGGATGACCATAGGCAATAGAGCCCCCTAGCACGTTGAATTTGGCGCGGTCTACTTCACCCAGCGCGGCACTTCTACCCAGTTGATTCCAGGCGAACTCATCGCTGGCAAAGAGTTTGAGGTTGGCCAGCGTCTGGGCGGCAAAAGCCTCATGCATATCAATGAGCGTCAAATCGGCCAGCGCCACGCCAGCCCTTGCCAACGCAAGCGGAGAGGCATAAGCCGGCCCCAGCAACATGTCACGCTGCACGCCGATGGCGCTGAATGCATAGCTGCGCAGGTAGCCTAACGGCGTGAGCCCCAGACTTTTAGCTTTGGACTCACTCATCATTAAAACGACCGCCGCGCCATCCGTCAGCGGAGTACTGTTAGCCGCCGTAACCGAACCATGCCGACGATCGAACGTCGGGCGTAAACGGGAATACTGATCCAGTGCGGAATCATGGCGCACATTGTTATCTTCACTTAGCGCCTTCTCATAAGGAGGGACGTAAGCCGTCATCACTTCATCGCGCAGCACGCCAGATTCCCAGGCCTGAGCCGCCAATTTGTGCGAACGGTGCGCCAGTTCATCCTGATCTTCACGCGTGATGCCGTAGGTTTTTGCCATCTGTTCCGCAGTATCGCCCATGCGTAACCCGGTGGAATACTCCGCCACGGCGGGCGCAACTGGCAGCAGGTCTTTCGGGCGCAGACCGCTTAACTGTTTCAACTTCTGCCCCAGCGTCCTGGCTTTGTTCATATCCACCAGCCTTCTGGCCAGCGCTTTGCTGACACCAATGGGCAGCACGGAAGAGGAATCCGCGCCACCGGCAATACCGACTTCCACTGTACCCGCCATAATACTTTCTGCCACGTTGGCAACCGCTTGAAAACTGGTGGCGCAGGCGCGCGACACACTGTAGGCATCGGTATGTACGCTCATTCCCGTACCGAGCACGATCTCTCTGGCGATATTCGGCGCTTCGGGCATTTGGACCACCTGCCCGAACACCAATAACTCGATCAACTCAGGATCGATACCGGTGCGAACCAGTAATTCACTGGTGACGAGCTTCCCTAATTCGAGGGCGGGTACGCCGTGATAGGCCGTTGCCTGCCGGGCAAAGGGGGTGCGTAGTCCGCTCACGAACGCAATGCGATCGCCACGGCGGGTTATCAGAGGTAATACCTCACTCATAAACGCTCCTGTTAACCGAAAATACTCCCGTTAACCAAAAATAAAGTACGCGTACAACAGGTCAGACCTGATTTCATTGTTAACCATATGGTTACATTACGCAAAGGTACGCAACACAAAAGTGTGAAGAGCATGCGAGTAGCAGCCAACAAAGATCGAGAAAGAGTAAAAACAGAAAGAATAGAGGTGGGGTTATACGTGAGGGGGAAGCCATGACAGGCAGAAGCCACAAGAGGGCTCCTGCCAGGACAAAAATTAACGCAGACCGAGCTGGAAAATCAACGTTTCAGCCTGGCAGCTGAACGTAAAATCGATGTCCAGCTTAATGCCGCCATCCACATCTTCCAGCGTGCTAACGATGTCGCAAGGTTCAGACTCTACCGACCGCGCTTTTTCCGTCAGGGCAGCCAGCGCCGCTTCCGCATCAGAACGATCGCCGAAAACTTTGCTGTAAGACGCCGTGCAATCGGTGTTATCCATAATGGTGCCGACATCGACACAGCAGCAGGCTGCGGTTTCTTCAGCACTGCATTTGTTGATTACGTTCGTCATGTTTTTTTCCTCTTAAAACGCGGGAGATATGATCAAGTTCAAATATTTTTATCTTCCTTATATTTTACTCCCTCATCCCAAAGCAGTGCCAGCACTTCATGCCAGCCAGTAATTTTAGTGATATCAATCACATTAAGGTGTTATCCGGCAGTAAAAATCGAGTAATATCCCTTCACACAAATTAACCAAAACGTTAAGCAGATCTAAATTCCGCATCATTTTGGAAATATTACCAATACATTAATGCAACATTATTGTGTTCCCAACTTATACTTTGGCAACTGGTCTGATTTGTCAGGCTGGGTGCGCCCCCTACAATGCGCGTCCCTTGTTACCCCGTGTAACAACGTTAAATAACAAGCATATAAAGAGGTTTTGGTCATGAGCCAGAAAAACCTGTTCAAACAATCCACAATTGCTGTTGCGGTGGCCCTGTTTTCAGCAAACGTGTCCGCGGCTGGTTTCCAGCTAAATGAATATTCCTCATCCGGTCTGGGACGCGCGTTTTCTGGTGAAGGTGCTGTAGCCGACAATGCAGCCTCCGGCAGCCGCAACCCGGCGACCATGACTATGTTTGATCGCCCGTCGTTCTCCGGTGGCGTCACTTATATCAACCCGGATATCGATGTTCAGGGCAAAAACTCCCTGACGGGACAAGATACCAGCGCCAAAAATATCGCGCCGCACGCCTGGGTGCCCAATCTGCACTTTATTATGCCGCTCAATGAGCAGTGGGCAATTGGCGCATCTTCGACCACCAACTACGGTCTGGCGACGGAGTTCAATGATAACTACGCCGCAGGCTCTATCGGCGGACAAACCGATTTGGTGACGTCGAATCTGAACCTCAGCGCGGCCTACCGCCTGAACCAGCATTTCAGCTTTGGTCTGGGTGTTAACGCAGTTTATGCCGATGCCAAGATTGTGCGCCGGGCTGGCGAACTGGCTAATATTCCTGTCGCTGCCGGTGGAGTGCAAGGTGTTGTCTCTGGCCCGTCTTCAGAACTGGCTCGTCTGGAAGGTAAAGAGTGGGGCTACGGCTGGAACGCCGGTATTTTGTATGAAGTAGATGAAAACAATCGCTTCGGCCTGACTTATCGTTCCAAAGTCGATATCGATTTCGATGGCGATTACAGCAACAATCTCCCAACCGCTGCTGGCGGCACTGGCGGAGCAAAAATTCCTGGCAAGCTAACACTCAACCTGCCAGAAATGTGGGAAGCCTCGGCTTACCACCGTGTCGCACCGAAATGGGCGGTACACTACAGCCTGACCTACACCAGTTGGAGCCACTTCCAGGAGTTGAAAGCGACAGGAAACGGTGGTAACACATTGTTCCATAAAGACGAAAGTTTCCGTGATGCCTACCGTATCGCACTCGGCACCACTTACTATCATGACGATAATTGGACGTTCCGTGGCGGTGTCGCGTTTGATGACAGCCCAGTACCGGCCGACAAGCGTTCTATCTCCATCCCGGATCAGGATCGCTTCTGGTTAAGTGCGGGGACAACCTATGCATTTAATAAAGACGCGTCTGTTGATGTCGGCGTGTCCTACATGCACGGCAAACAAGTTGATATCAGCGAACCTATCTCTGATGTCGCTGGTTCACCACGCTATAACTTTACCTCCAAAGGGAAAGCCTGGCTGTACGGCGTGAACTTCAACTATGCGTTCTAAATAAGAACAGACGTTCTTATTTCTCTACCGCATAGAACGTGATAAAGCAGGTAAGGCAACTTACCTGTTTTTTTATTGCCTGTATTTAACGCGATAAAGGCACAAAAAAGGCCGCTTCGCGGCCTTATTACTCTTTTCGGCTAATACCGATTACTCAGGTTTAACCTCAATATAGTCCAGACCCAGCGTGCTGCTGGTGTAGCTGCGGATTTTATTGGTCATTTCAATATTACCATCCAGCTTCTGGCCATAAGATGGAATGATCTCTTTCAGTTTGCCCTGCCATTCTGGCGTCGCCACTTTATCTTTAAACACTTTTTCCAGCAAGCTCAGCATAATCGGCGCGGCGGTAGAAGCACCTGGCGAGGCGCCCAGCAGTGCGGCAATCGAACCATCCTGAGAAGTGACGATTTCCGTACCCAGCTTCAACACGCCGCCTTTCTGATCATCTTTCTTGATAACCTGAACGCGCTGGCCGGCAATCGCCAGTCTCCAGTCTTCTTTCTTCGCGTTAGGAAAGTATTCCTGCAACGAGGCAAAACGATCGTCGTCATCCATCATGACCTGACCGATCAGGTACTTCACCAGATCGAAGTTATCCAGAC
The DNA here is from genome assembly GCF_046159765.1 of Pectobacterium artocarpous. NCBI lineage: Bacteria > Pseudomonadati > Pseudomonadota > Gammaproteobacteria > Enterobacterales > Pectobacteriaceae > Pectobacterium > Pectobacterium artocarpous. The sequence continues at coordinate 116,136 of NZ_JBJXVK010000004.1, forward strand.
CCACGTGCGTCATTGGCATAATGTTGGAGAAGGTCACGGAACCGACCAGATCCCACAGCGAACCGTTTTTCAGGAATTTGCTGGAGAAGGTAGCAAATGGCCCGAACAACAGTACCGGCTTACCATCAAAAATACGCGTATCCAGATGAGGAACGGACATCGGCGGCGCGCCTACAGAAGCCTTACCGTACACTTTTGCCATGTGGCGCTTCACAATCTCCGGGTTTTCTGTCACCAGGAATTCGCCACCCACTGGGAAGCCACCGTACAGATCGGCCTCAGGAATACCGGATTTCTGCAGTAGCGGCAGCGCTGCCCCACCCGCACCGATGAAGACGAACTTCGCCTTAATCACGCTCTCTTTCTCACCGTGCTTCAGATCGGCGTAAGTCACACTCCAGGTGTTGTCCGCATTACGTTTAATATCACGCACTTCTGAATTCAGGTGCAGCGCGAAGTTAGACTTGGTTTTCATCGAGCCAACCAGTTGACGTGTGATTTCACCATAGTTCACGTCAGTACCAATAGGCATGCGAGTCGCCGCAATCTTCTGAGCCGGATCACGACCTTCCATCACCAGCGGCGCCCATTCTTTGATCGTGTTGGGATCGTCAGAGAATTCCATGCCACGGTACAGCGTACTGTGCTGCATTGCATCATAGCGGTGCTTCAGGAAAGCCGTGTTCTCATCGCCCCAGACAAAAGCGATGTGCGGCACGCTATTGATGAAAGAGTGCGGATTATTCAGCACACCGTTTTTCACCTGATAGGACCAGAACTGGCGTGAGACTTCAAAGGCTTCGGTAATTTCCAGCGCTTTGCTGATATTGATTGGGCCATCGGGATTATCCGGCGTGTAGTTGAGTTCCATGAAGGCCGAGTGACCCGTACCGGCGTTATTCCAGCCGTTGGAGCTTTCTTCCGCCACGTTATCCATACGCTCAACCATATCGATAGACCAATCCGGCTGCAGTTCCTGTAAATACACGCCTAACGTAGAGCTCATAATGCCCCCGCCGATCAGTACCACATCCGTTGTCTTCTCTGTCGTTTTAACATCTTCAGCCATCGCCAGTGGGGCGCTAACCACCACGCTCATGCAGAAGAACATAGCCAGTAGTTTTTTCATGCTTATATCTCTATTTTTATAAGTGCAGGTAAAGAGAATTCCAGGCATTCATTAACACACGACCGTACCATCATCAGTAAAAGCATCATTTTTATGACCTTTTTATTAATCACCTTGCTAACAAAAAGATCAGCGTGCTGACACATTTCAGCCGTGATGGACGTGAGTAGCGGTTAACAACGTTGCATTATTGTTATCTAACGAAAGGAAATAAATTTTAGTAAGTAAATAAACGGACAACAAAGTAATAACTTTTGAGAAACAAACCACAGAATCAGTAGGGTAACAATAAGTTTAGCAGTGTTTTATAAAAGTCACAGGCACCCGAAGGTGCCTGTGGGAGGGGCAATACGGTTCAACACTATTCCGCTGAATCGATCTCATCGAGCGAGTCTTCAATCACCGCCGCATTCGGGTTCTTCTGCGGGGTAATTTGCCCATCACTGGCAAGGAAATCATGCCGCTGGAAGTAGGCTTCACGCATCATCAGGTAAGGATCGGAAGAGTTACGCAGCAGACCGTCGGAATCTAACAATTGCGCTCGCGTTTCTATCCCTTCGATAGCCCATTTGCCTGCAGACATCCAGAACGTCAGGTAGCTCAGCATCGGATACAGCGTATCCACTACGCCACCGCCATCTTCGCGGGGTGTCATGCTACCGTAGCCGGGCACCATCACATAAGGCCCGTAACCCACACCATAATTACCCAATGTGCTCCCAAAACGGCGAGACTCTTCTTTTGCCAGTTTCGGATTCGCCATTGACGCGACGTCAATCAGCCCCCCCATACCGAGTATGGTATTCAGGAAGAACCGGTTAAAGTGAATCATCGCTTTATATGGTTTACCTTCAACGAAGTAGTTCACCATCGTTGCAGGCTCTTCCAGGTTGCTGAAGAAATTCCCCAGTCCATTACGTGCGGGCTTCGGTACATAATCGCGCCAGGCAACAGCCACAGGACGCAACAGATAAGGATCCAGAACGTCATAGTTAAAGCTGAACATGGTACGGTTAAAGCCTTCAAACGGATCGGAACGACCTTCTTGATCGCGATCCCCGGAACTGGCGCAGCCGATCAGTAACACGCTGGCAAACACCACCCCACTCAGGCGGTAATTCATATCTGTTCTCCCTGATTTATAGTGTGCTATACCCGCGGCCGAAAATGGGTATTCCCAGTATCAGCCCCAGCCGATGAGGCTGAGCGACAAGGACGGGATATCGACCAACAGTGTAACATTTTATAGCTCCACCGCTACGTTGGCTTACGTATTACTGCATTTTCAGAGAGTTGCCATTTTTCTTATCGGGCAACTCGCAGCATCGGTGCGACACGCACTCCAGCGTAGACGACAGCACGGTATTTCATGGCTCCCCTCACAGGATAGCACTGCCAGCCTAAATCAGTGAGCCACACCGCCCTCCCATAATGTAAAAACTGACTACGCTTATCATCAGGGTTATCGGTGCTCGCTCCTCAACGTCAGTACCGTTAGCCACACGTTAACTGGCCCACTCGTCGAGAGAATCGCTATGAATCCACCTTCAGAATCCAGACAAACCCGGCAAGAGAAAGACGTTGCGGTAGAGAGTAAGGAAAGCACGCAAGGAAAAGCGATCGATGTAGATGAAAATCATTTGCCTTCCCCTGCCGCCGCGATCCATGAGGAGATTCGTCAGGAAGGGCAAAAGGAACTGGAACGCGATGCAATGGCGTTATTGTGGTCGGCGATTGCAGCAGGGCTCTCCATGGGAACCTCATTCATGGCAGTCGGCATGCTCCACAATCCTCTGGTTGGCGTTCCCGGCGGCTTTCTGCTGGAGTGTTTCGGTTACACCATCGGCTTTGTGATTGTCATCATGGCTCGCCAGCAGCTGTTTACCGAAAACACGGTCACGGCGGTGCTTCCCATCATGCATAAGCCCACGCGCAGCAATTTCTACCTGCTATGCCGATTATGGCTCGTCGTGTTGACTGGCAACCTGATCGGCACAGCTCTGGCCGCTCTCGCCTTTACCTACATGCCCGTTTTTGATGGCGAAACGCGGGAGGCGTTGGTCGACATCGCAATGAAAGTGATGAAGCACTCACCAACAGAGATGTTCGCCAATGCCATTATCTCCGGCTGGATTATTGCCACTATGGTCTGGATGCTGCCGCGCGCCAACTCCGTTAAACTGTGGATTATTATCATCATGACCTGGATGATTGCTTTCAGTAACCTCACCCACATCGTCGCCGGTGCCTCAGAGATTTTCTATCTTGTGTTCATTGGCCAAATATCCTGGCAGGCGTTCATCTGGCCGTTTGCCTTGCCCACGCTGGCGGGTAATATCATCGGCGGCACTTTTATTTTCGCACTCATCAGCCATGCGCAAATTCGTAACGACATGAGCCATCCATACCGCGAAAAAAACCCAAAAAGGCATGAAAACGCCGAAAAAGAACGCCCGTAAGCACGTCGATTGCCCACACTTTGAGCAAACACACTGTTAAGTGCTTATTCTCAGAGCGAAAATGCGTATAATAGCCGGGCTTCACGTCCCCGTAGTTAAACGGATATAACAAGCCCCTCCTAAGGGCTAGTTACTGGTTCGATTCCAGTCGGGGACACCATTTATACTTCGCGAATCGCTGCCATAATGCAACGATGAGTGAACAAGTATCAGGTTTAGACTCAAGCGAGGGGTGATAGTAACGCCGATGTTGCTTCAGGTGTGTGATTCATAGACATCGTTTCAATTTTCTCTGTTCAAGCTTGTAATTCTGCTCCTGTATATGTTCTTCATCGGGCTGATAGTTCGCATGAACTGCATCAGAGTACGGTGTCTGCTCAGCGAGTTCGAGGTACTCTACGCGGCGATGGGTTTTGTAGTGCTTGCTATCCTGTTCACTTTACCACTATAGACGCCAGCAAGTGCTGAACGACATTAATGTATTCCCATACGTTACCAAGAATGAGGCTATTTCTCATGGGATTCCCCCCTGGATAATTAGAGTGAGAGAGGCAGGATTCCCTCTACCTCTCTTATCATGATTATTTCGACGCCGTTATACTGGCATCTGTGAATTCCGGGTAACCGGCTGGGCGGCCATTATTCAGGTTATTCAGGAAATTGTTGTCTTTAAGGGGAATAGAGGCTGAACCGTAGTCAAACGCGTTCAACCGGTCACGCAACTCCTGATTATTAATGTCGTCGCCAGACATGGAGTACCAACTGATAATATCCGGCGTGACGAATTTCTTATACGGATTTCCTGCTTGCTCATTCTCTTTAGAAAAACGGAAGGCATGGGTTAATACGCCATCTTTGTGATAAACAAATTTCAGATGACCATCTTGCTTATCAATACCCGATGCATCTTTGGTCGTTAATTTACCATGAGCACTGTAGCTACCATGTGTCACTACGCCATTTTTAGTCCAGATTGCAACGTGTTCCCAGTCATGGCGGTGACCCGAATTTACACCACTTAATACCTGGTCTTTTAAAAAATAGAGCGCATAAAAGCTACCACAATAGCGAGAACCACCGGAATTAACGCAGGCGTATCGGTGCAATGTATTTGACGAATCGAGAAAATTACTCCATCGGCATCCGCCCGTTATATTTCCTAACGGCTTCAGTCCGCCATTCTGCACACCGTTACGGCTTACGCCAGCACTGGGAAAACAACCATCCGAATCAAAATCAAATACCGGCGCAATCGCCCACGCATCAATTCCTGATGGCAAAGCTTGATTCAATTTAGGAAAAGTATCCGCATGTGAAGAGAAAGTCGCAAACAATATTGAGCATGCCAGAATTGTTTTCTTTCCTGAAAGCATTTTAACTCCTTTAGCAAAAAATAGTCCTTTGAAAACCAACACCATCACTCGCCATAAAAATTGGCCATGATGAAAGCGTAGAAAATGACTCTTTTAACAAGAAAGAAAGGGAAATAAAAATCATTTATTTCCAACAATGAACACAAATATATTTAGCCTGCAAAATAATACAGAGGATTTACAGATAACGTCAGCCTTTCCCCTCCCCGTCAGAGCGTTTACTCTCCAACCACGTTATAATACTGCGTTGCCGCATCAAAACGGTATTCCAGCAGAATATCGCCTCCGCCATGGGAATAACAATTTAGCATGATGCTGCGATTATCTCCGCCATTTTCAATATTCATATAAACCGGGGTCATGAAAAAGCCAAACTGACATTGCTGGAAATCAGGCTCAAGAAGCTGATCGACATTGCCATTCTTCTTGTTAATCGCCTTAATTCCCTCAACGACCATCCCCGAATCGCTGTTTTGATACACGCCAACAAAGCTGTGAGTCGCCGTTTGCCCCCAGAAAGGAATATCAACTTGCCCTTCGACCTTGGCAGGCTGCGTGCTATCATCAAAGGATGACACACGCCGTAAGCTCACATCATAGCGTGCTTTCCCGTTCGACCACTCACCGCGGAGCTCCTCCCCTGTTTCCGTCAATGTAAACGGACAATGTGTCATATCGGTGTCAGATTTAACGCCCTGAACAATATACTTATCATAATCCTGCGGGGTATGGACTTCGCAGATCTGAAGCGACGTTCCCGAAAACCGCCCATATAGAGGAATCGGTGCTCTGTATTTATCGTAAAAGTAACTCCCCAGAAGATTCTTATCCTGCTCAGTACTGTATTTCTGCAATGAGAAATGTACCGGATAAGGCCCGATTTGGCCTTCGTAATTACTCACGACATACCAGCCGGCATGCGCTGTTGCCGTCCACAATCCACAGGCGATTAAGGTTGATACCGCGACTTTCATACATTCACCCTGTATACCCGTCATACTTCAAGCTGCATGTGCGTTAGCTTGTCCGCAACTCGCGTTATTAAATGTGCAAATCATCAAACCGAACCGTTCAAAAAACGGCAAATAACCTTAATACACTAGGCTAATCATGATGGCAGCAGGGACAAATTTCCACCTCAGACACCGTCATCGCGGTTATACCCTCGCAATCCCATTCAACACGCACGGGGAGGGATTCTGGCCCTGAGTGGTGCAAATATTTATTGACCGGACTTTCCGTCATACCGGTAATTACCTCCGTGGCGATGAGTTCATCACCGACAAAAACGCGGGCTGTCGCCTGAGAGGCTTCGCGCGTTTCACCAGATTGCCGATATAAATAGTTAACCGTCAGTTTAATACTGGGCATAAGACTTCTTAAGACAGAGATAAATACGAGGAAAACAGTGTATCGCGTTCCCCCGCGCTTGTAGAGCACATACGTTTCAAACGATATCACGGCATTACGCTAAGGCCATGATAGTTTTATATTTTTTAAAATTGGATACTTTTGGTCACACAATATCGTACAATTGGTAATCAAAAAGTTAAATCTTATACCTTTTGGATATTAATGAAGCGGAAAAAACAGCCGATACCTTTTACGATAGGGTGTTTTTTAATGCAATTGCATTTTGCATAAATAGTGTTTGGCATAAATACTGTTTTACATTAACCGTGTTCTGAATAAACCACTTCGTTAACGTAATATTGTGAATAACCGGAATGATTACTCAGCAGATTGATGCCTTTTCCAAGGACTCCCCTGCCTGTGTTGATAGCCTGGATTTCAGCGATTGCGGTATTCGCACGTGGTTTTAACACACTGAAGTAACTCACTGGTAAAAACCATTACCAGCATTAAATAGATATAAGAAGGAGTTATACTGTGGTGATCCCAGATATTCAAATCGTGAATGCAACAACCCCGGCGACTATTCCTCCTATTGGTGCAGCAGCCAACCCAACGGTCGTTGCAGCTATCAGTGCGGGGAATAAAACAGACACATCAACAAACTCCGACTCTCAAGATATGCAGGGCTCGAACGAGAGCACTAAAATCACTCTGTCTTCTCAAAAGAAACGTGTAGCCGCAGAGGACGATACTTCCCCGCCAGAACAGGTAAAAGCACAGCAAAAAGCCGCCACCGAATACTCTCTGGCAACAACAGGGATTCCGTTGTACAACGGCAAGCTTATTTCCGTGATTAAATACCCGGATGGAAATTCTGAAATGTTTGATGCCTTTACGGGACAGCGCATCACACAAGAAGACCTGGCTCTCATCAGTGCGCTTCATCGTTCCGGTGGGGAACAGGTATTACATTTCGAGAGCAAAACATCCTATAGCAATTTATCTGCGGCTGAAGTTTATCAGCAGATTCAGGAAATGCTGCATGGTTCAGGCGATCAAGAAGAGCTAGCTTAATAAAAAATAGATGCCAAGACAATTATACTCATTACCCTGGCATTAAAGGGAAATATAACGTTATCTTATATAATGTAATATGACTACTTGATGGAAACTGGCAGATTAACGAGTATCAATAAGCGTCTCTGAAAACTCAGCTAATCTTGTCAGGCCATATTCCCAGGGACCAAACCCCGCTTCTGCATTAATGTGCCCAGCTTCACCGACATCAACCAGTTCGCTATCCCACGCATGCGCCCAGTATTGGGCGCGTGTAAAACGCATCAACGGATCGTTATGGCTGGCAACGGTCAGCGCCGGCACCAGCAGCGGCATAGCCTGAATGCGCTCGTCAATCTCAAAGCGCATAGGTTCAGCAGGCGCCACCAGCATCACGCCAGCAATCCCTTCCTGACCTTGTTGCACTACATGACAAGAAGCCAGTGCGCCAAAGCTATGGCCGATCAGAATTACGGGTTGTGTACAGACGCTAAGCTCACGATGGATCGCCAACACCCAGCGATCCAGATCGGCCTGATACCATTCTCGCTGGCGTATACGCCGCCAGTGAGGAAAACGCCGTTCCCAATGGCTTTGCCAGTGCTCGTCATCGCTGTCTCGCAACCCTGGCACCAGTACCATCGTTAGCTGCTGGCTCACTTCCGTCAGCCGCCGATCGATTTCTGTTGTCTGCACGCCCTTAACACTCCTGTCTATTACCCAGCAACGCCATCCTACCCTGTCTGGTATGTTAGCCACCGGTTACTTTAACAATCTGGCCTTACAGCTTTTTCCTTTGATTTTACCTTTCTGGAGCTGCTGCAATGCGCGTTTGGCGCTGGCTTTACGGATAGCGACATAAGCATGCAGAGGAAACATATCAATCTTCCCCACTTCTGCTGCCGTTAATCCCGCGTCACCAGTTAATGCACCGAGGATATCACCAGGGCGGATTTTCGCTTTCCTGCCCCCATCAATACACAGCGTCATCATCTCAGGTTCCAGCGTAACCTCACTGGCACGGCCAAGACTATCCGCCGATGCCCACTTAACTCTCATACCGAGATAGTCTTCTATCATATTAGCGCGGTTCATTTCCTGTGGCGTACACAGGCTGACTGCCAACCCCTGCATACCCGCACGCCCCGTTCTGCCAATGCGGTGAACATGGACTTCAGGATCGAAAGCCAGCTCAAAATTCACGACCAGCTCCAGTTCTTTGATATCGAGGCCGCGAGCCGCAACATCGGTTGCCACCAGTACACGGCAACTACGGTTAGCAAAACGCACCAGAATCTGATCGCGATCGCGCTGTTCCAGATCGCCATGTAACGCTAATACGCTAATCCCACGCATGTCCAGCGCGTCAAACACGCTCTGGCAGTCACGCTTTGTGTTACAGAACACCACACAGGACGAAGGCTGATGATGACCCAGAATAGTAATCAACAGCGGCAGGCGCTGTTCTTTAGTCGTTTCGTAGAAACATTGCTCGATAACTGACTCTTCCACATCATCTGCAATATCGAAACGTTGCGGCTGATGCTGAACGCGCGCGCTGATCTGTTCGATCTCTTCCGGGTACGTGGCAGAAAATAGCAGGGTTTGACGCTCGGACGGCGTATAGGAAATGACATCATCAATCGCGTCAGTGAAGCCCATGTCCAGCATGCGATCCGCTTCATCCAACACCAACATTTTCAGACTATCCAGAGACAGTGACTGCTTGCGTAAATGGTCCTGAATACGTCCTGGCGTTCCGACGACAATATGTGGCGCGTGAACCAGAGAGTCGAGCTGCTGGCCCAGCGGCTGACCACCGCATAGCGTAAGAATCTTAATGTTTTGCGCAAAACGTGCCAGACGACGTAGCTCTTTGCTGACCTGATCGGCCAGCTCACGCGTCGGACACAGCACCAGCGCCTGCGTGGTAAAGTCGCTCACGACAATACGATCTAACAGCCCGATGCCGAATGCCGCTGTTTTGCCACTACCGGTTTTCGCCTTGGCACGTACGTCTGCGCCGCTCAGAACGGCTGGCAGCGTCGCCGCCTGAACAGGCGTCATTTCAGTATAGCCCAGTTCATTAAGATTGGATAACTGCTCTGCAGGCAGCGAGAGGGAAGAAAAAGAGGTTGTACTCACAGTAATTACTCTACCAAGGACGAGATAACGAAAGGTGACGCCGAGCCAAAGAGCGACGCAGATATGCCGCAATCATAGCAGAGTTCGTCATTGTTGACCGATTTACCTCTTGTTCCCCCGCTAAAACAGCGAGGCGATTCCTTTGCTTACCAGAAAATGCTGCTCTTTCAGCGATAAAAGATAGTTCGCCAGCCGCCGTGCCTCACGCCGGGACGGCCTTATAATGGTCAGCATGTATTCGGCATCAATACGATAAAGCTCGGGCAAGTGCGCCACGTGCAGGCCAGCAATAACGGTAGATAACTAAATAGCGATACCCATGCGGGGGCAAATAAGCCTAAGTAGCCTTTCCTAAATAACAGGTGCGCTATTTTACGTCAACGCAACCAGACATCACTGGCCAAAAAGATAATTTACTCTGCTAACGTTTGGTCAGATAAACTTAATTATTACGTTAAAAAAATGATATTTATTCTCACAATTAATCACGTAGAGTGATCCCATCACTGAATCTGTAGAATCTTGCTGTGCAGAGCGAGCCTGAATATAAGGATAAATACCCTATGAAGAAAATCGGCTTTTTATCATTCGGCCACTGGGCACCCTCGCAGCAGTCTGGCACGCGTTCTGCGGCTGACGCATTATTGCAATCTATCGATCTTGCTGTCGCCGCTGAGGAACTGGGGGCTGACGGCGCCTATTTCAGGGTTCACCACTTTGCCCGCCAGTTGGGTTCACCTTTCCCACTGCTCTCTGCGATTGGGGCGAAAACCCAAAGCATCGAGATTGGCACCGGCGTCATCGACATGCGCTACGAAAATCCGCTGTACATGGCTGAAAACGCCAGCGCCGCCGATCTGATCTCTGGCGGACGCTTGCAGCTCGGCATCAGCCGTGGTTCGCCTGAACAGGTGATCGATGGCTGGCGCTACTTTGGCTACCAACCTACAGAAGGGGAATCGGAAGCGGACATGGCTCGGCGTCACACCGAAGTCCTGCTGGATGTACTTCGTGGGGAAGGGTTTGCAAAACCGAACCCGCAGCCAATGTTCCCGAATCCACCGGGTCTTTTGCGTCTGGAGCCCTATTCTGACGGGCTACGTGAGCGTATCTGGTGGGGCGCTGGCTCGAATGCCACGGCAGTATGGGCCGCGGAACTGGGCATGAACCTGCAAAGCTCCACGCTAAAAGACGATGAGACAGGCGAACCTTTTCATATCCAACAGGCACAGCAAATTCGCGCCTATCGGGCCGCCTGGGCTGAAGCGGGGCATACACATACGCCCCGCGTCTCTGTCAGCCGCAGTATTTTTGCCCTGATGGATCATCGCGATCGCGCCTATTTTGGCGGGAGCAGTAACGATAACGACAAAGTGGGTTTCCTGGATGAAAAAACGCGCGCAATTTTCGGGCGCAGCTATGCCGCCGAGCCGGAAGCACTCATCCAGCAGTTAAAACAGGATGAAGCCATTGCCGAAGCGGATACACTTTTGCTCACGGTGCCGAATCAACTGGGCGTGGATTACAATGTGCATGTTATCGAATCGATTCTGAAGCATGTCGCACCTGCAATGAGATGGAGAGAATAAGCCTGTGGTTTGATGCATTAAATCCTGTCCAACAGGCGTCAAACCAAAGATAACATCGTTAAAAAACGGGGGAATCGAGGGACTATTTTCACGCCTATTCCCCCGTATTTTTCAGCCTCTAAAACGGCTCAACGCTTTTTAATGCTATTTTGAAAATATAGTTTCTGGACCTCTTGAATTCCCCCCCTCACTCGGCGTAGATTTAGCGCCGATCCCGTCATAACTGGTGTGATTCTGGTGATGACAACGGGAAAGATTACCCTTCGGTGACAGAGCCGGCTGCGTAATGATTTCCTTTCATAATAAAACGCACAATCGGGATCGTTGCTGGCGTGGTTTCTGCTGGAGAATAAATCGGTGAAGTATTTTTTTATGGGTATCTCATTCTGTTTAGTCGTTTGGGTGAGTACCTTTATGCTGATGGTAGAATAACCTGTCATTTGCCCGACAATGATTGATTCGTTTAAGGGCACACACAGAGATAAAAAAGGCTGATGGTATTTATACCCTCAGCCTATTTTTATGCTTGCTAATAGTCATTCAACCAATCATTCGGTATTGGGCTGGTTATTCTCTATAAATTTAACGCGTTCATTATCACGCTGAACACACCACCTATTGCCAGCCAGGGACCAAAGGCCAGCGGTGTAGCCGTATCCTTTTTACGCAATCCGCGCCAAATAAGCGTCACGATCAGCCCGCTCAGCGCAGCCACCAAAACCAGATTTGGCAATGCCTGCCAGCCCAGCCAGGCTCCCAGAGCGGACAGTAACTTGAAATCACCGTACCCCAACGCCTCTTTGTCCGTGGCATATTTAAATCCCCAGTAAAGTAGCCACAAGGGCACATAGCCCGCCATCGCACCGACCACGGCATCACGTAATGGAACAAACGTCTCCGACAGGTTAAACAATAGCCCTATCCACAAGAGCGACAGCGTCAGCACATCCGGCAACAGCAGCGTTTTTATATCAATAACGGTCAGCACGACCAGAAAGGACAGAAGAATCAACGCGCCACACAAGGCCATGCCGGGCAGCCACAGCGCCCCCGCAACCAGAAAAGCCAGCATGGTGATGACTTCCACCAGCGGATACTGCACAGACACAGGCTGATGACAGCAACGAGAACGACCGCGTAGCCACAGCCAACTGAACAACGGGATGTTATCCTTCACCGCAATAGCCTGCTGGCAGTGTGGGCAACACGAAGGTGGCCACCATAGGTTGTAGCGCGTAGCCTGCCCGGAATCGGTTATGCCCGTTTGCAGCTCGATGTCCTGTCGCCAGCGCCGTTCCAACATAATCGGCAGGCGGTAAATCACTACGTTCAGAAAACTGCCAACAATCAATCCCAATATGCCCAGCGCACCATACCACCATGCCGGAAACACCTGCGCAAATTCCCTTAAATCGTCCACGTTAGTCCCTGATTGTTGATAAAGAAAAGAGATAAGTTTGCGGTTTATTTTTGCGGGCAGTGATACCGTAATAACAACGATCGTTTCTCTTGTAACAATGTCTCTATTACAACGATCGTCCCTATTACTACGACCATTCCTGTTACAACAGACGCCCCTGGAAATTCAGCGTCCGGGTACCTTGTTTGTCCGCTTTGCCGGTGGTCGCCAGTAATTTTTTCATGGTCACGGGTAAGTCGTTTCCGCTGCTCAGCCGCCCCGTAAAACGGTATTCACCTTTCGGGGTAACGCTGCCCTTGCCGGACAATTGCAGATGCGAGGAGGCCTGCCGCAGGTTCGCCTCAAGCGCCCCTTCCTGACAGCCTAGCGTGGCCTGAGGTGTCGCGAGCACAAGTCTCCCCAGCGGCGTTTTCACCCGAGCGCCCGGCCAGGTTATATTAGCATCCAGAGACTGGCAGCCAGAACGGTCGACCGTTGCTTCTTGTAGATTCAACTGTACGTTTCCCTCTGCACCGATTGGCACAATGAAACGCAGATGGCTGAATAAATAGTCCGCCGGCACAGTAATCCTCCATTGATAAAACTGTGGCTGTTGCCAGCCACGAATGATCCCATGTCCTTCAATGCCTTCCGGGTTTTGAAACGCAATTTCCAGCGCGGGCATAAAACCCGAGAAAGTGATGTTCCAATGCACATCGTCCAACATTAACGTGCGCCAGCTAAACCGTTGCAGGTTCCCTTGCCATAGCGTTCCGGCGGCTTCTGCGGCCACCATACCAGCCGGCAGCGGCACCGCAGTAAGCAAACGGGCAGGCGCATAGTACGCAAGGAACAGCCCATAGGCCAGAACCAGAGCGACGCCTGCGCCGATACTGGACTTAAGCCTCATCTGCCCGTTCCAACACCAGCCGGGTGACATCCACTATTCCCGGGCTTTGCTCTACTGCATTCACATCCAGCGACAGCACTTTCACGCCGCTTTGTTGTTCAAGCTCGCTAAGCCAGCGCAGCAGACTAGTAAAATCACTCTGAGCCAGCGTCACTGACGCCTGATTGCCCTGCGGCTGCAAGCGCACAACGCTCAGTCCGTAGCGCTTGGTGCTTTGGGAAATCAAAATCGGCAGGCTGACGTCTTGCTGACTATTCTCCCCCTTTGCCTGATTTCCCTGCGGAATTGATGAGGCCTGTTTCTGTATCCAGTTAACGGTCTGTTGCTCGCGGGAAATCGTGCGTTCCCACTGTTCTTCCCGCAGTTGCCAGGGCTGAAAAATAACGTAATACACGAGACAGAGCAGGAGCACCGCCGCACACACGCCCATCAGTTGGCGCTCGCGCTGGCTCATCGCCCGCCAGCGTTGCCGTAATTCATTCATTGCTGGCTCCTTAACGTTAACCGGCCTTCAACCCGATCGTTTTCCTGCCGCATCTCCCCCGCCTGTACCTGATAATACGCAGCGGCCTGCTGCTGAAATTGCTCTAATTCCTGATACGACATGGCCTGCAACGCCAGCCGGAGTTCGCCTGCCGAACCGTCGTAAGACAGCGATTGAATTTTGATTGCGCTATTTTGCGTCATGAGTTGCTGCAAAGGATTCAATTGCTCCAGCAACCCTTTCCCTACCCCACCGGCTGCCATACGTTGCAGGTGCTGCTGCATCTGCGCGCGTGGGTTAACAACGTTCGTCTCGGAAGGGAAAATCTGCCGATAGACGCGAACGCTTTCCTGCCGCCAATACTCGGCCTGCTGATAAAGCTGATAGTGCGCCCAGCCTGCTTCCACCATGACCAGTAGAAGGTAACAGGCAAAAGCGATCCCGACGCCGCGCCACGGTAGCAGCGTGTTTTGCCAGGATTTTTCCGGCGCATAGTCGCCTTGCCGCAGATCGACGGAGGCAGGTAGCTGTGCCGTTGCAGCCAACGTGAAGAGATCCGTTGCAGGTTGCGTCTTCCACTCGCCCTCCTCCTGCCAGTCGTACTGCGACAGCTCACCGCTGACCGATGCAATGCTGTAGCTGTATATCGCTGGCAGCGGCATAGACGCTTTCAGCAGATCGCCGCACCAGGAGGACTCCGCCGCCATAGCATGGCCCGTCGGCTGACGAAATAGCCACATGTCATCATGCTGCAACGCGCTCCAGCCATCCTGATGTTTCGGCAATACGCGGGCATCAGGCAATAAGGTATCGACGCAGAGCCCCAGTGCATCACACTGCGCCAGCCATTGCTGCATCCGTTTTTTTTCCGCCACGGCGACCGTACCGTCATCGCCATGAATGTCCAGCACGGCAAAATGCAGCTTTTCAATTTCCGTAGCCAGTTGGTCTTCCAGCATAAACGGCACGACTTGCGTTAGCTGACGGCGAGCCTGCCGGGGCAGCGTCAGGGCATAAAACGTCACGTCCGTTGCCGGAACCAGAACGCGAGTAAACGTCACGGACGGATACGCCGCCATCGCCTGACGAACCTGCTCTACGCTACCGCGTCCCTGACTCAGTAAATTTTCCCCATTGGGGGAACGCACCTGCCATTCAATGTCTCCTGATTCTTCCACCGGAAGACGCACAATGAGGCACGGGTGTCGAACAACCGAACCTCGATTTAATGGGACTTTCGCGGCTTTTTGCTTCCATTTTCCCGCTATTTTCATGGATTCACCGTCCTATATCCTCCATATTGCCGCTGTACGACCTGTACCTTTTGTCCACTCAGATGAAGCAAGCTGCGCTGATGAAAATCACTGTCGCCAACGCGTACCTGGAGTTTTACAAAAAACCATTCACTTTTCACCGCCAGCACTCGCTGCGCGGTATTTTTACTATTCGGGGGCAATAACCCGGTTTGTTGCAGAACCTCAAGACCGGCCCATCCCGTACGAGGCCGCTGCTGCACCAGCGTCTTCGCCTGCGACATCGTCATTTCATTCAGGAATAGAGCGGATAATAGAGGGGCATCAAATTCAGTTAATGTGTTGATATTAATCGACATCGCATCCACTGGCAGCGCACAGACATAGGGCAACAACCGACGATAGAGATCGCTGTCCATGCCATACACTGCGCGCAATTCGCTGATTTCACTCATTCTCTGATTGGCCGTACGATAAGGCGTTGGCAACGTGGCGTAGAGATCATCTTCTGCACCGTTCGCCGACGGATAATTATCCGCGTCAATCCAGTCGCGCACCGCCGCAGTGATTTTTTCTGCACGATCCGCATCTTCGCCCAGATTTTTCAATAGCAAACGGAAAACCTGCGCCGGATACGGTGTCTTCACCAATGTGCTTTCGTTATCCACTCCCTGATTGATGGCATTCACATTAAAGCAGGTACGCGCATCACTAATCTGGCCGATGATTTCCCCACCGTCCACCGGGAAACGATGCTCCGGCTGCGACCAGTTCTGTCCAACAAACGTACGTCCCGGCATATTCCGCGCGTCGCGCAGTAATATCTGCCCGCTTAGCGTTTCCGCCCCCAAGGCATACCATTTCGCCTGCTGACGACTCAAATGATTTTCGGTACGCAAAAACGCTTTACCGGTGCGTTCCGTCATCACCGAAGCAATCGTCACCATTAATGCCAGAATCAAGAGCACCACCAGCAGCGCCACGCCACGCTGATGCGACCTCATTTAACCGGCCCAGTGGTAATCAAGAACATACGCGACATTTCTCCGTAATCCCTTAAGGTCAGCACCACTTCGATCCCTTGTGGTAATTGCGTACTGTTATCCCAGTGATCACGCCAGGTTTTATTGCTGAAAAAGCGCAGGCGGAAACCGTCGACCTGCGTGAGAAGCGGTTTTACACTAGGATCGGTCCCCTCAATGGGGTCAGGCACCGCGTGAGTTAACCGTTCCAGGGTGTGTTCCCGCAGCCGGTAGGCCACAGGCTGAAGTTCAGAGCGTGGAAGTATACCAAATGGGTTCTGCCAGCCATTACGCATAAAGCTGACGCCCCAGTCATCGCTTTTTAACTGATCGCGACCAGCGTAAAATATCGAGGTGCTGCCTCTGCTGCCGCGTGCGATCATCTGGGAGAAATCGCTGTCCATTTGTGAAAAGGCGCGCTGTATTTCGGCCAGACGTTCGGCCTTACGCTGCGAAATTTCATCGTTACGCATCACGCCGTTCAGTACCTGAAACGCACTGACGCTCAGCGCGGCAAAGATAGCGATCGCCAGAATCATCTCCAGCAGCGTAAACCCCTGCTGGCGTTTCTGCCGAGCGATCTCTTTCGCCGTTCTTGTTTCGCTATATGCCCCTGTTTTACTAAACATTATTGCTTCACCACATAGGTACGCAGCGAAGCATCGGCGGCAAAGGCATCTTTATTACGCCGCACTTCCACATCCAGCACTTTGGTCTGAGGGTCGCCAGTCTCTACGCCTTGCCAGCGCCAATGCCAGCGCATGCCCGCGAACTGCGTTTCGCCTCTCATCCACGATGCTTCCGGCCAGCGCTGTTCCAGCCGCAGTTGAACCTGCTGGTTTTCCGCCACCCAGCCTGCAAACGTCTTCTCTTCCAGCCGGCTCAGACTGCTTGCCTGTCTGGCTGTCGTTTGCAACACGGCAACCCCCGCCAGCGCAAAAACGCTTAGCGCGACCAGCACTTCCACCAGCGTCATCCCTTTCTGTCGTCTCATCGTTTCTTACCCTGACTCATCGACGTCACAAATCGTCCGGTACTATCCACCTGAAGCCAATTCGAGAGCGCTTTGTCTTTAGACTTAACGAGCAGATGGAAAGGCGTGATTTCGCCGCCGGGTAAAATCAGGATATCGGGGTCGTCGCCACTCTGCGTTTTATCCACTTTTTTCCCATCGGCCTGCACTAGCTCAAGCCGAAATGCATCAGGCAGCGTTGCCGTTGCACTCACCCGATGGGGTTGCCACGGTTGCCATTTGTAGCCCTGCCAGCGATCGCCGCTCGGGATCGACATCCCTTCCGATGCAGCAGGTCGCTGGAGTTGATAAAACTGCCAGCGTTCGGGATAGATGCGAACACCCAGCATGTATTCGTTAATCTGACTGCTTTCCACGGCAAACTCTAACTGCGCCTGAAAACGAGCCAACTGCCACGCGCTATCATTCTGGCGCTCAGGAGGAAACGCCATGACCACCATGCTAGCCGCGATGCCCGCCAGTAGCACGACCAACATCATTTCCAGCAGGGTGAACCCCTGCTGCTTCCTCGTTGCCCGCTTCATTGCGCTTTGCCGTCCTTTTCCCGCCGCCATCGATAGCAACTACCTACAACCCATATGCAACAGTCACCAGTAAAGACGGGCATATCGCCCCATGTCTTTATTTTTTATCCAGATTCCAGTTGCCGATATCATCTTCCGTTCCCGGTATGCCATCTGGCCCCGGGGAGAAAATATCCAGCTTGCCGTGCTGGCCGGGGTTCAGCATCTGATATTCCGAGCCCCACGGATCCTGCGGCAGGCGGCGAATATAGCCATCTGCTGGGTAGTTACGTGGTTCCGGTTGCACCGTCGGCTTCGTCACCAGCGCCTTCAGCCCCTGCTCTGTGGACGGATAACGGTTGTTATCCAGCTTATACATGTCGAGTGCGCTTTCGAGAGACACGATATCGCTAACAGCTTTTTGCCTGTCCGCCTTTTCTTTATTCCCCATCAAATTGGGCACGATCAGACTCGCCAGTACGCCAAGAATGACGATCACCACCATAATTTCCAACAGGGTAAAACCACGTTGACCATGATTATGCTTACCATAACTACGCTGAGACTGTTGCATCCTTACTTTTCCTCATTCAATTGTTGGTTCTCTTACGAACTCATTAACGTATTCAGTTGCAGAATCGGTTGTAAAATCGCCAATACGATAAACAACACCACCGCCGCCATGCTGACCACCAGCAGGGGTTCAAATAACCCCAGCGCCAGTGTCATCTGCGAACTGAACTCCCGATCCTGATTATCCGCCGCTCGTTCCAACATGCTGTCCAACTCGCCGCTGCGTTCACCGCTGGCGATCATATGGCGCATCATAGGGGGAAAGAGCGCCGTCTGTTCTAGCGCTTTGTGCAGGCTCACACCTTCGCGCACCGCATCTGTCGCCAGCGCGAGTCGATGGCGGGCATAATCATTGCTCATCACATCGCCGCTAATACGCATCGCCTGTAACAGCGGCACCGCACTGGCGTTAAGAATACTGAGCGTCCGCGCGTAACGTGCCGTATTCAGGCCTCGAGCGATGCGACCAAGCAGCGGTAAATACAGCAGGCGTCGATGAAAACGGATACGTCGCTTTTCTTGCCGCAGCATCACGCGAAAGGCCATAAACGCTGCCAGCAGCGCCAACAGCACCCACGGCCCAAACGTGCGTACCGCATCGCTCATCCCCATCAACACCCGGGTAGAAAGCGGCAGCGCCTGCTTCATATGAATAAACTGCTCGACGACTTTCGGCACGACAACGGACAACAAAATACTGACTACGGCAATCGCAACGATGGTTAGTACGCACGGATAGATCATTGCCTGCTGGATGCGGCTACGCATCTGCTGGCGTTGCTCGGTGTAGTCCGCCAGTCGGTTCAGCACTTCATCAAGGTGGCCAGAGGTCTCGCCTGCGGCCACCATCGCGCAATACAACCGCTCAAAGCTGCCAGGAAAACACTTCATCGCATCGGCCAGCGAATGGCCTTCCATCACCTTACTACGCACCGCGGCCATCAACTGGCTCAGATGCGGCTTTTCACTCTGTTTCGCTACCGCATCCAGCGCCTCTTCCAGCGGCAGCGACGCCGCTACCAGCGTAGCCAACTGGCGAGTTAACAGCGCTAAATCTGAGGTACTGAGCCGAATTTTACGGCGGAAGGAGAATCCTGTAGATCCTGACTTCTGCTGGTCACCGCGACCTTCATCAATCGACAACGGCACCAGCCCGCGCTCCCGCAATAGCTGACGCGCCTGTCTGGCGGAGTCGGCTTCCTGCGTGCCACGGCATTTTTTCCCCTGCGCATCCAGCGCCTGATAGTGGTACTGTGCCATATCATTCCTCTTTGGTTACGCGGATCACTTCTTCCCAGGTCGTGAGCCCCGCCAGTACCTTTTCCACTCCGTCCTGACGGATAGAGGTTCGACTCTCCCCCAGAATCTGGGCAATCGCCATTTCACCGTCACGGCGATGGATCGCCGCGCGAACATCGTCATTGATCAACACCAGTTCATGAATACCGATACGTCCCCGATAGCCGGTATAGCTACACTGCGGGCAACCCACGGGGTTATGCAGCAACGTACCCGGCACGATCCCCATCTGTGCGGCCTGAACCGGATCGACCGGATGTGGCTGGCTACAGTCAGAACACAGCGTCCTGACCAGACGCTGGGCGAGCACGCCCAACAGAGAGGTTGATAGCAGGAAAGGTTCGATGCCCATATCCTGCAAACGAGACAGCGCGCCCAGCGCGCTATTGGTATGCAATGTGGATAACACAAGGTGACCGGTCAGCGATGCCTGCACGGCAATCTGCGCCGTTTCACCATCACGAATCTCCCCTACCAGCACCACGTCCGGGTCCTGACGCAAAATGGCACGCAGTCCGCGGGCAAACGTCATATCCACCTTGGTATTGACCTGCGTTTGCCCAATGCCTTCCAACTCATACTCGATGGGATCCTCCACCGTCATGATGTTACGTTCCGAGGCATTCAGGCGGCTGAGCGCAGCGTAAAGCGTGGTACTTTTCCCCGATCCTGTCGGACCGGTGACCAGAATAATACCGTGTGGACGATGGATCAGGCTGTCCAGCCGCTGCCGATTACGCTCCGACATGCCCAACAGTTCAAGATCGAGCTTAACGCTGTTTTTATCCAGCAAACGCAGCACGACACGTTCACCGTAGTTCGACGGTAACGTGGAGACACGCACGTCAATCGCCCGTCCCCCTACTCTCAGCGCCATGCGGCCATCTTGCGGGATACGCTTTTCCGCAATATCCAGCTTCGCCATGACCTTGATACGCGATACCAGCAGTGACGCCAGCTTACGCTGTGGACGCAGGATCTCACGCAATACGCCGTCGACACGGAAACGGATCAGCAAATAGCGCTCATACGTCTCGATATGAATATCCGATGCCTTATCCTTAATCGCTTCGGTTAACATCGCGTTGATCAGGCGGATAATCGGCGCATCGTCATCGGCATCAAGCAAATCGTCGCTGTCTGGCAGCTCTTCCACCAGCGTGTAGAAATCCATCTCATTGCCGATATCCTCCATCAAACGGCGCGCTTCTTCCGAATCGCGCTGATAGCTAATGACTAATTGTCGCTCAAACTCGTCTTCCGTAACGCGTTCAATCTTAAGCGAGCAGCCCGCAATTCGACGCGCTTCCAACAAGGCGGCCGGTGGCGTTTGCGCGACGCAAATCGTCTGTAGACTCGCGTCATTTTCCCGCTGCAACAGCAGAATTTGCTGCGATCGCGCATAGGCAAAAGGCAGTATGGGACGTAATTCTATAATCTGAGAGGAAACGTCACTCATTTCCCGCCCGCCGGATAAAACGCCACGATAGAGGACTGAACCTGACGAAACGTATAGGCGTTCCCCCCTTCCGGCAAGCGCAGAAAATCGTTACCCAGAAGTCCCTCTTTACCGTTACTCCCCCCCCGCTGTTTATCTTCTTCAGCACTGAACGAGCGATACTTACTGGCAGAGGCGCTCTGGTATTGGTTGCGATCGCGAATAATTGAAGGACGGATAAACAGCATCAGGTTACGCTTTTTCGTCTCCTGACTGTTGGAACGGAACAGGTATCCCAGAACGGGAATATCTCCCAAGAAGGGCACTTTACTTGTAGACTCATTGGTGCTTTTATCCAGCAAGCCACCCACCACCACAGTTTCGCCGCTGCTGACCAGCACCGCGTTATTCACGGTACGCGTATTGAATGTTGCCCCTAGGTTGGTACTGCTGCTAGAGGCGGCGTCTGCCACGCTGGAGACTTCCTGTTCGATTTCCAGCAGAACGGAGTCACCTTCGTTAATTTGGGGCTTCACCTTCAGCTTGATACCCACTGTTTTACGCTCCACCGTTTGGAAAACGTTGTCACCGGATGTTGTCTGCGACCCTGCTAACACAGGCACCTCCTGGCCGACGTTAAACGTCGCTTCCATGTTGTCTAACGTCACGATACTGGGCGTCGCCAGAATGTCGTTCTTGCTATTACTGGACAGCGCCGTCAGTAGCATGCTCCAGTTCCCCTGATAGAAGCCTGCGGCAATGCCGTTGAAGCTGCTCAATGCACTTGATGCTGCGGTATTCAGCGTCCCATCACGCCCATATTGATCCGCGCCTGCCATCATTGTCGTGATCGGTAACCCAGTATTCGTAAACTGCGTCGTTCCTGCATTTTTATTGGCCCACTGAACGCCCAGGTTCATCCCATCGGCATCCTGTACTTCCGCGATGATCGCTTCGACCAATACCTGTGGACGACGGATATCCAACTGTGCAATCACCTGCTCCAAATCCCGCATGATGTCAGGCGCGGCATTCACAATCAGGGAATTGGTTTGCTCGTGTGCCTTAATGGAAATGTCTTTGCGCAGCGCAGGCAGCGCATTTTGCTGGTCGGTTTGGATACTGTCACCGACGCCGGTAAGCACTTCGACCAGATCGGCGGCTTTGGCGTATTTGAGATAGATGACTTTGGTATTGCCCTGCACCGCCTGCTGGCGATCGAGCTGTTTGATCATATCAATCACGCGCTGGCGTGAATTCGGCTCACCACGCACCAGCACCGAGTTGGTTCGTTCATCAGCTACCACATTCGCGGTTAACATACCGGGCAAGGCGGATTTCTCATCCATCTTGTTCAGTTCATTCACCATCTTCACCACTTCCGTCGAGGACGCGTAAGATAGCGGTATGCTAGTCACATTCCGATCGCCCGCCTGATCAACTCGTTCAACAATCTTCATCAGCCGCTTGATCACACCCGCGCGTCCCGTCATCAACAGCACATTCGATGGTTCGTAATGCACCACGCTCCCGGCACCGGCGTTGTCGTTCAACTGGCGCAACAGCGGTGCCAGATCGCGAGCGGCGACGTTGTTCACCGGCACGACGCGCGTCACCACTTCATCACCGATGCCAGGCTGATCGTCAGTAGCCAGCGGCATAGACGTCGATTTCGCATCCTTCGAGCGAATGATTTTCAGGACATGGTTATCCATCGGAATAACAGTAAATCCGTAGACATCCAGCACGCTCAGGAAGAACTGGTAATACTGTTCTTCATTCATCATGTCATAGCTGCGTACGGTAATCGTTCCGCTAACCGACGGATCGATAATGACCGTTTTATTCAGATTCTTACTGACGGTATTGATAAACTCCTGAATATCGGTGCCCTTAAAGCTGGCGGAGAATTCGGTGCTCCACGCCAATGATGACGCCATCAGCAAAACACTTCCGCCGAGCAATAGCATGCTCTTACGGCGTACCTGACCAAGCCATTGGTTTTTATGTTTTGAAAAAACCTGATGCTTAAAAAATCCCTGTCCCTTGCTAAACAAATTAGTGGTCTCCATCCAATGCCAGATATATATCCTGCTGTTGACCATCACGCTCGACGGTCAAATTAAATTTGCTCATCCCTGCCAGTTGCGCCATTGCCTGCTGTGCCTGATCCGCATCGCGTAAATCCATGCCGTTTAATGACACAGCGAGATCGTTATCCTGCAAGCCTGCGCGGTAGAAAAGGTCGGGATTTTTTCCGGGGTTTAACTGATATCCTTTCAGTACTTCTTCTTCCGTGACGGGAGAAATGGTGAGGTAATCCTGCGCCGAGACGGGATTTTTTTGTATCTCTTCTTTCGCCTGACTAAATGCGCCAGAAGATGACGGCGCGTCAGCCGCTTTTTCTTCCTGATACAAATACAGCGCCTCATATCGCCCCTGATACTGGAACACGACACGATCGGCAGAGATAGTGACAATTTTGGCTTCATAGCCCGGGATGGCATCGCCGACATTGCGGCTGTATTGCTGACTATCTTTAGCGATGATGGCAATCGAACGCTTGGCGTCTTCACTCGCCAGAACCCCCGTCAGACTGATATTTAACGATGTCAGCGGAATATCACCGGATAACGCGGCGTCATTAACCGCAGAAGCATCCGCATTGGAGGCGTGACCGAACAACGTAAAATCGCCCGGCGTCGAGGGCTTTTCTTTCGCCTGAGCAGGCGTCACCGACACGCCGTCAATCCGTGAGTCTTCAGGGAGGAGAAGGTGCCAAGTCAATACGGCCAACTGCTGACAAATCAGCAGCAAAATCACCCCCAACACAATACGTCGGATTAGAGGCGCTGGCAGTGACCGGAGCGTGGCGACCAATGAATTAAAAGACGGTTCTTTGAAAGCTTGCAATCGTGCCATAGTAATCATCCATAATACTCCCCACGCGCATTGGCGTGGGGAAAATGCCTTATTCCGTTGCGGCTTCTCGGGTGAGGGTTTCATCACCGCTGATCGCCAGCGCGGCATCATTATTTACACGGTCTTCGAGCCGGATATTTTCAATATGACCGAAATTCCAGGCTCTCGGTACATTCTCAAAAACGACATTTTTAAATTCACTGTTCTTCAGGAACGTAATGTCCGTGGCTTTTACATTTTTAAATTTTACATTTTCAAAATGTAAGCCTTGGTGATAAGCATCACGTTCAAAGGAGAACTTATACGCATCAGCCATCTCAGCAATGGTCATGCCATCGACCATAATACTGTTTTTCTTCGCTGAACCATCAACCGTGACGTTGGAAACGGTCACATCACGGAACTGTGCAGGCTCAGCGGCAGGCTGGGTATCGTTCACGTCCGCTTTATATTTAATCGTGAACACGAACGGCTCTTTGACAATATCACGCATCGCGTTATTACGGAATACCACGTCACGTGAACCGCCACCATAATAGGGTCGGCTCTTCATGCGTAGGCCAACATCCGTCTTATTCATTACGTTATCTTCAGCAACAATTTTTTCAATCCAGGCGCCGGTATGGCTACCTGTCACCACCGCGCCATGACCGCGACGGAAGTAGTTATTGAAGATCCAGGCACCACTCTGCGCTTTTTGCCCCAGTGTCGCCACCTCGGCACCGTACCCTGCCGCAAAGTTTACGCTGTCATCACCGGTATCAAAAAAGTTATTAAATACCATGACATTTTGGCTGTTTCCGAATTCAATACCATCCGCATTATTGGCATCGTACGTCGTGTGCACCAGCGCATTCATCGCCACATTTTCGGATTCCAGCACCATCACTCCGTGGAAAGCCGGGTTCAGAATCGTCAGCCCTTCCAGATACATGTTGCTTACGCCACGTAGCGTCATCAGACTAGAGCGTCGGTTTTTATACGCCTCATCCAGAGCCATCCCTTCAGCAACGGCTTTTGCCGTTTGGTCTTTTGCCAGAATACCGTCACTGCCAACATTGGTCGCTTTGCTCGCACGGTAGAGCGGCAATTCATTCTTTAATTCATCAGTTTCAGTAATGTTTGTATCGCTGGCTTTGATACCACGCGTCCAGCCATTGCCATCTATCGTACCCTGCCCAACGATACGGATATTTTTAAAGGTACCAGCATGGCTACTGCCCTGATCGTCCGCTTCCAGTACGTTAATCAGCGAAGGTGGACGTTTCGGTAATTTAGGCGAGCTGTAAGGGTAGAGATAATAGCCGCGAGCGAGCGGGTAATCGTCACCATTTGCCGATCCCAGCAACGTAGTACCTTTCGCGACTTCAAACGTCATGTCGCTATGCAGGAACAACGCCCCCGTTTTAAACGTTCCGCCTTCAACCACGACTTTACACCCTTTCGGGTACGCGGCTGGCGTACAATCATCAATCGCCTTCTGAATCGCTACCGTGTCGTTGGTTACGCCATCCCCTTTCGCGCCATAGTTGGTCACATACAGTGCGGCTGGCGTCGCCGTCGTTTTCTGGACGACGGTTTCACTATCCACGGACTCTTTGCCATCGTCATAAAGCGCACGCACCGTGAAGCGATATTCCGTTTCCGGCGACAGGTTCGTCACCTTAAAATTATGGAAGCTGACGCGCACATGCCAGTTATCGGTATCGATCGCGTTGTAGAAGTTATCGATATAAGGCTTGGCGGGCGAGTGGGTGTTCTGGTTATCAATCGTGCCACCCAGCAAGATTCCATTCATATAGACACGGTAATCCTTAATACCGGCAGCAGGTTTGATCGGTTTTTCCCAGGCAAGTACCACGCTGTTGTCATCATAGGCCAGCGTCGGCACGTTGAGATTTTGTGGCGCGGCAGAGCGATCGATACCGACATTCGGCGTTGAGTCGCTATCGCTGCATCCGGCAATCAGGCCGCTCAGAACGAGTGTCGCACAGAGCGTAAGGCGAGTATGGGGCAAAAAGTCAGTCATAGCATTTCCTGTATTTTTACTATTATTTCGCCCGATATATTTCCCCGGCAGCGAGATTGCGACCACAGGACGAGACACATCGGGCAGAGGATTTACAAATGAAAAGTAAAATTATTTTTTAGAGCAAATCACTACGGCAGCGAGATATCCAGTTTTCCCGCGCCAGCATTTTCCAGCACATATTTCTCAACGGCGGCAATGGATTTCCCTACGCTGTAGGCATAAGGTGGGCTCCATTCCAGTTCATTGGTACAGGTTTCCAGCGCCCATGCCGGTACGGTTTTCCCAGAACGTGTTGCGGCGGCTTTCTCGGCTTCTTGCAGCGCACTGCATTTGTCTACTGCGATTTGGTTCAAATTGCCTGCTGGATTGCCATTGAACCAGGAGCCGCTGTCTTTAAATTTGCTTCCCTTGTAGGCACCGATAATCAGATTTTCATCCGCACCGCCGCCCTGGAAATTAAACACGTTACTTTCGGAAAGAATGGCGGAATCGAATCCCATCCCAATGGCATACAGAATGGGGTAATTCGTATCCGTTGCCCCCCGATGGTAGTTATTGAGTAAGTGAACCTGACCAAAGCGCACACGCGGCGAGCGCTGCACGCTGTTGTCCCATAAATTGCCTTCAAAGGTGATCCGGTATTCCCCTTTATCACCGTCGCCGGAGCCGATTAATACCGTTTTGTCATGTTGGGTGAAAATGTTGTAGGAAATCGTCAGGTAGTCGGCACCATCTTCGATATCCAGCAAACCATCGTGGCGCTGGATAGGCTTACCAAATAGCACCGACTCCTGATAGTCAGGATGTTCACCATCCGTAAAGGTGCAGTGATCAACCCAGATATTTTTACTGGCATTAATCGATACCGCATCATAACGGGCATTCCAGTTTCCTTTATCGCCGTCACTGGCATCCCAGGCCGGGGCGAAGTCGCGCGGAGCCTGGAACGTAATATTACGGATAATGATGTTGCTGTTATCTGTCTTGCCAAACGTGTGACTTAAGGTGTTTAGGGATAAATAGCCTTCCACCAGTTTCGCTTCGCTACCTACGCCTAAAATCGTGGTATTCGGCGGGACCTGAAATTGAATTTGCGCCTTCTGGTTGTTGGCATACTGCGAGCGTTGACCATTTTGCTTTTTAAGTAGGCTAAGTTCAGCGCTAGCTGCCGCGGCATCGCTTCCACCAGCATCCGCCGTCGCTTTCAACTGCGCCATATAATCCTGATCGAACGCTTTGACATATAAATCAAAATCGAACGTTGTCTTATTTGGCTTGGTTTTATAGTATTCAACATCCGCATAGCGCCCATTACCTAAATCATCACCGCGGATAGTGCCTTGCCAATAGATAATTTTGGGTTCTAATTTTGCCTTCAGCTCCGCATCAACATCGCCTGCGATATAATGGGGGCTACGGATATTATTTAACGCATCTTTTAATTCCTGGCGGCTGGTCACGACATAAATGCTATTTTCATGTGCTCCCTCGCCCCCCGTCGTTGTATAAAATCTACCATCCGTATTCTGATATTGTGCAGCCCAGCCAAACGGTGCGGTTTTCACCTGTAAATCTGGCGGAGCCGATTCTGCCACTGGTTGCTGACTATTATCACACCCGGAAAGTACGACCACAGAAAAGGCAATAGCTACCGCACAGGTGCGTAAACGACCAGTCCCAATAACCGTTCTAAACATGTTATCCCTCAGTATTCTTTAATTATAAAAATAGAAAAAAACCCACAAAACACCCTGCGATATTCATCGCATACTTTAAAATTGCTTTTATTCGTAATTTAGCGACAGCATGACAAATCCCTTATTGATAAAAAATCAGCGCAATACCTGTAGTAAAAACCACATAATAAAACTGCCGATTTAACACTCGGGATGATTAATTAAATGCTTATGACACCTCCACGTTCATTGATCATCAAAAAAAAGAAACGACGCACCCACAAGAATAAAACATGGTTTCATTAAAGCAAATTCGTACATTTTTTTTGCGACCCGCATCAAGATTCCATCTGTGATTATTATGATTGCAATAGTTTTTAATCAAAATGGAGGAACTGTCACATAACCGAGAGATTCAGTTTTCTGGCGCTTTCTATTTTTTGCAAAATAAGGCAGACAGTACCATCCTACTCACCTCACTTTCGTTTATGATATGAGGCTACACGGATTAGATTGACAATTAAGGATTAGCGTGTGGATAACGCACCGGAAGCATCGACACACTCACAGCCAGCGCTACTTGCCAAATACCCAATGCCTGGGTATTTGATGGTTATTTATGCTCTGCTTTTTATTGCGCTTGGCTGGTTCAGCCACCAGCGCTTGGGGAACCCTACGTCTCCTACGACTGCTTTGGCTGCTCAAGCCGCGATCTTGCCTGCGGCAGAGGGACAAACGCCAGCCACGCCTGCGGTTACACCTCATCAAGAAGAGGCGCACGTCGATACACCTGCACCGCCAGAGAAAAGGACCACGCTGCCGTTTCCTGCCATCAGCAATGGTGAGATTCCACCGCTGACCTACAGTGCACACGTTTACACGTCGGATGAAGCCAAGCGCAGTATCACGCTCAACGGACTGCAATTCCGTGAAGGTGATTCGCCAATAGAAGGGTTGACCATAGAACAAATCCAGCAGGACATGACCATTTTCAGCGTTGAGGGCGAGGTGTTTATTATGGAGGCACTGGAGGATTGGCCGGGCGGAAAATTCAACGAGAATGAACGTTCCGCCGACGATGATGAAAGTGGAAGCGTCGCGCCTTAGCCGTGACTGCGGATAGCATCAATAAATGGCGTCAACGTACGGTTAAATTCCGAACACTGCGTCTCTTTAGGCGTACTATCTTTTAATAACCCTTGATACAGGCTTTCACTGCGCTGCGGTAAAGCCTGATAGCTCGCAACATTCCAGCCTCGTTGTTTTGCCGCAGTCAACGCGGCATTGGTAATCGTCGCATCATCGGGAAGATCGCTGCGGTTACACTTCGATTTGAGATAACGGGTAGCTGCTACCAGCGATGACAGCTGATTCAGTTGATCGTTGGGAGAGACCGTGACCGCAGAAGACTGACCAGCCACCGTTCCTTTGTGGACAGACGTTCCTGTTTGTTGGCACCCGGCCAACACGACGCAAAGTAGCGTTAACGCAGAAAATTTAGACAGAGATAACGACATAACACACTCATCCTGATTGAGATTAACGGTAGGCATTCTAGCAAATGATAGGCCGCTGTCACGGCATGTTTATGCGGCTCCCAGCACAGAGCGGGAGCCGCAGTTATCAGGGAAGTCGCTATCAGGCAGCGGAACCCTTGGCTGATACGGATTTGGTAGTCGGTAAGATGCCGTCAGCGCGGAACATGGTCTTAATACCGCGCACTGCCTGCCGAATACGATCCTGATTTTCAATTAAGGCAAACCGAACGTGGGTATCGCCATAATCGCCAAAACCAATACCGGGGGAGACACAAACCTTCGCTTCTGACAACAGACGCTTAGAAAACTCCAGCGACCCCAGGTGTGCGTAGGCATCAGGAATTTTCGCCCAGACATACATGGATGCTTTCGGTTCATCAACCATCCAACCCGCTTCATGCAGACCGCGCACCAAAACGTTACGGCGCTGGCGATACTGCTCGGCAATATCTAGCACACATTGCTGATCGCCTTCTAACGCCGCGATCGCGGCAACCTGCAACGGTGTAAACGTGCCGTAATCGTGATAGCTCTTAATTCGAGCAAGCGCACTGACCAGTTCCGGATTGCCGACCATAAAGCCAATACGCCAGCCTGCCATATTGTAGCTTTTTGACAGCGTAAAGAACTCTACCGCGATATCCTTTGCACCGGGAACCTGCATGATCGACGGTGCCTTCCAGCCGTCATAAACGATATCGGCATAGGCCAAATCATGGATTACCAGCACGCCGTACTGTTTCGCCAACTCAACCACGCGTTCAAAGAAATCCAGCTCGACGCATTGCGCCGTCGGGTTCGACGGGAAACCGAGAATCATCATTTTCGGCTTCGGGATACTCTCTCGGATAGCGCGTTCTAATTCATTGAAGAAATCGACGCCTTCCACCAACGGCACAGAACGAACCTGCGCCCCGGCAATCACCGCACCATAAATATGAATAGGGTAACTGGGGTTTGGCACCAGCACCGTATCACCATGATCCAACGTTGCCAGCATCAGGTGCGCCAATCCCTCTTTGGAACCAATCGTGACGATCGCTTCGCTTTCTGGATCGATATCGACCTCATAGCGATCGGCATACCAGCGGGAGATAGCACGGCGCAAGCGTGGGATACCTCGGGATGTCGAATATCCGTGAGTATCTTCGCGTTGTGCGACCGTACAGAGTTTTTCCACGATATGAGGAGGTGTCGGGCCGTCAGGATTACCCATGCTGAAATCAATAATGTCTTCGCCGCGACGACGCGCAGCCATTTTTAATTCAGCGGTAATATTAAATACATACGGGGGAAGACGATCGATGCGCGTAAAACGGCGCGGAGAAGTAGAATCAGCCATAACATCCTCAAATGAACGTGAGCGCCCGGACCGTCCGAGCGACGCAGTGCCTGTAAAAAGGCACTCTACTCAACATCCTTCACATCACAGGAAAGCCACTTTCGTTGAACACGGCGTTCACTGAACACCGCTGTCGTTCACTACAAGGCTTAACGACAAGAGACCATTTGACATGAAGTATGATGAACCTATTCAAGCTATCCCAGATAATTCGCGCTGTCGATACCGTGCCGATAAATTTTTCCAACGTCGAATGAAGCCACATCGATTTCTTACGAAGACCGCGAAAAATGAAGATTATGTAGCAGAATAAGCATTACACTTTACAACCCGCTCGGCCTTCCAGACAAGACATGCAAGACGCTGAGATACAGGATAGAGATTCCGAGAGTAAGCTTATGATTGAGATGCGATATTTTACCGAGAGTTGGCCCATCGAGGGCGCATTTACCATCTCACGCGGCAGCAAGCGTCAGGCGGATGTCGTTGTGGTTGCGCTCCAGTCCGGTAACGTGACGGGCCATGGAGAATGTGTTCCTTATTCACGCTATGACGAGTCCCTCGACAGTGTAATGGAGCAGATTGCCTCACTACACAACGACATCTGTAACGGTTTAGATCGGCAGACGCTACAAACCATTCTCCCCGCCGGCGCGGCACGTAATGCGCTCGATTGCGCATTCTGGGATCTGGAGTGCAAACAGCACCAGCAGCGCATTTGGCAACGCCTGAATTTCCCTTCGCCTATGGCGTTGGAAACGGCCTATACCCTATCGCTGGATACGCCAGATCGTATGCGGCACGCCGCGATACATCATGCCAATCGCCCTCTTCTCAAATTAAAACTGGCGGATGCAAACGATCTGGCCAGAGTGGCAGCCGTTCGCGAAGGCGCGCCATTGACCCGCCTGATTGTAGATGCGAATGAGGGATGGGACACCGAGCGCTATCTGACGCTGGTTCCTGAACTCGCCGCACTTGGCGTAACGATGATCGAACAACCTTTCCCAGCGGGCAAAGATGATGTGCTGGCAGACCTGCCCCGCCCTATTCCCGTCTGTGCTGATGAATCCTGTCATGACAGTCAGTCACTGGTCGCTATCGCAGGCCGCTATGACATGATCAACATCAAGCTGGATAAAACCGGTGGTCTTACTGAAGCCTTACGTCTGCGCAACTACGCGCAGGAACAAGGCTTAAAAATTATGGTCGGCTGCATGGTGAGTACATCGCTCTCAATGGCACCCGCCTTTGTCGTGGCACAGGGCTCCGACGTAGTCGATTTGGACGGTCCGCTGCTTTTGCAGCGCGACCGCACTAACGGACTGCACTATAACGGTAGCGAAATATTACCGCCCGACGCATTATTGTGGGGATAACGCGCGTTAACCTGCATTGAGCAACTATTAAGGAGTGTTGTGATGCAACGTCTTGTTTATGTTGATGGACAGTATCTGGAAGAAAATGAAGCAAAAATCTCTGTATTTGACCGTGGTTTCCTGTTTGCCGATGCCGTTTATGAAGTCACCGCGGTCATTGATGGCAAACTGGTTGATTTACCCGATCATATCACTCGCCTGCAACGCTCCTGCCGCGAACTCTCACTCACCCTGCCTGTGACACCCGAGGCACTCAAAAACATTCACGATGAGCTGATCTGTAAAAACGACCTGAAAGAAGGCGCGATCTATTTACAGCTTAGCCGCGGCAATGCTGGCGATCGTGATTTCTATTTCCCTTCTGCTGACGTCAAATCCACGCTGGTGTTATTCACTCAGGCGCGTTCGCTGGTCGGTAACCCGAAAGCCGCAACCGGCCTGCATGTTGTCACCACCGAAGATATTCGCTGGCATCGCCGGGATATCAAAACCGTCAGCCTGCTCGCCGCCAGTCTGGCAAAGGAGTATGCCCATGCGAATCAGGCCGATGACGCTTTCTTTGTCGAAGACGGTTTCATTACTGAGGGTAGTTCCTGCAACTGCTATATTGTCCTGCATGACAACACGGTTGTGACCCGACCACTCAGCAACGATATTCTGCACGGCATTACACGTCAGTCGCTGCTCAAGCTGGCAGAAAAAGAGGGTATTACACTTGAGGAACGGTATTTTACGCCGGAAGAGGCCTATCACGCCAAAGAGATTTTTGTCAGCTCAGCCACCATGCTCGTCCTCCCCGTCGTGATGCTGGATGGAAAAACCATCGGCGATGGTAAGCCAGGAAAAATTACTCAGCGGTTGCGTGAAATCTATCTTGATATGATTAAACAGCAGGGAAAATAACCGCGCTTCACTCTCTTTCAACATGTTCATCCGTTACCCGTTCAATGCCGGATAACGGATAACTAAGCCCATTATTTATCCTCAGCCAAAGTGCCGTCAGTCAGCGCAAGCCCTGAATTTTCCAACACCATCTTCTGCGGTACGGCCAGCGGAATATTAGATGCCCTCAGCCGCTTGATGATCGCAAACAACAGATCGCTCTTTGCTTCCGATACCATTCTCGGGCTGCTGACATAGCCTGTTACGCTCAGTACCATACCCGTCGGAGTTAACTGACTGAACTTCACTGACGGTGCCGGAGACTCCAGAATCGCATCATGGTTGATATAAGCATCCAGCAACAGCGCCTGGACTTCTTCAGGGTCGATATCCAGCGGGAATGTCAGTGCCAACGTGGCAACGCCAAACGGATTCCCCATCGTAATATTGCGCACATTCTGTGAAATAAATTGAGAATTCGGTACGATCACCGTCGAACGGTCACCCAACTGAATTTCCGTCGCACGCACATTAATCCGACGGATATCCCCTTCAACCCCGCTAATGCTCACCGAGTCCCCCACTTTCACTGGGCGCTCAGTCAACAAAATCAGACCGGAGATGAAGTTCTTCACTATCTCCTGTAAGCCAAAACCAATACCTACCGAGAGCGCACTGACAATCCATGCCAGCTTGTTCCACTGAATCCCCAATGTCGCCAGCGTCAACAGGATAATCAGGATATAGCCAATGTTGCTGAACAGCGTCACTAGCGACGCACGGATTCCGCGTTCTAACGTCGTTTTAGGAAGAAACTCGTCTTCCAGCCAGCGTTTTGATGAACGTAGAACATAGATACCCACGACAAGAAAGAGTACGGCGTTGACCAAGTGAGCTGGCACAATACTTAAGGTTTCCAGCCCTTTCCCGCCCCAGATCTCAACGGCTTTTTGCACCAGTTCCAAAGGCGTAGTGGTGCCAAACGTGCCGTTAAGTAAGGCGACCGCTGCCATTAAAATTAAAACAACTTTACCGCTGGCCGACAGAATCAACGTGGCCTGAGCCAGATGGCGATCGTCCAGATTAAGCGAATTCTTCATCCGCTTGCCGCTGGCATTGTTAGGAGAAAAGAGGCTTTCGCAAATATCGGTAATAAAGGTTGAGAACAAATACAGGCAGGAAAACACCATACCAATCCACACCAGCTCAAATGCCAGAAAACGGGCCAGTGAGATATAACCGATGACTAGCGACACCAGAATAGCAAAGGCCGTAGCCAATACCGCAAGATGAATCACGCCAGATAACGTCGAGCGTGCTTCCGGCTGCTCTCCTGAATGCACCATCTGCCGGCGAATCTGATCGCTTTTCAACGTTATCGTCCCTGCGGTAAACGCGAGAAACAGCGCAGACAAGCCGTTCACCATAATGGTTGCCGCAACCGATGTTCCCACCGTGGCCATCACCTGTTCAACGAAACCAAAGATCAGAATAATGCCAGCAGCAACCACGGGGAACGGCTTCATAGCTTTAGCGACGGGGTTGGCAATCGCCGGCAAGCGCCAGGAAGGGCGTTGATTTGAAAGGAACGCTCGTCCTAACCCAGCCACCATCGAGCAGAAAATGGTCTGTCTCACCAGCGCATCAAGGAACGATAAGACCCGTTCAGACACCTCACCGTGGCGCGTAAACGTGAAGTCGATCAGATTTACCGCAATACCGATCGTGACCACGGTTGAGATAACCGACGCTGTAGCTAAAAAACTCCGCCGCAGACGCCCTTCTGGCAGCCAGTGAATTCCCGCCCAGGCCAGATATTTCTCCAGATAGCGACGCCCTACCGAACTCATGACGATGGCGATTAAAATCAGGAATGCAGAGCCATAACGCCAGTCCGGCTCCCAGGCGACAGTAAAGGCATCACTCATCTGATCCTGAAACGCACTCAGGCGACGTACATCTTCGGCCTGCGGAGTCACAACCGGTGCCCAGAAACGCCCACCCAGAATACTGCCGGAATTCAATGCCAGTTGCGTTTTCAGCGCATTACGCCGCAGAGTAACTATTTGCGCTGACAGGTTGGTCGCGCTGGTGCGTAAAGCCTGAATCTGCTCGATCTGCGCATCCATTTTTGTTTTTTGTGCATTCAGACTATTGCGCTTACGCGTCACCTCACTGGTTTCATTAATACTGGAACCGGACTCTGGCGCTGGCCCTAAGACATCCAACTGAGCCTGAATTTGAGCGCGCTGCGGTGCCACCGCATTAGCAAGCTCATTGGCGCTATTCACCAGTTCCTGCGTGGTGTCATTCAGCGTACCAAATTTGCTGTCGTTATTTGTGCCTGAAACCTGCTGCTTGATGTTATCTAGCTGTTTTTGCAGCTTGATCAACTCGGCATCAACGTTGATTTTTACTGGCGCATCGGCCTGTGCAGCCTGTGGGTCAGGATCAGAATCCGCACTCGCCGTCGATGCATATCCAACAGGCAGCATCAACATCGCCAGTAAACAAATGCGCAAGAATGCGGATGAAAGAATGTTCATAAATCTGAAGGTTCCAAAGTTCGACAAAATAGCGGATCCACAAATAACCGAACGATAACCCGGTACGTGAAAGCTGCCCACACTCATCCAAAACCCAACGAATGCGGGCATAGTGTACCAACAGCGCAGGGTGCAGAATACGTCCGATCATAACTTGAAAAGAATTACTGAACGCGTCCAGCAGATAAAACTGAAATTTTCACTGCTATATGTAGTTCATGTGAGCGCCGCTCGCAATTGTGCAAAAAAGTCACATCAGAAAAAGCGACATCCACCAAAGTTGTACAGGGATTCACCGTATAGCGTAAATCCGGCACCAACCCGTTGACTCATTGGGACGTGTGGGTATAATCCAGCCCACTTGTTATGACAAGCAGCAGCCACTTCTTTGCGCAATGCGCCCTTAGCTCAGTTGGATAGAGCAACGGCCTTCTAAGCCGTAGGTCACAGGTTCGAATCCTGTAGGGCGTACCATAATTTCGTCTTCTGACGTCTTTTAAAGTCTACAATTCCCTTTAAAATCAGAACTATCCTCTACGGAATGGGCTATCAAGGTCTAGTGTGGTCTCTTGAGTTCTAGCATCACTTGGGGGTATGTTTGGGGGTATTCGCAGGTTCAATAGAAGTGATACCCCCAAATGAAGCTAACTGCTCGCCAAGTAGAAACAGCTAAACCCAAAGATAAGCCCTATAAGCTTACTGATGGTGCTGGATTATATCTGCTGGTTAACACCAATGGCTCACGCTACTGGCGTTTAAAGTATCGTTATGCAGGAAAAGAAAAACTGCTTTCTATTGGCACATATCCCGATATCTCACTGGCTGATGCAAGAACAAAACGTGGGGAAGCCAAAAAGCTTCTTGCGAATGGCGGCGATCCGAGCGAAGAAAAGCAGGTTGAGAAACAGGCAAAAATCGCGGCAGTCAACAACAGCTTTCAGCTTATCGCATTAGAGTGGCACGAACATAAGCGCCCTAACTGGTCGAAGGGCTATGCTGAAGACATTCTTGAATATCTGAAAAAAGACATTTTCCCCTACCTTGGTAAACGGCCAATCACTGACATCAAGCCAAAAGATATGCTGGATGTGCTGAGAAAAATGGAACAGCGGGGCGTACTGGATAAACTGAAAAAGACTCGTCAGGCTTGCCGACAGATTTTCACCTACGCCATCGTATCCGGTCGGGCTGAATATAATCCGGTAACGGATTTAGCTGGGGTATTGAAAGCGCCGAAGCAAAAACACTTCCCTCACCTGTTGGCTGATGAACTTGGTCCCTTTATTCAAGCCCTGAACGGCTATAGCGGTAGTCGCATTACTCAAATTGCCACCCGCCTGCTGATGCTGACCGGACTGAGAACTATCGAGCTACGATCTGCTGAATGGCAGGAAATCGATTTTGGCAAGAGGATCTGGCAGATCCCCAAAGAGCGTATGAAAATGCGCCGTCCCCATCTGGTTCCCCTATCCACTCAGGTTTGTGATCTGTTGTCGGAACTACAAAACATCACTGGGGGTTTTCAGTTGGTTTTTCCGGGTCGGAACGATTCCAGTAAATCAATGAGCGAAGCGAGTATCAATCAGGTCATCAAACGTGTCGGATACGATAAAAAACTGACTGGACACGGTTTTCGCCACACGATGAGCACCATCCTTCATGAGCAGGGTTTTAATAGCGCATGGATTGAACTCCAGTTAGCCCATGTCGATAAAAACGCTATCCGTGCCACATACAACCACGCGCTATATCTGGATGGTCGGCGGGAAATGCTTCAATGGTATGCGGATTATGTTGATAAGTTGGGAAAGAGTAATATCTCTGAATTCAGTCTTATTGCTTAGTATTGCTTTCTGAGAGCAACAGGATGTGTAGAAGAAAAATCAGATGGGTCATCAAGAACGCAATCAGGCTTAGCATCTCGATGAGCGTAAGCTGATGATGCAATGGTGGGCAGATTTTCTGGACGCCAACCGTGTGGCGTGGTTAGACCGTTTGAGTTTGCGCAGAAGAGATAGATTTTATGGCCAAGGATGGCTAGTTGGAAAAGTACTCTACCCATTTAAAAATAGGAAGGATATATTTTCGTTCGGTAATATATATCACACTAATTAATAATTATAAATCAGCTATATATTTATATATAGACACTGCTTTATGATTGAATTAATCTACCAACGAGGTTTAACCTCTTATAGCCGAATCCTTATATAGTTAGTGTGTTCAGGAAAGAGAATTCTCTTTCAAAATATGGAAGAGGAGAATTCCCTCCGAACCTAAAATTATAAAAAGGAAGTAATATGAAAGAAAACATTACGGTTATAGAACTTAAAGGTCAGTTAGAAGATGGGTTAGTCGTTGCTGGTTTCATCAAAGAGCGATTAAGAGAACTAATTGAGCTTCTTGATGATTCATACATTGGTCAAGAAGAACTTGTTAAAGAAATCAATTATTTAATCTTGCAGTATAAAGAGTTGGTTTTGGTAGCTGAGACGTATAACCCACTCACTACAGAAAATGACAAGTGGTAATATAAATAAGCCTCAGTTAGTGGGGCTTATTTTTAATAAACTCCTTCCTAACTGGATCAAAATTATATCTCTTGTTAATTTCATCAACTTTTTTTTCAGCATATTTTAAAAAATCCTTATGCTTTTGCCATTCTTCATCTCTGATTTCTTTACCGTATAGTTTCATGAGCTATCCTAATTTTTAACATCTTTACTATTTATATACCACAGATAAAAAAACAAAGCAACCAATATGGGGCAATACCTATTGCATATTTTATTGATACTGAAGAAAAAATTATTGTTTCTATTTTCACAGATGCCCCACCGATGCCCCCAATGGATTTTGTGTCCAATTTAAGGGAAAACTTTATAGAGCTTTTCTTTTATCGGGAATAAAAGCAATCACTCATATAAATAGCACGCTAGTAATATAATAAGAATGTATTCCTCTCATTGACCGCTTACACTACAATCTGAACTAAGTAATCTTGTAATTCACGGATGGAATAACAATGACTGAAGCAGACCTGGATGAACTGGCTGACCGTATAGTGAAGATGCTAACCACTACGGATTTTTATGAAGGGATGGGTTCTGGCATATCAGAGATAGGTAAGAATTTTGGCTATCTGGCCTATGATTTTATTGATACGGACACACGGTATGCCAAATCACGAGAAATGGAACGATTGATAAAAGCGATTCATAGAGGAATTGTTTCAAGAGAAAAAATCATCGAGGCTATAAAAAGAATATTTAAGGTCTTTAACCGGAATGCCTCTGAATCTCAAAAAGAAGCAATTTATCATAAAGCAGTAGGCTCGGTAGCGGGTAGTATGCTTGTTTCACAAGCTGTCTTTCAAATAGCGAAGAGAATCGGCAATGCACCAAAAGTATCTACTGGCACAGTATATTATATTTTGCTGCTTGGCGGGATGGCGAAACGCTCAATATATCGCTCAATGTATTTGAAGAGCCACAATCCTGAAATATATTCAGAGTTGAGAAGAGATGATTTAGATTTTCTTTTCTTCCTGTTTGAAGAAAATGTTGAACCATTAACAGAAGCAATAAAGATGAGGAGAGTTTATGGTAATGGCATGTTTAATCAATTAATTGATAAAATAGAATACAGGATTAAGTGATATGACTACCTTTTTAAAAAAAGCATTTATTTTCATATTAAATAACATAACCATGTTTCTTTTCAGCATATGCTTCTTTTGGATTTGTTATATTCTATTTGTTGGGTATGCACCCTGGAGTGAAAAAACAGTCCATTTAATTATTGCCGTTTCCATTTTCATTGGGCTAGGAAAATTATCTGACTGGTTTGATAAAAAATGAACATGAGTCAGCCATACTGAAAATTTTTAAAAAATCGGCGTATTTCTTATTTAAAAACATCATATTTGCTCTTTTCAGCATATCCTTTCTTTGTATCATCTATATTTTATTGGTTGGATATGCTCCGTGGAATGAAAAGACGATTCATCTCATCATCACCATCGCAGTCTGCTTCGGATTAGGCAAGTTCTTCACATGGCTGGATGAAAAGTGAATGCAGGGTCTCCCCTGCACTTGTTTAGTTCATAAACTTCGTCATTTCCCACAATGCATAACCAGACGTTCCAGCCTTGTGATGCGTCCATGTAACATCTTTATATCTGATAGAGATATGCTCCAATATCAGGCCAGCACCATCATCAATGATGTTAGGCATGACGAGATTGATATCTGATATGAGTCCATCATTGATCTGAATCGAGAAAAACTTCTCTTGTTTGGCATGTTGCGTCGTGCGGTAAAAGTCGAGCAACACTTTAACCTTCTCTTGCTCGTTCAATGCCATTGCCAGTAACGGCGTTGACTTATCGATAGGTTTTACCAGGGTGATAGGATTATGAACAGCATGGCCGTCATTGCTCATCATGTGGTTAAAAGCCAAAATCATGATTTCATCGGTATGCCCTGCCTGATATCGGTTGCCGATAGATTCTAATGTGGAGCAACCCTCAGAAATCAATCCCTGTGATTTACCTTCGATAGTCATGTATGCATAATTAGCCATATAAATTTCCTTTTCAATGGTTTTGCGCTTTGCATATTATCGTTAATGAACAATCAAGACCATTGATGCAAATACAATAATTAGGATGATATGGATGTCAAAGAGTTCAGCGAATCGATTTGCTCCTTCGTAAGGTATGATTGTCGTTCTCCATTTATTGAGAGCAAAATAACACTCATATGCGAGTTTAAGGCGCAGCTTTTTAGTTGCGAGGTTGAGCCGAATGATGTATTTTTTGAAATGTATTTAAAGCATTATAGACATTAGGAATCGGTCTCACTTATATCATTCTTCTGGCTATCATCAGAGGGCTTAAATACTTTTTTATGCACGCCACCAGTATCAATTTCTGCCGAATAATCCCCAGCACAGACCCATTCTTCAACCCTGTCTAAAAGTTGCTGTGGAGAGAGCTTTAATCTGCCTTTTATCGCACACTCCCAAATAATCATTACATGCCAGCCACCATCGTTGAGCCTTTCATAGATATATTTATCCCGCACAACATTTTTCCCAATCTTCTCCATCCAAAAATCAGTCCTCGTGGCTGGTGGTTTGAACAGATGGCAGTCATGTTTATGCCAAAAACAGCCATGAGTGAAAATTATTTTTCTATATTTTTCAATAACAAAATCAGGTTTTCCGGGCAATTCTTTTACCTGTGTTTGAAATTCAAACCCAAGATCTTCAAGCATAGCATTTAGCTTAATTTCAATGTGCGTATCATGATTACGGATCGCCTTCATATTCTTACTGCGGATCTCAGGACTATGAACATCAGCCATAAAAACTCCACTAATCAGATTAAATCCATAACATATTGATTTAACAGTAAATTATAATCACTTATATTCACTATGAGTTCGTAGTATATCATCCCTCTCACTTTTCCCAGACATTATAGATTAAAGGCTATACGTATAAAATCATCCAAACTGACTCACTTTAAATATCGCACAGAAGAGGCTAGAATTACCCACAGATATTTAGATTCATAAAAATAAAATTTAAAGCAAGGAGATGTAGTATGCCATT
The DNA here is from genome assembly GCF_046159765.1 of Pectobacterium artocarpous. NCBI lineage: Bacteria > Pseudomonadati > Pseudomonadota > Gammaproteobacteria > Enterobacterales > Pectobacteriaceae > Pectobacterium > Pectobacterium artocarpous. The sequence continues at coordinate 157,093 of NZ_JBJXVK010000004.1, forward strand.
CATGAATCATGGACAATTACAGCTATTAGGGGCAAATGCAGGTGCTTACTCCGTAGTAACAAAGCGTGAAGCAACAGGAGATCGAAGTATTACTCTGGATCGTTATGAAAGAAATATATTAGCCCAATATTTTGATATCAGTAAAATCAACAGACGTGGAATAATTAATAAAGACAAATCACCGGAGAGACTAAAATTATTAACTCTAAAAGATGAGGGGTTTGAAAATTTTGCTCCCAAAGAAATCCTCATTGTTTATCCGAAAAAAGAAGGTAATGAGTTAAGATTATATATGGGGATAGATTTTCATGGTAATACGGGAGATATGTTTATAATTTATACTAAAAATAACATATCTCTTCCAATAATTGGTTTTATTCCACAAAAAAAATGGGAGGAATTTTCAGAGGACAGTGATAAAGCTTGTCTAATAAACACTCTGGATACTGATGATGAAAAATATCAGAAAGGAATTTTACTTTCACAGGCCGGTATTCCTCTTGAGAGAACCAGCTTGCTGTTTCCAAGAAGTGCTGTTATAGCCCGGCAAGCTCTCGAAAAAGCAAACTATCAGTGCGAATATGAAAGCGGTCATAAAACATTTATATCCCCGATAACAAAACTTTATTTTATGGAAGCTCACCATCTAATTCCTTTATCAGCGCAGAAGGATTTCTCAACATCACTTGATCATATATATAATATATTTTCACTATGCCCAAATTGTCATAGAAAAATCCACTTTGGTAGTGCTAAAGATAAAGAAGAGATACTTGAAAGATTATACAGGTCAAGAGAACAATTGTTTCTTTCTAGCTGGGCGCTGAGTTTCGAACAATTGTGTTATTATTATGGAATAACGAAATAAATTTTTGCGTATAGATTTAAAAAACAGTTTTAAAAATCACTAACCGCATATTCATCTGAAAGTTTGAAACTTTCAGATGAATGATTATCAATTATATACAACTTAATTATTAAGCCACCTTACTACTTTTTTCAATTAAAGACGTAGCTTTTTCAAGTGTTTCAACCAATTGGGTTGCAACTGCTTCAATAACTTTTACACAAACAGAATTTCCAAATTGCTTGTATATTTGTCCATGAGACACGGCATCAACAACAAACTCTTCAGGGAATCCCTGCAAACGGGCACATTCGCGTGGCGTAAGCTTTCTGGGATTTTTACCAATCTTACTCTGATCGATAAGGATTTCAGAACCATCTTTATAGTAACGGGCACTGATAGTATTAGCATATGGACTTTCCTCATTAAAAAGAGAATATCCAAACCCATTACCTTTTGTTTTATGTTCTTCCTTTCTTTTCTTATGCCCGTTCCATAGCTTATCAGAGATCGTATATATATCTTTATTAAGGTTAAGCTGGATCTCATCTAACTCAGTCTGGGATTGAAGGATCTCACCTAAACGAGTTTGTGTCCTGGGAGCTTCCGGCCATGAGAACAGCGTATCAAAGTCCACCCCTTTAAAATAATCCTTATCAAAGCCAATTATAAATATCCGCTCTCTGTTCTGAGGAACTCCGAAGTCTGCTGCCCGCAGAACTTTATAATCAACCCAATAATTCAGTCTTTGAGACAAAGCATTACGAGCCTCATCACTCATAGGAATAGCAGCCGGAATTTCTTTCTCATTCTTCCCCTGAAGAATATTAATAATTGTTTTAAGTGTATGCCCTTTATTATGCCCTTGTAATTGCTTAACATTTTCAAGAAGAAATGCTTTTGGCCTTTTTTCAGTGAGTATACGCTGGATCTCAAAGAACATGGTTCCTCGCGTATCACTGAATCCTTGTTTTAAACCCGCTTGCGAGAACGCCTGACACGGAAAACCACCAAGAAGAATATCATGATCGGCGATTTCAGACGCCTTTATGGTAGTAATATCGCCATCGGGCATCTCACCATAATTAGCCAGGTAAGTTTTTTGAGCAAACTTATCCCACTCGGATGTGAAAACGCAATGTCCACCTAACTTCTGGAAAGGTAAGCGAATTCCACCAATCCCAGCAAACAGATCGATAAACGTGAATTTACTATTTTCGATAGATTCTTGCTTAAAAGGGGAATTTACAGATTTAGTGTTCATGGCATCTTCCAGTTCAATGATTTCTTTCCACTTATTAGGTGTAGGGTTATGTTCACCGGCCTCCCATCCCCTCACCGTTCGTTCACCAGATACTCCCATTCCCAGAAGATTAGCAAAATCAGTCTTGCCCAAACCCAGCCTTTTTCTTAAATTCTTGATATAATATGCTTTGTCTTTTTTCATAGGTGCAGGCAATTCCATTACTACTTATCCGGTTTATGTCCCGGTAATCATAGCGCTGTACAAAAACACATGCAATGGATAATTTATGTATAAAAAACCTATTGATGAATTTATAAACGATTGTTCAAAACTATCAAGTTCAATGTCTGTTTCATACGGTCAGGTAGCTCCTAGTTTTATTTTTTCAAATACAGGACGACGGAATGGAACAAAATATTTCTCCATCACGCTGCCCCAGCTTATTTCTGTTTTAAAAGACATTCAGAATAACATTGACGAATTTAAAGCAAGCAGTGATTATGTAGAAGACGACTGGAGATATTTGTTTTCAGAATATATAAACGATGACGTGATCAACACATTATCAACAGTTCAGACCTTGCCATTATTTACACTTATAAACAAAGTAATTACTATCGCCAACAGTAATGACTCAAACTATGTTGAAAAATCGATGCACTTAGACGAGAGTTATGTCGCAAATGCTATTGATTATTTGAGTGGTCAGTTGCCAGACAATGAAGAATATTTATTCGAATTAATAGAAAAAAATGTTCCTAATGAAATTATTTTTGGGATAAATAAAATATATTATGGTGCTCCAGGAACAGGAAAGAGCCATAAAATAAATGAATTAATAGGTTCGTCAAAATGCATAAGAACTGTTTTCTATCCAGATATGCAGTACTCTGATTTTGTCGGTAGCCTTAAACCCAGAACAGTTGAAGACAGTCCTGGTAATAAGAAAGTAATATATGAGTTTCGGGCTGGTCCATTTATAAGAGCATTGATTGAAGCACTCAATGTCAAAAATCTGGAAGAAAATGTATATCTTGTTATAGAAGAAATAAACAGAGCATCAGCACCTGCTGTTTTTGGTGAAATATTTCAGCTATTAGATCGCAATGGGATGGGTGAAAGTAAATATGAAATTGACATATCAGATCCTGATATGCTTGACTATATCAATGAGAGAGTTGGTGAAAAATTAACAACATTAAAAATCCCTGGAAATTTAAGTATTCTTGCAACAATGAATAGCAGTGATCAGGCCGTAATGCCAATGGATACTGCGTTTAAGCGCCGCTGGCAATTTGAATATCTATTAATAAACTACAGTCAGGCAACAGAGGGGACTATTCCTATTGATATACTATCTGAAGATGGCGATGTAAAAAGAGTCAACATTCATTGGAAAGATTTTGCAAAAATATTGAATGATGAACTGAAATCCCTAAAAATACCGGAAGATAGATTGCTGGGACATAGATTTCTTGATGAAATTGAATTGAACACTCCAGAAATTGCGAGAGCAACGCTGGCAGGAAAATTATTAGTTTATCTTTGGGATGATGTGTTACGGCATGGTAAGAAGAACTTCATATTTCGCTCAGAGGAATTTAGCACTTACGGTGATTTATTTAACGCATTTATACTCGGAAAGCCAGTTTTCAATGAAAGTATAGAAGCGAAAATTGAGTCGGTATCGTCTGAATATTAATTTCTTCGGAGTTAAAAATTGAAAAATTTAACATTTTATAACGACCGAATGAATTTGAATAAGATTCCAAAGGATTTGAGATCTTTTCTGGTATCAAAAGGTATTATAACTGACGATGACATAAATGTTCATTTCGTCGGGTTGATATACTTTAAAAGCAGACCATATATTTTCTTACCACGAAGTAGCAATATTAGTGATATTGAAAACTCATCTATTACTGATAAAGAAGGTATAGCAAGAAATCTTTTAAATGCGATTCATATATACCAACAATCACCAAAAAGCTCTGTTAAAAATGACGACTCTGGCGAAGGCTCTGTCGGAGAAACAAGCCTGAGCCTGATCATTTCTCTTCTTGAGGATTTCAATCTCAACGGGTTATACAAACGTCGCATAAAAAGAAAAACAATTAATTCAGGGAAAATAAACTGGAAAAAGACTATACGTTCATTCTCACCATACCCTACTGATGATTCGCCGTTTTATCTTGACTTTGAAGGAGCAGAGAAGAGAACTAAATCTGACAATGAGATATCACGAATTCACGCAAAAATAATTAGGGATATAAGCACAGATTTAGGCTGGCTTACTTACTCAGATAATTCATATTACGAAAATACACTTAATTCCATTCGCCATTCTGAAATGGACATTGACGGGCAGTTAGTAATTATAAAAAAAGAGCTGGAAAATACATACACTGAAAGAAATATTTTTTTATTAAACTCCATTTATCAGTATCTTCTGGATGTAAGTGGTAAAGAAAGCAACGATTTAATTACAGGAATAAAAGAGTTTCATGGCATGTGGGAGCATATGCTTGGAAAGGTAGTAGATAATAGAATAGATATAAATAACAGACTAACAGCCCCTGTGTATAAGATCTCAGATGAATATATACTTGCATCGTCCAGAGGGCATAAAACAGATATTGTTATCAAAGAAAGTAATACTAATAGATTTATAATTATTGATGCTAAATATTATAAAGCCAGCAACACCAGTGATGCTCCAGGATTATCCGATATAGTGAAACAATTTTATTATGCAAAAGCGTTAGGTTTAGTTGAAGATGACGCTGAAGATATAAGAAGCGTCTTCATTTTTCCCGGTAAAGGCGGAGATATAGAATCCATACATATGGCATTCAAAAGCTCTAAGAAAAAATACTCTCATGATGACTGCCTTGATGAGCAATACCCACCTATTTTATGTTTATATCAAGACCCAATAGAATTAGTTAGTTACTACTCACATGGTAAAAAACTTAAAAAACTGACACAGAAAATAACAGATATCGGAATCAATAATGCTCCGATTTACTCATAGCTACATTATGATAACTATTGATAAATATAGTTAAATTGGGTGATATCAATAGCCTCTATCAGCCTTTCGGCTCAATCCCTTGCTTTCTCAATTCCTGACGGGCAAGTTCCTTGAACCAGTTTCCGAGACTGACACCTTCTTTTGCAACTACCTCATCAAGCTGTTCACGCAGCTCAGGTGATATCCGTATCTGGAAGGTCGGAGATTTACCTGTTGATGAAGATTTCTTCGTATCACGTTTTATCGTTGACATGTACGTACCTTTTTAACTATGCTGGGTTTTATAGGTACGTACCCTATCACAAAATCTCATATTCATCACCCGTTTCGCCCCTGAAAGGTAGTGCAATACCAGACAGGGGCTGACCACACCGTTATGGAGTTAACGACATGGCTATCAGCAAGTCTAGCAATTCCCACCTTGAAGGTCAGCACATTAAGCAATCAGGTAAGTGTTATTTTAATCAGTTCCATCAAGAGGCTACGGAGGTGTTTTATGTTCGATAACACACCTTTAGAGCAGGAAGAAATCATCGATCAGTGCAGAGCGTTGATCTACGCAGTGATCGAAACCAAACAGCCACAGGTCAAAGAAATTCTGACGTTCATCCTCTGGGAAAGGCTCGATTGGTTGTATCAGGACTATAGATAGGAATAAGTTTAACAAATTCAATTATTTAATATTATTACAACCTCTTTCAAATGGATCTGCCATACCTACTTGGTCAGATCCCTTTCTTATCAGTTAAATCATTACGCTTAAAACAACACATTGATCCTATTGAGCAACGAGGCGTATTGGAAACTCTACGCCGCATCATTTCACGTCTGAATGAAATCTTCCGGTGGGCAGCCACTGAAGAACTTATTGAGTTCAACCCGGCTGACAACCTTGGCCAAAGATTCAGTAAACCAAAAAAGCAAAATATGCCTGCCCTTCCCCCAAGCGAATTGCCAAGGTTTATGGAATCTTTGACGAATGCGTCAATCCGGTTGGAAACACGTATGCTAATTGAATGGCAATTGTTGACATGGGTTCGTCCGGGTGAAGCCGTTCGCGCAAGGTGGTCTGATATTGATACAACCAACAGCATTTGGAACATTCCTGCTGATTTCATGAAAATGAAAAAGCCTCACAAAGTTCCTTTGAGTAAAGAAGCTTTGCGCATCCTTGAATTAATGAAATCAATAAGTGGGTATAGAGAATGGATTTTCCCCAGCATTAAAGCGCCGCTTAATCATATGCATGAACAAACCGCCAATGCAGCTATCATCCGAATGGGGTTTGGAGGTGAGCTTGTAGCTCACGGTATGCGTTCTATTGCAAGAACAGCGGCAGAAGAGTCCGGTAAGTTCAGATCTGAAGTTCTTGAGGCAGCACTTGCTCACTCTAAAAAAGATGAAATTATCGCAGCATACAATCGTGCAGAATATCTGATAGAGCGACAGAATTTGATGCAATGGTGGAGTGATTACGTTCAAACTCAGAGAGCTAAAGCTATCGCTGCTTGACTGATAGAGGGGATTAGCAAGAAGGTTAGGGATAGCTTGAAATGCCCGTATGCTTACGGATGCCCCGTAGCTAAGCCATTCTCCTGGATGGAAAGTATACATGTACATAAAACCAGTATAAAAAACATAAAGTTATATAACTAAACTTTGATACGTGTGCTTCCATATGTTTTTAGTGTTTGCTATGGTGAACAAACAATATTGATGTTTTTTTATGCTTTCATTGCTTGTTTCCTTAGTGGGCTACCATATGGATTTTTTTGAAAAAACTAATGCCGATAAAAATTCAATAGGTTTTACCTATCAAGATTACGTTGCTTTAAAACATGCCTTAGAGCTTAAACCAGAAGAACACATTGGAATTGAAGTTTATGATGATCTCCATCTTGAGAGCATCGAAGGGCATAAAACCTTTATCCAAGTTAAACATTCAATCAACAAGTCTAATATAACCAATAAAGACATAGATTTATGGAAAACATTATATAACTGGTCAGAGGCGATAAAGACCATAAGCGACAAAAGCATTAGCCTTATTTTTTACACTAACAAAGGTCTTACCTTAGAGCCTGGTATCGTGCAACTTTTGACTAACGACACTAAGGACATTGAAAAAATAAAAGATGAAATAGAAAAGATAGAACAAGATCATAAAAATAAGTCAGATGACCTCTATAAGTATATTTCTATCATAAACTCACTCGATAGCGATTCTTCTAAACGTTTATTTAATAGTATAAGTTTTCAACATAGCGAAGATGGGATCATCCGCCAAATAAAAATATTACTAAAAACATTAGCAATCCCTGATGATAAAATAGATGATGCTTTTAATTATATTTCAGGTGCTTTTTTTAAACATAAATATGACTTGGTTAAAAATCACACCAAAATAAATATAAGTTATGATGATTTTCGAAATAATTTTGGAATAGATAGGATTATTCAAATTTCAAGAAATTGTATAAATAATTTCGACCAATATTACGATTTTGAATCTGCATACCCTACTAACGTTGAATCAAAGATCTCTTACAAACAACTCACAGATTTGGATTTGAATAGCGATTCAATCGTAAAATATATAAATGAGATGGCCAAAACAGAAGCTTTCATTCAAAAATTACAAAGCTCTGGAGATTTAACAACTCAAGAAGAAAGACTAATATATCAAAAAGCGCTTGATGAATGGCAATCACGTCATTCAGCAACGTATATACGAAGCCGTTTTACAGAAATAAATGAAGATCATCTTAATAAAGCCTTCTCTGTCTATACTGAATTGACAGGAAACTGTAATATTGTGTTGGATAAAAATCAATTACCTAAATCTATGACTACAGGAACGTTCTTGCTCCTTTCAGATAAGCCAAAAATAGGATGGCTTCAAAACTGGGAGTCAGTCTATAAATGAAAATATATAACAATGAGCTTTTGGGTATATTCTCTTTGCAAGAGGTGTTATCAATAGCATCAAATATTGAAATAAGTAATGCAATGCTAATTTTACCAATTATATTTCATAAAAAAAGCTTAGATTACCTTGCCCACAAGAGAACCAATACACTATCTTTTCAAGATCTACTATTAACCAAGCCCGAAATAATAGTATCCATAAATAAAAGATTCTATAATTTCCTTCCATCCTCAGTTAATTGTGTTTCATTGTGCCTTGAAAATGGAATAGCTGAATTAGATCACGGTAAATTAGCATTTAAAAACAAGTTAATATTAGATAATGCGATCCCGTTTATTGGCAAAAGAGCCGTAAAAATACAGGCAGCATCTATAAATGTTGCACGTTTATTATTAGAAGAACCACACAATATATATGACATTTGTGGAGTTAAATTATAATGCAGATTACTAATATTTTAATATGGCAAATTGATTCAACCTTGAGGAATTTAGAACTTGAGGAAAATAAGGTAAATGTAATAACAGGTGATTCTGGCAAAGGAAAATCCTCAATACTGGCTATCGTTGATTATTGCCTTTTATCCTCATCATCTGATGGTATATCAAAAACAAATGTCGATAATTTTGTAAATTGGTATGGGATTAGATTAAGTATTAACGGTAAATATTTCACTATTTGTAGAAAAGCGACACACTTTGAAGAAGATGATCTAGTTTACTTTGACAAAAATGGAGACATTCCACAAATCCCTATTAACAATATCAAAAAGGATGTTTTAAAGGAACATCTGAATTATGAGTTTGGTATTAATAGTTCTCTAAAAATCCCTTATGGTGGTAGATTCATACAACAAGGGTCAAAAGTATCCTATAGATATTTTATCCCGCATTGCTTTATAGATCAAACAACACTAACCTCTTCAGAACATCTTTATTCGAAAATCTCTGATTTAAAGACAAGAGAGCGTATTGACCGAACCTTTGACATGGCTCTTGGCAGTGAAAACGCCGAAACTATGATAATGAGAACGCGGTTAGAAGAATTACAAAGGAATCTTGCTCGTATCGAATATAAACAGTCGGCTAGCAAAGACTCTTATTTCAATTTCGAAAGTGAAATAGAATCACTATACGACAGGGCGTATTATTTTGGTTTAATAAGTGAAAAGAGCAAGGATGAACCAACTGTAAGTGATAAATTTGAAAATTTGAGAGCGATAGTTAATTACAAGGATATAAACGAAATCCCAGCAATTAATGAAAAAACAAAAATCGAAAAAGAACTTTTCCTCTTAAAAAAAGAACTAACAGACATTAATGAATATATAGAAACAAATACTGAATATAAGAGGTTTTTAAAAGACAACCAAGATTCTCTTTTAATAGCAAAATATCTAGATGATAATTATAGCAACATATTATATACAAAAAATATCTATTCAATCATTAAATCTTTATTGAGCCAAAGCTCAGAGATAAAAAAGGCTATAGCCGAAAAAGGACAAAACTCACTCATATCAAAAACAAATTCTAAGAGAAAAGAGTTAGAACTTAAAGTATCATCCTTGAGTAAAAAACTTGCAACTGTTAGTGATGAAAAGATTACACCAATCGAACTTTATCGGTTCATGGGCGAACTCAGTTCTGAAATTAAACGGATAGTTGTTCTCCCTAAATATGATTATACTGATACTATAGAAAAGATAACTACTAAAATTGATGAGTTAGAAAGCAAGATAACAGATAATAATGCCTTTAAAGAATATACATTGAGTTTACTGAACGGAAAAATAAAGGAAACATTCACACGGATGCCTTTAAAAGGATTTGAGGATGCAACTCCGATATTCAACAAGGCAAAAAAAACACTTGATTTGATAAATAAAAATCAAGTTGAAAAAATGATAGATATTGGAAGTGCTTCTAACTATATGTATGTACATGTAGCTTATTTCCTTGCACTTCACGAATTGGTAAGAGGTAGAAAAGTACCGTGGGTTCCACGATTCTTAGTCATTGACCAGCCCAGCACTCCATATTTTAGTACTGCTGGTAAAAAAACTGATGACTTTGCAAGTCTTGATGCAGCCCTAAATGAAATTAATTCTTTTGTTGAGAAAATGCGGTCTCATGGTGGTTTCCAAATAATACTGTTAGAGCATATTGAAGAGTCTTATTGGCTTGACAGAGAAATGACGAACTTTACTCTTGTTGATAATGAATTAAGAGGCGATTATGGTTTAATTCATTTCAAATAAAATCGTACAGATATTATGAGGGCACTATGATCGCATACATAGTGCCACAACTTATCAGCTACGAGGTTTATAACCAACATCCAGAATAAATTTTGAAAGCTCTGAGCGTGTTATGTCAATATCATATGCGCTGCATAACATAGCAAGTGCTTGGGCAAACTTTATTCTTATCTTTTGCAGACTTTTATACATCTTCACATTAGCATCAGCGGCATTAGATATCTTATGAAGACTCATAAGTTCTTCACTCATGGTCAAAACCAAATTTAATAAAACTAATGAAACCGACTCATCATTGCATTTCAGCCTAACATTTTCCGTCTCTTTCTTTATTTCTTCCAAGCTTTTTATAACTGCGTAAATAATTTCCTCATCAAGAGGAGCCGTCAAGACTTTCTTTGGTTCAAGAAATTTTATATAACGTTCAATTTCAACTTTATTAGGGTTTTTCTTGATTAAATCCTTCAGGGTAATACCAGATATCGAAACACCAGAGCCAATAACAGAGATAATATCCATTATGATCGACATATATAACTCCTATAATACCCAAAATTAACTCCTTTCGAAGTATATTCCTTATAGTATTACTAAGCAAAACCAATGAAAAAAAAGCACTTTTTGTCCAAGAAAGCTGGACAGTGCTAGATAATCAAACGATAATATTATCATGATTACCCAAATATTTACTTTCCTTTTATAAACAAAGAGTTAACTTAAATCATGGATATAAGAGAGTTTATCGGGAACTATCGAAATCATCCAGTACTGTTCATTGGAACTGGATTCAGTTTGAGATATCTGTCAAATTCCTTTGATTGGAATGGTCTCCTATCTCATATCTGCTTTGAGCTTACCGGAGATAAAGAATCTTATCTTGACATTAAATCAAAATGTCAAATAAAGGGTGAGTATAAATATGAAAAAATTGCAAGCGATATAGAAAGATTATTTAACGATACTTTATCTAATGACAGAAATGGTAAGTTCAAAGAAGTAAATGATATTTTCTATACTGAAATGGATAAAGGTGTTAATTTAAGTAGATTTAAAATATATATAACTAAAATATTATCAACCACTTTAATTAAAGAAGAAAAAAATGACGAAATAGCTGAACTGATAAAAATGAGAAAAAATATTGGTTCAATTATTACTACTAATTATGACACATTGATTGAACAGTTTTTTGAATTCGAACCATTAATAGGCAATAGCATACTTTTAAGTAATCCTTATGGTTCTGTCTATAAAATACATGGTTGTGTTTCTGCCCCTTCCGAACTAACGATTACAGAAGAAGATTATGACTATTTCGATAACAAATATGAACTAATTAGAGCACAATTACTCTCACTATTCATTCATAATCCGGTTATCTTTATTGGGTATAGCATAAGTGATAGAAACATACAGCAAATTTTAAAGACTATTTTTTCCTATGTACCTACTAACTCAGATATAGCTAATAAAATTAGAAGTAATTTTTTACTTGTCGAATATGAAAAAGATTCACGATCTAATACCATATCTGAACATGATATATACATAGGGAATGCGACCACTATAAGAATAAATAAAATCAAGACTGACGATTACGCTTCTATATATGAAAGTTTATCAGATTTAATCTTACCAGTTTCAGCAATGGATATTAGAAAAGTTCAAAAAGTCTGGAATGAAATAAAAAGTGGTGGGGATATAGAAGTAAAAATCACAGAAGATTTAGACCAGTTAAAAAATGGACAAATGGTATTAGCCGTAGGATCTCATAAACGAGTCAAATATGAGTTCCAAACCAAGCCTGAGATGATGCAAGATTATTTCAAGATTGTTGAGGAAGCAAATAAGCAATTAATTATATTGTTAAATAAACAGAAAATACAAAGTTCCCAGTTTTTTCCAATCTTTGCATTCAGTGAAATCTGCCCTGAACTTGATAATGTAGAAATTTATAAGGAACAACAAAGAAGGAAACTTGCAGATCATTTTGAACGGACATCTGCAAACAATTGCAGCAATATTCATAATACTATTTCAGAAATTATTGAAGACAGGGCATTACCTATTTCAAAAAAAGATGACTGCATCTTTCATAGTTATTATCAAGATAGAATACAATCTGAGGATATTAAGAATTACTTATTATCTTTCGAAGATAAAAATAGCACAGCATATAGACGGTTATTATGTTTGTACGATTATAAATATTATGACATTTAAATTTCAATTAGAGTATTCGAGGAAAAAATGAATAAACTCTTTCCAATTTTTATATTATTACCTATGGTTGTCCACGCAACACCACCAAAGATTGTTTCTCAAATTGATCACGCGCCGTTGTTCCATGCCTGCTCCGAAAAGCAAGAAAACTTAAATATTTCAAGCAACCAATTAATTGATAAATTAGTTGTTATATATCATATAAATAGGAAGACAGCAGAAAGGGTAGTATCCCTATTAGATACTATACCTGCGGCTGCGCAACTAGGTTTTGACTGTTCGAATGTTGACACCGAATATAATAACATCCATAAATAAAGAGAAGTAAAAGGCCTTCTTGTTCATAAGAAGACCTTTTATTAAAATTGACAACATGGTTAAAACATTGTAGTTATTTATCACATTAAAAATAATTACAGAGGTTCACACCATGAAAATAAATAAATTACTTTTTCTTCTGACAAGCATAGCTTTCTCAACAAATATTTTTTCTAATGAATCAAATAATACAAGTGATGACGTGCAAGGAAAGCTTGGCTCTCAATATTCACAGATTGCTTATGAATATCTTACTTTACATAAAGATAAAAACATTTTTTTTGATGAGAAAAATATAAATGAAAAATATACGCACGAAGAATTTAAAATATTATACAACCGTCAATTTAACACGAACTACAAATATTACTCACTTATGATAAAGAATCATCCAGAAGAATTCAAAAAGACAATTTCTTTATTAAATGAAATTAGAGAAACAAACAAACCATGTCCGCATAACGGTTTAATTAATCAATGTTTGTTTTCAAGGTCTCAATTTTTAGAGTTCAATATAAAATTATCAAGCATGATTTTAAATGGTGAATCAAAATCGGAGATCGACCGAATATTTAAATCAAAAAAATTAGAAGAAAAACAATTTCATTTATTGAAAAATATGTTAATTGAACAAGCCACAAGAACCAAGCTATAAGCAAGGGCTAACTCAGCGAAGCGCTACGCTGCTTCTTCGAGTTTCCCTTGTTTTTTCGCCCTTCGGTTGAAAAAATTAAAAACAAAATCAACACACTGCATTGACATTATTCGCCTCTATCATATAAATAAATTAAGCATAAGGAATATGCTTTTATTTAATGAAAAGGAGTTCATATGATCGCAAGTAATACTTTTAATAAGATCGTTATGAGTAAGCATCCCCGTAATGGAAGCGTTAATGAAACCAAGTTCTCACACAACCAGCTTCGTTCTCATTGCGTCAGTGTCAGGCTTAATAATGAAGAGCTAACGCTTCTCAACGAGAAACGTGGCCGTCATCGTAAAGGCGAATGGCTTCGCTTATCTTTACTCAATAAACTTCCGGCTGTCGTTCCAGCTATCAATATTGAAGCCTGGAAATCGCTGAGCAAAATTTCTCAGAAGCTGAACAAGCTTATTGCTCATCTTGATAGCAAAAGCCATGAAAGCTCTCTGACGAAAACGGAACTCTTCGTAGTGAAGCGTCAGATCTCAGAGCTTCGTTTGAACCTGATCACCGCCGACCTATGGAGAGCACCTTCTGATGAAGGGAATGCAAAAAATCAGGAGGGGTAAGAACTTCGCTGGTGTTGTTCTCTATGCATTAAAACCAGCTTCCCATCATAAAATCTCCCCCTCAGTAATTGGTGGCAATATGATGGGGAGCTTCGCTAAAGATCTAATAGCTGAATTTGATGCTACAAAAACGCTTCGCCCAGATGTTGCTAAACCCGTCTGGCATAATTCGCTTCGCTTGCCGAAGAACGAAGCGCTGACAGATGCTCAGTGGTCAGAGATTGCTGATGATTACATGTCCCGAATGGGCTTCTCTGAAACGCACCTCAGATGCTATGTCCTTCATGATGATGAGGCCGGCCAGCACATCCATATCATCGCCAGTCGCATCGAACTCAGTTCGGGGAAGCTCTACTTAGGTAAAAATGAGAACCTTATCAGCACACGTATCATAGAAGAGCTGGAGCAGGACTACCAGTTAACCAGAACCAAAGGACCGAAAGCATCTCCAGCAGCGCCCTCACCTAAAGCGAAGCTCAAAAAATCCCGTAATGAGCTGATGATAGAAAAGAGAACTGATGAGCTATCCCCAAAAACGATCATCCAAAACGCTTTAGAATCATTACTTGCTAACAAGCCATCCATTACTGAATTTGTGCCGCAGCTTGTGGCACAAAACATCAGGGCAGTCCCGAACATCGCTTCTTCGGGTAAGATGAATGGCTTTTCATTCGAATACGGCGGGATTTCTTTCAAAGCTTCGCAGCTCGGTAAGGGTTATTCTTGGTCAGCCTTGCAGAGCAAACTCAATTATCAACCGAAACGCGATAATGCTTTCCTGTTTGAACTGAAAGCCTCTGTCAGTGAAGCGCCTAATATGGCCACAACTACAGATGCTCCTGAAATCACAATAGCAGCCGTTAACATCCCCACCGAAGCGCTTACCCTCGATAGCTGTGCTGGTCAGAACGAATACACTATCACTTCTGCCGTTGCGCTTCTCCCAGAAGCTATTGCAAGTAAAAAAGAAGCGATAGCAACCGAAGCGTTAAAAGAAGCTCCTAAAGGAAACCATGCAGTTTCAGCGTTCAGGTGGTTGGAATCCATCCCCTACCTAGACATCATCATTGGTTTATTGAAACACTTTAAAATCCCAACCCTTAAACGCCCTGAAAAACACAAAACGATCACTGGCGTGAGAATGGTAGAGATAACACCGTCAAACCCAAAAACCGCCATTGAAATACCTTCAATTCATCGTAAACCATCACCAACAATGTAGGGCTGGCAAGCCTTCTGATAACTCTTTCTTTATACGTATAGACTGACAAAACGATCGATATAAACGATCTATAATAACTTTATGATAGCTTCAGACTATCACAAATCATACATCGATCGGTACAAGTGATTTGCCTTTCCTGTAAACCCAGTCAAAATGTGATTTCACGCCAAAGAACATAACAGACTGATTTACCTAGTCTATTTACGCATTCAACTAACACGCAGGTTTTGAAATGGCTGATACCGTCTCATCTGTAGTCCCTGATTTCTTCATACATCGAATATGAATTTCACATCTAACACAAAGGAACTTGTATGAGTATCACCACCACGAAACGCCACAGTGAAGAAGTTGAAGCTGGTCTTTCTTATCGTCTGAAAACCGATATTACAGCGCCCAAGTTTGATCTGTTTGGCGAAACTTACACGTTTGTTGAGACTTTCTCTGGTACCGTCATCGATTCCGATCCAAATAATGGTCAGATCTGGGTAAAAACCGACGCCGGGGATGAGAAGCAGATTTCCGACTATAGTATCCCGTTCAGAAGCTCACACACTATCCATAAATACGAGTTTCGTCGGTATAGCGAAGATGGTTCGTATGATGCGTATAAAGATGCCCTTATCGTTAATAAGAACACGGGTGAACATGAAGTAAACTTAAACAGGAAAACAGTTGTTATCCCCGCTTTTCTGACAATGCTTTTCCATAATGCTTCCACAGCATCGTATTACAGAGCAATGCCTGTTCCAAAGATGTTCTCCGTTATTTTTATTTTACTTTGTGCTACTGCACTTATTTCATTTCTCACATTGCCTTGGGGCTTTAAAGACGGCTACATGTGGAGCGACCACAAATATATGTGGTTTACGTATCTTTTCTCAAGAATTGGAAGTTTTATTTGTATCAAGTTGATGAAAAGAAGAAGCCAGAGATTTGAAAATGAACTCAGAAATCTTATTGAGTCAGTAAAACGCTAAAAGTTAAAAATAAAAAAGGAAAGTATTGTATGAAAAAAATCATTATTTCAGCATTCGTTTCTCTGGCTCTTGTGGGTTGTTCTTCTGTAGGTAATCAGTCCCTGAAAAATGAGACGCAGGAAAGCGTGAAGTCAAAAATCATCAAGGGTAAAACCACAAAGCAAGATGTGTTGGCTTCATTTGGTGAACCAGACAGTCGCTCCCTCATTGACGGTGAAGAACAATGGTCTTACACGATGTACAACAGCCAGTCCAAAGCCACGTCATTTATCCCTGTGGTTGGATTGCTGGCCGGTGGAGCTGACTCGCAAATGAAATCCCTCACGGTTTCTTTTAAAGGCGAAAAAGTAAGTTCTTACATCTTTAATGCCGGAACAAGCAACGTGAAGACGGGTGTTTTTTAATATCACAATGAGAAGATGTTTTGGTGAAGTGAAATACCCCATCGAAATAGCTTCTTATAAATAAAGCATCAGGGAAACTTCTGTTATTTATTTTTGACAAAGAAAAAAATGTACGTCATAAGATTAATAATATGGCTACCAGCGTTAACTGGTAGCCATATATCAGCAACACCTTAGTAAGCTGAAGAGCTATACAAAAGGACGCTGATGAAGATCGCTATCCTTAGCATTTTTAGGAGATTATTGTTCATAATCCACCTCCTTTTTTATTATTGTTATTTTTAAGGACACGTGGTCCACGCGTATAGTAACAGCAAAAGCATCCATTAGGATGCTTTTTTTATAGCAAATTAAATTCCAATAATATAATTAGCAGAATAACAATTAATATGATTTAAATTACTTGCTTAACAATATTCACAATCCATATTTTCTTTTCTTCTCTTTCATGAATAACTCTTTTTTCAACATATTCGCATCATGCTTCTTCTTTTCATGAACATAGATTTTTTCAGTTCTGCTACTATTGTTAATAATGAAATTAATCAATGAAGAACATACGCCTTTCATTCGTCCTTTATCGATCATGTCATTTTCAATTTTATTGATATAACAATAATAAGAAAGAAGTAAAAAATTCAACACTACTTCCCTGTTTGAGAACGTTAGTTTTTCTATTTCAGGCTGGTATTTAATGTAGAACCCGGCACAAAACAGGTATGATTTTTCTATAATTTCTTTTTCTTCAAAGCCTGATTGCGTAAGCTTATCAACAAACCTATCAAGCAGAATAAGGTATCTTTCCATTAGATTGATATTCATCTTTTTCATAATATGCATCCTTGCAGTTATTTTGTCATCCTGACACCAAATAAATATCAGTATTAAATTAAAAATCAAGCACTCCGTAAAAATATATTTACACAGTAAATATTAACTTACATTTCGAGTGCGTTTTTCGGGTAATGATGCATTAAGTTGATATTCTTTCATCCCATGCTTATAAGCACCATATTGCCATCGGGTGAATTGCTCTTTATACCTGTTATTCTGCTTTTTGAGTAATTCGATTTCTGCGGCCATATGTTTAATTGTCTTCGCCGCAATGGTAAGGTTTGCAGGCTTCCTCAACGGAACATCGATTTCTTTGATCAGCTTCTTTTTCAATAAATACGCATCAACAATATCTTTATGCATGTTTAATGACTGTCGGGTTGGTCTTTTTCCGATACGTGATTTTACCGCTTCACACAGCGCTTCCCATGTTAATTTCCCTTCCCACAGATGAATAACGCCTTTGATTTTATTAATATCGGATTGTGTTAAATGCTTCGCCATACGGCCTCCTGTTTATTTCATTAATTTTTATAAGTTATTTTTAATTTTTCTGGTTATTTTTATCTAAAATGAACAACACTTCTTCGTAGTGAGCAACCCACCTATCGGCACCATAATGATCATCATCCACAGCATCTTTAGCTGTTTGCCAGAGTGAGCGGATTTTTTTAATGTTTTGTTCTCTTTGCTGTTCGCTCATTTCGTTATGTCCTGCCCATCCATAATGAGTGGTTTCGGATAATTTCCTGCAAGGGGGAATGACATAATTGTGAATACAATATCCATGAGGCGTTAAGTGAATCGCTCCACTCACTGAATCATGAAACACCTCAGCCCCGACAGGCAGAGTCTCACCAGGCTTGTCGTCAGGTTTGGGCTGGTAGCAATAACGATGGTTCCCCAGCTTCAGCGTCCCGACTTTTTCAAGCATCTCTTCCTGCGAAGTATGGTTGTAGTCTCGGTTTTGCATCACGCTGACTCTACCCGACCATTTTGCGATATCTAATTCTGATAATTCACCGAGATGAGCAAGTGTGTTTAACAGATGTCTTGGCTGATGAGAACGCAGGTATAACGCTTTGCCTGAATCATTCAGATAACCGTAACGGGCAAAGATATTTTTCATTGCCTGTCTGTTCTTTCTCTCCTTCTCTATATCCTGCGTAAAGAAGTCATAGGTTGGTCGGTATAATATGTAATCAACCGTCATTTTCAGCTCATGGCACTGATGCAGATTCAAAAGACACAATGCATTGCTGTATTTCACTGATTTCTCTTCATCAAACCAGGGAAAATCCGCTGGAAATAGGCCAGTTATCATTTTCCATAGTGTTCTCAGTGTATAATGCCCGTCTGTCGGGTTAAGGAGTGAAATACCGCCGTCAAGACTTGTGCGCTTCAGTTTTTCAATGCATTGCTTCTTATCATTTAGTGGATAACCAAGCGCGTGGCAAACCTGAATAACATCAAGTGATTCATCTTCACTTACTTTTGGACAAAGCGGGTGTCTGTAAAATTTATCCGCCGAGGATTCATACCATCCAGCAAGTGTGCGTGCATTCTCAGACAGCCTGCGTAGTCTGCTAATGGCTTTTCTCGCAACGGGCACCATTACGTCAGGTATCCACTTAATAGTAGCGCCATAGCCTTTTACGGAATAAAAACGCAGCCCGTAGCGCTCTATCCCGCTTTTATCATTTCGGGTAATTTCACAGTCAGCAGGCAAGGCCAGTATTTCTGAGGCACGACTTGGTGAACACATCAGTAGCGCAAAAGCAGAGGTTGTAAACAGGTCTCTCTCACTGAGTTCTTCATCCGGTCGGGAAAAAATTTCAGCGATAGCGAGTAAAGCTCGCTCATCCGGTAATTTATTTTTTCTGTCTTCATCTTCTTTCTCAGGAAGATAATTATTTTTAGTATGTGGTTTAACCGGATTAACCCAACCAAGGAAGCCACATTTCACAAAATGATGTTCAGACAAAAACTTAGCCAGTTTTTCAATCTCATAACCACACTTATACAGGACATTATTTTCATAATACTGACCTGCAATCTGCAAAGCTTCATCAATAACAATGACCGAAGTATTATAAACATAAGCGTTCTGATGAACCTGTAAAAGTGCTTTTTCCAGGCACTTCAAGGCCGTTATTGCTGTACCAGGATTTTTAACTGGGTTCAGTGCCTGCTGATATCGAATATAGCTTTTTGCAAAATCTACAAAGTTTTTATCTAACAGGTATTCATCTTTAAATGCGCCACTGCCAGTGTCCAATTTTCTAAAAATGGCAATACCTTTCCAGACAGGCGAATCCCATTTCAGCTCTGTTCCGAATACGGTTAATTTATCACGGCAAAAGCTGATAAATTCCTGAACATTTTTTTCTGCATCTAAATCAGCGTGAGATTTGAATACAACGACATTATTCATATATCACCTCTTTGTTATCAGTATTATTGTGCAATTGTCTGAAATAAATACAGCTATGACAGGGTATTGCTGAAGTATCGACGCAGGATGAACATGCTTTTTTCGTCAATAAACCATGATTGCCACTGGCTCTATCCCCCTCCACTTTCCCAAGAAAAACATCAGCAAGAAAGGCCAGTTTCTCAGAAACTGCCTGACTGATTTTTTCGGCATTATCGGGCAGGTTTTCAATATAAACGCCCGCGCTGGCGATTGAAGAGTGATCTAACAGTTCAGCAATAACCTGTACGCTACATCCTTCACGGGCTAGTCTTGTCCCAATGGTATAACGAAGCCTGTGCGCACTCATTTTCATAGGCTGTGCCGTTCTTTCCGAAATCACATTTTCTTTTTTGATAATCTTTTTAAGGATAATGTCGACAGTATGCTTTGACGCATGAAGTCTGTCAGAAACCAGCAAGTCTAAAATTTTCTCTTTACCGACCAGAATCTTACAACGGGTTCTGTCAGGGAAAACGGGAACCTCATCCTTTTCTGCTGGTGTAAGTGCCCTGCCAATTTGCAATTCAATAAACTCAACAGAGGCGCTGGCCTGTTGGCTGAGGATATCAAAAAGGGACTTATTAACATTCAACGACCTGAAAGCCTGTCTGAACCTAAGACCTTGTTTTATTCTGGGGATGTTTATAAAAAACCTCACCTCGCCATTGTGTGTCTTTTCTTTTACTATGTCCTTCAATTTTAATGACGTGATTTGTAATGACCTTCGCCCTGAAAAACTCAATAATAATGCCGCAGAAAACTCATGCAGTGCTATTTTTTTATTTCTGTAAGCACTGTATATAGCCTTATTAAAAATCTCATGCTCATTATCTGTCAATGCCCCTTTATCTGGGTTGTCCTGTCTTATGATATCCCCTGCCTCTTTAACTCTTAACCTTGTTGCTTTCAGAAGTGTTATTACTTTTTCATCGATACCATAGTAGCCAAGAGAATGCCATTTGGTGAAAAAACACCTCAGACTCACTAAATTCTGAATTTCCCATTTAGACAGTGAAGCTCTGTAGTTTAAGATAACTGATTCATCAATATAATCAGGAGATACCTTACCGATAAAATCGGCCATGGCATTATTTATTTTCAATACATAGCTAGGGCTGTATCGGCAGGCATAAAAAGCAAGTGTATTGAGGTATCCATCAATTAATTTTGGTTCAAGGAGAAGCGATACCGCCTCAACATTAACAATGCTATTTCTGTTTAATCTCCACTTCTCATCATTGATACAAAACGAATAATCAGGCTGTTTTGCTTTTAAAAACACGCTATCTTCCTGATAGTTTAAATCATTCATTAATGTATCCTCCCATCAGTTGGTTCTGCATGGCAAGAGAGGTTTTGTGAGCCTCTTCAACAAGATGTCTTCTGTTATAAATTTGCGCCGTTCCAGAACCCGTTTTCCATCCCATAAGATACGATCTGATTTGTTCTTCCTTTTCTTCCGAAAAAGTCTCATCCATCCCATCTACCAGTGAGGAAAATTCATAATTCCATGTATGCCTTAATTTATGTCCTGTTAGTTCGGCCAGTTCAGGTGAAGTCTCGCTTATCATATTAATAATTTTATGATACGCAGAAAAAGACAATGGTTTTCCCTGTGAATATCCTTTTTTATAGGTAATAAAGAGAAAATCGTTACCTTTTGAATTCTCTACATTACGCCTATCCTGTGTAATGTAATTAAATAACTCAGCCATTAATGCATTGCCCACAGAAAACATCCTCTCACAAGTCTTCACAAGTGGTTGATTAACTCTTGGGTCAAACTTATCATCGGGTCGCCTTTTTATTACAATCATTCCAGAAGAAAAATCAATGTCCCTTATGCGAAGATTCAACAGTTCTCCTGCCCTGATCCCAAAAGAAAAAAGCAGTAATATAATCAATCGGTTTCTTGACTGAACTTCATCAGCAAAAGGATTGAGTTCAGAGCCGGGCCTGACCACCTCAAATAAAATATCAAGCTGTTGTTTGCTTAATGTTTTCTCAGGAATTTGATTTTTATATCTGTCTTCATTTGAGGGTCTTTTATTTTTTAGCTTTTCAATAAAACTGTCCATCATTTTTTGATTATCTTTACACTTAGTTCCGATTGTGTGGACTTCACACAGCCATTCAAGATAATTAAAAATAACGGTTAATCTGAAATATTTTGTCGGTTCTTTAACAATACTACGCTCATGAAAAGATGTTGTTCTTTTGTTTTTGAAGTTTTTCGAAGCAAAATCAGCCAAATCATCAATTTCATTAAGCGCCAAAAATTGTAATGTAGCTATTCTTTCTCTGATATCTATTCTTCTGAGAGAGAAAAAACGATAAAGTAATGCCAGACTTCCGGCAACAGCCTCCATCGTGTTAATCGACTCTGACTTGTTCCTGACTCGCGTCGTTATATAGAGAGTAGGGTCATACAATGGTTCCCCTGTCTTCTTATCAATGACATGGCAGTATCTTTCACCATTTTCAAACATAAATGTATTTGTTACTATCCTTTCCATCACTGCGTCCTTTTTATTTAATTTTACAAATTGATAGAGGTGAGATATATAATCAAATATAGAAATTTATTTTACAAAAATATCTTCATAGGAATTATCTGTTTGTTGCCTGATAATAAAGAGAAAACCAAAAATAATTACATATATTAGTAGTGGTGAATCTAGTATATTTTGTATTCACCAATTACCTCCAGACACGCATCAAACCCTTTAAATAAAAGCCTCTCCGAAAACCTGTAAAATATTCTGTAAAATAAACCGCTGTTTTTCGCTTTAAATTTTACATTTTACTTTAAGCGACATGGTTTCTTGAATTTTCGATAGTTAATTGAATCCACTCATCGATTTCGCTTTCAACAAAAGCGATGGCACGAATACCGATTTTTACTGGCCGGGGAAAGCGATTTTGGCTGATAAGACGGTAAATCCAGGCTTTACCGAATCCTGTTCTTTCTAAAACTTCCGACAGGCGAATAAGACGTGTACATGGCTGATTCATGGTATTTTCCTCATTTGCGTTGACGGAAATGACTATAAGAGTGAATCAGCATGAAAAAGAGCGACCTTCATATCGCCGGGGGTATGGACATCAGTCTTTATCAGAATCCGCGATTTTCATCACGTCTGAAACTCTGATGTTTTATTTATATGCATAAAATACGAAAAGCTATGTAAACAAACATCAACAATACTAATGAAATTATTTTATATAGAATAATTAGCAATGTAGGTTAGTTATAAAGTCGCAGTTTAGTTAATTTAATGAGATGTAGTGTTTTGATGAAAAATCATTAGACATTTTAAGTTATTCATAGATATATTATGCGAACTAACCTACCCAACTAATGAAACCTTTATTTAAAATAAGATGGAGTTATTTAATGTCCGAGCAACTAAAAAAATGCATTGTGTGTAATAAGGAACTGAGTGCATTAGCAACAACAT
Organism: Pectobacterium artocarpous; assembly: GCF_046159765.1. Taxonomy (NCBI): domain Bacteria; kingdom Pseudomonadati; phylum Pseudomonadota; class Gammaproteobacteria; order Enterobacterales; family Pectobacteriaceae; genus Pectobacterium; species Pectobacterium artocarpous. The sequence continues at coordinate 180,602 of NZ_JBJXVK010000004.1, forward strand.
GCAATGGGTGCAACTCTCCTGATCCATTTGGACACAACCAAGCAAGGATCAGATTACATAACCGTATTACTTTATTAATTATTGCCACCATTTTTTCTGGTTTAGCTTTATGGTACTTTGGTGTTATTGATCCCATCAAATTATTAGGCCTTGATAAAATCATCAAGTAATTTTTTCATTGCCTCAAAATCTTGCTCCAAAGATTTCCTCCAATATTTAAATGATTTTTTTCGTGGATTCTCTGGAGCAAGGCGGTAAACAATTTCATAATCACCATTGAAGTTAGCTATCAGACTCCACCCCCAGTTTAATTTTCCCAATGAAGATTCTGAATCATCTCTTAAGATTTTTTCTAACTGCTTTGCTTTAAGTTCCGTAGTTTTAAAGGCAATATAAGGTTTAACTATATTAGTAGGAATACCATGCCCTTGACACGAAGCATAAGTATCATATCCAACCTTATTCATGAAAATCACAAGATCTTTTATTTTTGGTTCTATATATACATTCATATTAACTCCTTTTTTATTTTAACTAATATTCAATTAATATAAACATGTCAATATGCGGTTATTATTTTATGCAATAACCTGAATAGATGAGATTTGTCCCGTTATTCCTTATCAGAATCCGCGATTTTCATCACGTCTGAAACTCTGATGTTTTTGAGATGGCTATTCTTATTGATAAACAGATGAAACTGCCTGATAAAAGGTATACTCGCCGCCTTTAAAGCTAGTGGTCTGTCCGTATCCCTAATCTGATGGTTAAGGCGGGTTTGTTCTTCATCATCATCGTCCGTGTAAAGGAGGCGGGAAAGACGATCTTCTGATATCCGAACCTTGTGCAGGTTTGACCATACCAAAATGTCGATCATGGGTATCAGTCTGTAATTGATGATTTTCTTGATAGTGCCATAGCCAAAACGAACAGCATCCGTTATGTCCGGCTCTATACCACGGACTTTACGCCACTGTGGAAGTGCGGCTTTCAGGGATTCAGCGATTTCTTCGTCAGTGCCACTGGATAGATCGATTTCTACCATCACCGTATTGGTAAACAGACGTGGCAGCACCTCCGACACCGGAGCATCGAGATATTCCCGGTTGACCGAATACTCATTGCCTCCATCCCAAAAGAACAGTGAATTTCGCAGGCCGTTGATACTTAACTGTGCCAGTCTTTCGGTTGTCGTCAGGAAAAAGTGCGGGGGCTGATACAACGTATCTTCTCTGGTGAGATACCCCAAATGTTTTTCAGTAATGAGGAAAGGATTGCCGCCGAAAATCCGTTCAATGTATAGACCGACCGCTTTCGCTTCAAATTCTTCATGGTAAGGCTTGAAGAACAGAGTTCTTGCCAGAAGCTCATGGTAAAGCTGTATGAGCGAAAGCGCTTCAAACTTGCGATAGGTATCGACATCCAGCCATTTTTTAACTTCTTTGGTGTGTTCCGTTGACCAGTTTTTCATGATTGCCATTCAGTGTCTTTTGTTCTTCCATCCAGAAAGGATAGTTGATCCAGACTGAGCAACCACATGAAAAAGTGTATTATGAATTCGGCTAATAAATAAGTTTGTTTTCCTGTCGTTTTTTTGAACAAAAAATGTAATAGCATTCGTCAGTAAAAAAGTTGGGGGTATTATTGGGGGTGTCAACAATCGCTGAACAAAAAATCTTTAAATAAAAACAATATCCTACTCTTCAGTATCGAATCCTGTAGGGAGTAACCCAAAAATCCCAACATTTCCAAACTTCAGAGATGCTTTAGCGGGTGCTGTAATGAAAACCATCGATTAACACGGAACGATGATCTGTGTTTAGACAACAACGACATGCTGACTGATTGCCCCGTAGGAGCATATGCAATAATCGAAGACTCAGGGTTTTATGTCGCTGTACACGTCGGCGAAACTGACGCGCCAGCAATTCACATAGACCCTGTTCCGACGCTCGAAGACGCTTTGGACATTATTGCGCGTGAATTGTCGTTCTTTGCGTGAGTTAATGTTAATAAAAATCACTCCCCACTCACGTCCAACTTGTCGACTGTGACATTATACAGACTGGCTTTGTTTTTAAGATCACGCGTATTTATCATCGAAGGACGCCCATTTACGATATTTCCTATATAATTTTGCTTTCTTATATGACTATTAACCAATTGATTTTTTCCATCCGCCACGCGAATTATGGATTTAGATATATCTTTAAATATATTTTCATTCATTGTGACGTTAGATATACCTCCATTCGTCCATACACCATACGGCAACCCTGAGATAACATTCTCTTCAATAAGAACATCTCTTATTGCATTATTAATTGCGATACCGCCAAACTGTACATTATGCGCGTTTCCTGATATTTTATTTTTTATAATTTTAACATTATCAGCAGGAGTGTTGATACGATTTAGAAAAACACCCGCCGTTTTAAAGGATGAAATATCATTACCCTCAACAACACAATTCCCACCAGACTCAAGAAACACTCCGGCTTTACAATCGACTATATTATTATTTTTTATTTCTCCATTCTGCCTTCCTTTATTTGACTCAAAATCAATTGCATTATCATTTGTTTTTCTTATTTGGCAACGTTTAACAACGATATTGATCGGATTCTGTGCCTGAATACCGATATACCCTATATTAGTTAAAGTGGTTCCATCGCACTTACAATTATGTGAATTCCTGGCAAATTGGATTCCATTATAACTTACATTAGACACCTTAGTTTTTTGAGTAGTTGAGCAACTATTGGCATTAATAAATACGATACCAGAAAAACCACGCGTTCCGCCAGCATTGCGACCATCAATCGCAACCTCAACAACACAGTTGCGTATCTCTTCCGTGGAAACATTGCTCAACACCGCGCCACTCCCCCCCTCACTACTTTCTTCCAGAAGGATTTCGCCATTTCCATATATCCGAAGATTGCTTCTCAATTTGATACAAACTGAATCTCGACCTATAATCCCAGCGACTCCGGGGTGCCTCACCGGAGAAACTGCGTACTTTTTAGAAAGATGCACGTTTCTACAGCCAGAGTCTATCGCCGCCTGGATCGATTCGGTGTCATCAGTTATCCCGTCGCCCTTGGCTCCAAACTGCTCCGGGGTAACAACATCGCGCGAGTCCGCAGCGCGGCCTAGAGACCACCTGAAGCCAACACCAACGGCCAGGTATTTAAGAAAAACCCTTCTGGTTGTCATTGCCAACTCCTTACAACGTGCAATTGATACCAAGACGACACAAAAACACACCCACACATTGCAAAATGTTAAATTAAGTAATAAAATATTCAATTTTAGGCACACATCAAATAATCAACATTGCTTGATAACGAGAAAAAAATGGCAACTTCTCTTTACTGGTCTCTTTTTATTCTATTCTTAATCCCTAAAATTAATATAATATCTATTGGAAACTATAATGCAGGAATAAGAATTGATGATTTTATCATTGCATTGTGGATTTGTGTTTTTATGCTTTCTTATGCTTTAAGAGGCAGGATTTTAGTTAGGGTTATTGATTTCAAGTATTATAAATTTATAATATTCATGCTTATCGGAACATGTTTTTCTTTATTATTTTCCGGACAAGGCTCGATTATATTCCCATTTAGATTTATTGAATACTTTGCTTTTTTTATAATGGGCGTATATCTTGCAAAGAAGGGGACTTACATTACTGGAATGATGAAGTCTATTCTATATTTAAACATCATATCATCTTTGCTTCAGTTCTCGGGGGTCATCGGGGGTTTTACGGTAACCGGATACAGCAATGACGTATCATCAAGGGTTATAGGGCTAACGAGCGGACCATGGGAGCTAGGCGTATTACTAAATTTTATTACTTGCTATTTCTTATCAAGCAAAGCAGGTAATGCATATAAATATACCGTATTCTTTTCTTGCCTCTTTGTTATTTTCCTTTCTGGTTCTCGAATGTCATTCGTTGCTCAAATGTTTTTGATGGTCTATTACATTTTAAAAACATCATCAGCAATCGGCATAATGAAGAAAGTGTTCATCTTTACTCCGTTTATCATCATATCATTTTTTTATCTTGCAGAATCCTCGATAGCAGAAAGATCGGTAAATCTATTTAGTATAGAAAACATTAGAGAACTGCCGGAAACATACAGAGCGACAACCCTGGTTAACGGAAATCCCGACTGGATGAAATTTGGCGTCCTTGGCGGTGATGATGTCGATGCGAGCTGGGCTATACGTTCGATGAAGTGGGTTTATGCTGTTAAGCTGTTTCTATCAAATCCTGTGTATCTTTTCTCGGGAGTCGGAGCCGGAACCTTCGGGAATGCTCTTGATGGCGGGTGGCTCAGAATGCTAACAGAGTGCGGGGTAATTGGATTATTACTTTTCGTTTCATTCATGAATGCCAATAAAAAATCGGGGCTTAACAATAAGCTGATATTTTGGGCTTTCTCTATAAATATGATAATGATAGATATTTATATGTCCTATAAAGTCATGTCATTTATGTTGTTTATTTTTGGGTATACTTATATCAGAAATAAAAGCGGATATGCATACAATGAATTCAGAAAACTGAAATTCAAAAACCAATCATCCCATCGTTGATCACGATGGGAGTTAGAGATCTATTTTTAAAGGTCAACCGTCTGCAACGTCATAGACGGAGTGGACGCATAGATCGTTGCTTCTAATGCGTCCTTGTATACTCTTTGTACCTCTTCTTCCGTGCTGCCCTGTGTTATTTCTCCGGTAACAGTCGTTACCGTTCTCATAATGAAGTTTTTTTTATCAAAATCACGAAAAATAGAAACAGGGATGGTTGATTCTCCGCATGTTGACAAGACCATGTCTTCATCAATAAAAGCGAATGCATCAACTTCGCCAGTATCAAGACCGCACCCTTCCGGAGGTGTGTATTTACCCTGCAAATAATAGTGCATATTACAATTTCCTCATGAACATGAAAGTTACTTGCATAGATACCGCCGTGTTTTGGATAGCATTTAAATTGTACCCGCTTGCCGATAATGTTGGATAAGCGACCTTATCCGCGCCGAATAGCTCAATTCCAGTTGAACCGACAATAACGTGAATCACCCCACCGACGCCGGTGGTTGCTGTTGGCCCGGCAATATAAACATCCCAAATTTCTTTTGTTGCTGTCACCGTTCCATCACCAACGAATGAAAACGTGCGGATCGTTTTAGCCGTATTTTGTACCAGCGATATGCTATTTTCAGAGCCGTATGACCGCCAGCTGCCGATATAAGTTTTACCGCCGACAGACATTGTACCATTCACATTTAGCCCGCCTGGCAACGTAAGCGTGCCGCCACCGGCCATATCGTATTCCAGCAGGTTCTTATTATTCCAAACGTCAATAAGGTAGGATTTGTTACCGTTGCTGAATAACTGAATTCCCTGAATCATATTCGAGTTTATATCGAATGAATTATGCCAACGGATTTGCGACGTTATAATCCCGCCGCCAACAAATCTAGAAAGATATCCAAAATCGGCGATCCCTCGAGCAAATGCCGCGCCATAAAAGCCGTGTATAAAGTCAAAGTAGGATTGATTGGCAACCGGTGTCGTTACTGCTGATACAGTAAACTGAACGCTGTTCGGGTATGTTGCGATGTCGCCGGATTTCCAGTTTGTAGCCCCCCCCCCCCCCCCCGTGGTTTCTTGCTTATCTATAACAAGAACTTTATAGACTCCCTTCGGCCACTCGTAGTAGTCGAGAACTTCATATAACACGCCAGCACGCTGCACAGACAACCCACGCGGATCGACGGCGGGCAACGCGTTAACCGTCAACTCACATAGCCACTTCCCGCAAAAATCAATGTCACTTCCGTATATTTTAAAATATTGCGCACCATCAAATAATTGGATGCCGCCGTATTTCAAATTCGTCATAAACCCAATTTCAAAGTTATGGCCTTCCGCGATAAAAGTAGAGTTACCTCGCTTAACGCGGACACCGAAAACGCCGTTATACGCATAGTCAATACGCACTCTGTTTGATGAAGATCCAGATGAAGTGGAGACATCACATTGATACACCCCTACCGCGTTCCTACACCGTCCAACATGAAAAACAGAGCCGCCAGCGCCGAATCCTGATAAGCGATAAAGTGTTGTTTTATCCCCAACTTTGCGCCGTCACTTGAACCCAGGTTTGCGCGAAGAGTGCCATCTCCGATATTTACCCACATCCCAGAGGGGCTAGATGATGACCAGACGCCCCCATCGTTATCTGGTGAATCTCCAGTAATAGTGTGCGGAAGTTCACCCCCGTTAAAGGCGCTGAATAAAATGACGCAGTTGGGCATGCCAGTCAGTGTTCGTATTGCCTGAGAGCTGAATAAAGGGCACTGCTGCACATCAAAAATGATTTATTCAACAAAGCCCTTCGATCGTCACATATGTATAATTAGCCATATAAGTTTCCTTTTCAATGGTTTTTGATCCTTGTGGATATTATCGTTAATGAACACTAAAGGCCATTGATGCAATTATAATGATTGGATGATATGGATATCAAAGAACTGAGCAAATCGATTTGCTCATTCGTAAATTATGATGGACTCCCCCCATAATCTGAGGACGATATAACCCTCATGGTTTTTACAAACATTGCCAGCCATTTAATTAAAAAGATTACAAATGTAAAACATTTTATGCTAATGATTTTTAAAAACACTGCTTACAGGATATATCTCTACTATCGAAAAATACCCATGTAAGAGTTAAATATAATTAATTAAATAATTTTAAGATAAAAATAATAACAAGATAATAATATTAATTTGGTTTGCTTTTAATTAACTCGTATTCAATTGATCGATATGGTTGCATACAGGTGGATAGCGCAGACAAAATAAAATCGGCTCAGTCCAATCTCACTGAGCCGACGGTGTTTATAGTGGTGAGGCTTGCCAGCCACTAAAGTAGTGACCAATCGCGGAAGAGTGGTCGAGAGGGGCGGTAGCGGCTATGTAGCCATCTGGTCGAACTAACAGGTATTGATCGGAATAGGGGCTACTTCCCGTTTCAACATGTAGAATATTGACGATATCAGGCAGTGATGCAGGTACCGTCGCCGTGCCAATGATGAGCAAACTGTAATAACGATAATTTAGATGTGAGTAAATTCTGTCTGGCTGACCAGATTGAGAATCACGCCACATAAAATCATGTAGTCTTTCGCCAACACTCCCCCCGGTTCCATAGCGAACGCCCATCCCCGTGATGTAACCAGCACGTTTTTCAACAATTTTTACGTAATCATCGGCATGGGTACCTGTATCTGAGGTTTTGGTTGAACGCACAAGTTCCGCTGACGTTTTTACCACTTCCAGCGCTACCGCTTTTCGCTCCGTTTCATAAGTGTGTAATAGGGTTTGGGGCGCATGATGACGGGTAACCATCGCCATTTTCCAGATGAGGTTAAATGCATCAGCCAACCCAGTATTTAACCCCTGGCCACCATTTACCGAATGAATGTGGCTCGCATCACCAGCAATAAATAATTTATTTTCAAGGCTATAGTGTTCTGCCACCGATTCTTTAACCGAGAATTGCGAGTACCATTCAATCGATTTAAAACGCAAATGATGCGGTTGCAGAGCATGATTAATTTTATCTATAGCCTGCTGTTGCGTGAAGTCCTCACTGTCCATCTGAATATAGAAACGATCAAGATTACCTTCACGTGGTATCCAGGCGACATCGGCTGTTTCTGCTTGGAAAACAATAATTTCTGGTACTTTTGGAAAATCAGTGTCTATTTCGCCATCAATCACTGCCCAGGTAATTTGTGGTCGGGTGATCTCAAACGGGATAGCGAAGTGTTGGCGCACAAACGATCGTGAACCATCCGCGCCAATCACGTACCGGGAGCGAACAACCTCACCGCTGGAGAGCGTGGTGAGGCAGCCGTCTTCCTCCAACACAATATCCTGCACAGAGGTATTGCGGCGTACGGCCTTATTTAGCTCGGTGAGCTTATTATCGAGCGCCTGTTCTACATAAGCCTGACCAATCATTAAGAAATGCTTGTGAAAACAGCCTTGTAAAGCCTCCCACCAGGTAGATTGGCGTGAAACAAATTTACCTTTTGACCAAACAGAGCTGGTATTACAAGTTTTGCCCAAGGGATAAAGATCATCGAATAGATCGATAATTTCAAACAACTGCAAGCTACGGGCGTTTAGCGCATCAGCACGGCCGACCGTTAGCGGCCCTTGTGATTTGTCGATAATGACGGTGCTTAAACCGGACAACTGAGCAAGATAGGCACAGGCCAGTCCAACCGGACCCGCACCGACAATCATAAGATCAACAGGGTGTGGTTTCATAATGGCTGCACCAAATGTGGATTATTCAGCGGTTGTTTCGCGTGGATATGCACCCGGCGGAGATGACGACCACTCTGGCTCGAATAAGATTCACGGCCGTGTAATAACGAATAGTTATCTGCAATCGCAATATCACCGCTTTGCCACTGATGAGCATAATAAACCCGTGGATCGTATAAGGCGTCTTGCAAGCTGCTGAGTAATTGTTCTTGCTCTTCAGGTTCAATACCTGAGAAATGATAAGTCGATGGGTTCAAAAATTCTTTATCGCCAGCAATCGGTGGCTCGCAAAAACGAATGACGGGATAAGTGCGGTAAGGGTGTTGTTCTATAATAGGAGCCTGTGCGGTACTGCTGTATAGCTCGACTGCGCGCTGATACAGACCGGTTGCACGCTGCCACAAAGCTTTGGTTTCAGGTGATGCCAGGCGTAACGCCGCGGTGGTGCTCGAAAACGTGGTTTTCCCCCCCTGCTCTTCGCCAATGGCTGAAACGCATTGAAAAACTTGTAGTTCAGGCACGGTTTTCAGGTACATGCCGTCCCAGTGCAACGGGACATAGTTGTTAGCAAAGATATGGTCGGTAGCATCGGGTTGTTCAACCAGTTCTAATACAGCACCAAACGGCCATTGCATAATGTCCCCAATGGCTGTGCAGTATGTTGTTAAATTTTCTGCACTTGTAAAGCTATCAAAACCCCGCAGTATCACTAATTGTTGGGTTTCTACTAGTGTACGCAGCCAGCTAGGTGATAATTCGCCAATATGCACACCCGACTGTTTAGGTTCAATACATACACCAAAATGACAGGTTTCACCTTGAGAGTTGATTAAAGGTTGGTAATCAAATCGATCTTCTAAAGTGAATGAGTCCATTTTACTTCTCCGTGTATTATCCATTGTTGAAAGATCTTTTAGATAATATCTGCAACAAATATCCAACACCACGGATACAATTGTAATAATTAGGATGATTTGAATATAGAACTACCTTCCCCTATTTTTCACCAATAGATAATGGACTTTAATAAGACCGCCATAAAAAAACCCAGATAAACCTATCCGGGGTCTTTAAATCGTGAAGAATCGCCACGGATTCAGGCTTAGCCGCGGTTCTCTTCAATGTAGCGAGCCAAGTCCGCCGGGGTTTTCAGCACGGTAGCGACTTCGGTCGGTGGGATCACACAGCCGTAAACGTCCTGCACTTCCAGCACCAAATCGACCGCCAGAATAGAGTCGAGAATATCGGACGCTATCAGCTCATCGTTAAAGCCCACTTTACGGGATAAGATCTTTTCAAACAGCGCGAGTATTTCTTGTTCCATCATATTTCCTGAGTCATTAGATCGTGCGGGCATGGGTATCCAGCAGTTTACGGTCGATTTTGCCGTTAGGGTTAAGCGGCAACGCGTCTTTGATAATAATTTGGGAAGGCACCATGTAGGGCGGGAGCACCTTCGAGAGCGACGTTTTAATCGCTTCTGGCGCTAAGTTCGTCACGCAGAACGCGGCGATGCGAAGAACACCACCGCCCGATTTCATCAGCGGCAGAACAACCGCTTCGCTGATACCGGACATCGCCAGCAGGCGGTTTTCAATCTCGTTGATTTCAATGCGGTAGCCATTCAGTTTGATCTGGCTGTCATTGCGTCCCTGACAGTACAGCAGTCCGTCCTCGTAGCCCAGGTCGCCGGTTCTGTAGCCCCGGAACGCTTCGCTCTCCCGATGCAGCAGTTTTTCCGCATTCTCTTTCGCCAGCCCAAGGTAGCCGCGCATCACGTTTTTGCCCCAGATGATCAGCTCACCCTCAGACGTAATTTCCATTCTGGAGTCCGGCATCATCGCGCCAACCGGCAGTAGGTCGTTTTCACTGTGCAGGATGTCATCGGTGATTTCTATGACGGTGGTCGCGATCGTTGCTTCCGTTGGGCCATAAGAGTTGAGAATTTTGGCATGCGGGAAGCGGCGGCGTAACTGTTTTACCAGCGCCTTGTTGAGCACTTCGCCAATGAACACAAAGACGTTAAGCTCAGGCAAATATTCACTGTTGAACTGGGGAGACAGCAGCCTCTGGTAGGCGAAAGAGGGCGTTGAAACCCAGACAGAAACGCCGTTGTCTTTCAGGCGGTCGAGCCAGTTTTCTGTCGCGATATCCTCTTTCGCATTCAGAACGATGTGCCCTCCGGTTGCCAGATTCGCCAGCAGCGGAATCAGAGAGAGATCGAAGCTGAACACCGCATGGTTCATCAACACCGGTACATCTGGAAGCGCAAAGTCCTCACACACCCACTTCATGAAATGCCACAGGCTTTCACGCCCGATCTGCACCCCTTTAGGTTTTCCGGTGCTGCCGGAGGTGAACATAATATAGGCGAGATCCTGCTCCACCAGCGGCTGTCCGGCCTCTCCGGTCGCAATGAACTGCCGGGTCGCCACATCGTAATAGTAAGGCGCACTCGCCAGTTGGCAAATCTCTTTAAGTCGCTCCTGTGGATAGATGCAGTCCACCGGAATATACGGAATGTTATGCAGCAGACAGCTATAAATAGCCACGGCAAACTCTGCCTGCTGATGCCCATATAGCACGACTGGCCCCCCCGCCGGCTGCTGACATTGCTGATAGCACTGCGACCAGTCTGTCACGGCAACGGATAGCTGTTGCCAGGTCATCGCTTCATCACTGCCGCTAATCGCTAACCGATCTGAGTTAGCGGGTTGAAGTAATGCCGCACGGAGGAAATCTTGCAGTTCCTGAAGCTCTGAGTGAAGGTTCATAGAGGAGACATTCCGCTAAAGATGTAGAGAGAGGCCGCAGCGCTTGCCAGCGTCAGAATTCGACCGATGAACACACTAACCGGATGATGTAGACAATTGCTCAGCGCCGGGCTGCGTTTGGCTGACCACTGCAGCATGTTGTGAGCAACGGAAATGGCGCCAAACAGCGCGCCGCTGATGACATAGTGTCGTTCAAGCCCGTTCCATGCCCCCATACAAAATAGAGTGCAGAAGATGCCAATATTCTGCGCCAGCGTTTTGTTCTGTCGGAAAAAGTCGAGCTTCATCAGATTCATATAAATTGGCATAAAGACCACGTCCCTCAGCCATTCAGACAGGCTGACGTGGAAGCGTCGCCAGAAATCCTGCGGGTTTTTAGCCAGAATAGGCAAATTAAAGTTTGCCGGGATATTCAGGCCAAATAAGCGCCCTGCTCCAATAGCCATGTTGCTATAACCGGCAAAATCAAAATAGAGATAGGTGCTGTAGGCCAGCGACATCACGATGCCCACGCTTAACGTAAACGGGCGCTGTAACGGTATGTACAGTGTTTACGTCCATCACAATAATCAGTTCGTTCACCAGATAGGAGAAGGGGTTTCCTGCATTCATTCTCACTTGCGCCGTCCAGAATATGTCGTTGTCAACGCTCGTTGACAGCCACCGTACGCTTAGGGTTATAAGTGATTTCGGGGATGATTGGGTTCAAGAATTTTTAGATCGATGAATAATGAAGTACCGCTCTATGATGACAGCGCCCTTGCCGCCAGCAAAAATGGTGAAACTAAAAAATCAGTGTGAACGGCCCAAACATTAATAGGGGGGTATTTTATCAGCGGTCAACAAGGATCCTGTTTATTTTATAGGAAAGAGCGTTATCCATAAATAAAATCATTCCTCTAAGAGATAGGCTAATAAATAGCGGTCATGATTAGAAATGACCGCTATTTACATCACTTGGCTACGTGATCTAAATCACCATAAAATGAATACGGATAGCCATTTTCCAGCCACTCAGCGTGAAGACTGAATGGCTTTTCTACTTGCTCTGCGATGCGGTTAGCGTATGTGGAGATTAACGCCAGAGACCTCTTTTCTGAGTTCAATAATCTCTTCAGCCAATTCACGGCACAGCATCGCATTCATCAAGTGATCCTGTGCGTGCACCACGATAAGCTCGAGAGTGGTTTTTTCCTTACTCTGGCTGCCAATAAATCCGGCCTGAATCAATTGCGCCCGGTTCAGCGCCACGGCAGCCATTTTTAATAGTTCATCGACATGCTCCCACTCCCCTCGGCGAGCAGATCTCAGGGCTTCCATTGCGCAGGAACGTGTTTCGCCAGATTTAACGATAAGCTCAATCATCCGCGTTTCTACATCCATTTTTCCCTCCCCCCGAATATCAGTTGCTGTGTCACCTTTGTCGGTCAATTAACTCCAAATTGCAGACAAGCGCACGTGACACCGAAGCATTACGGTGCATTTATTGTATCGCTACTCACAGCCTGCTTATTAAATATAGATGATGAATCAGGATTTGTTTCTTTAAATCATGACGTTATATCTCATTTTCGGTGAAATAAATTTCACAAACGCACCCGGTTATTTTTATAACGATGAATTTATGCAATTTCACACCGTGACACGTGCTGAACTAAAATGAAACTTGGTTTTTGGATTACTGAGTTCAACTGTTTAGCGCGCCGTCTGAGCATTACGACTCACCAGCCAGACGCCCAGCATGATAATCAAAACGCCGAGGTTTTTACGCAGGCTCATCGGTTCATTCAGCCACGGCAGGAAAACCGCGGCCAGGTAGACCGCCGCATAGCTCAGGCTAATGAGTGGATAGGCGCGACTGAGCGACAGACAACGCAGCACCATGAACCAGCACACCATCGACAGGCCGTAGCAGATCATCCCGCAGATTACCGCAACCACAGGCCAACTCGCCATCAAGGCGCTGAGCGGCGACCAGTGCGTCAGAGAAATGCTCGGCAGCGCCAGCATCCCACTTTTCATTAACACCTGCGCGGCGCTGGCTAACACAATGCTGCAAAATGCCCAGACATAACCTTTTTTCGCCATCATCCCCCCTGCATCAGGTAGATACCGGTGACAATCAGCGCAATACCCCACCAGTGGTGACAGTCCACACGTTCGCCAAACCAGTAGTGCGCCAGCAGCGTGACCAGAACAAAATTGCTGCTCAGCAGCGGGTACGCCACGCCAAGCGGAATATACTGCAACACCACCAGCCACAACAGCAGCCCGATACCCAGCAGCAAGGCCGCCAGCATCAACCACCCCAGTGTCACCCGCTGGCGTCGATCCGTCGGCAAGCGCCGCCAGCACTCCACCGCCTGTTTCTGGCACAGTTGTCCCAGACTGGTCAGCAGACACACGATAGCCACCAATAGATAACTCATGGCGCTATCTGCTTATAAAATAGCAGCACGTAGCGGGGCGATTTCCTCAACTGATCGGGCGCGGGCAAGCTACGGTATTCCTCATCAGTATCCCTATTAACCTTCAGCACCAGCGCGACATTTCCGCTACGCCGTTTTTCGGCAAGCCAGGCCGGAAAAGCTCCCTCATCCACAAAGCGCTCTGCGGCATCCGCATAGTTCAGCCCGTAGTTTAACTCTCCCCGCGCCTTGAATAAGGTGATATCGCTCCGTTTGAGCTCCCACGCCAGTCCGGCTGCCAGCCCAACTTCATCGCTTAACACATATCGGCTGTCCTCCAGCAATGGCTGGTGGCTACGAATAAAGGTTTGAGGATTCTTTGAATCGACCACCCTCGCCGGAATACTCCCGCCGACGAGCAGCGCCAAAAATAGCGGACAGCCCGCGACCAGATAGCCCCACGAGGGCTGTTTTCTCAGGCTGGCAGCGGCAAAGGCAACCCAGCCGATAAAACAGACGACACCCGATACAATGGTTAATCCTTCTCCCGGCTGGTAGACATGTGGCACGATGAGCCCGAAGCCAAGCGCGGCAACAGCGAGTGCCAACACACCGCCAAAGGCAATATTGAGCCAGCTATTGATGCGCAAGACACGTTCGCGTACCACAGGGGCCAGCCCGGAAATCCACGCCGCCATCAGCAACGCCAACGGCGCAAAACACGGCAGAATATAAGTCAGCAGCTTGCCTTTAGCGATGCTGAAAAACAGCAGCGGCATCACCATCCAGCATAGCAGGAGGAAGCATTCCGGATTCGCTTTTCGTTCCGCCCAACCACTGCGCAGCGCGCCCGGCAGCAGCGCCAGCCAGGGGAATGCGCCGACAATCAGAACCGGCAGGTAATACCAGAACGGCGCTTTATGCTGCGCATCATCTTCTGCAAAACGTTGGATATGCTCAATCCAAAAGAAGTAATGCCAGTAATCGGCTTCTCGCGCGTGCACCGCCAGCGCCCACGGCGCACTCAGCAAGACCGCGATGACCATCACCAACGGTCCGAACAGCAGCAATTCCTTAATCCGCTTTTGTGCCAGCGCCACCGGCAGCACACTGATGACTGGCAAAACCAGCGCCAGAAAACCTTTGGTCATGAACCCCATGCCACAGGACAGCCCCATCAGTCCCCAGGCGATGAGCCGTTCGCGCGTCAGCGTCGCCTGCTGAATCAACACGTGGCAGAACAGCGCCGCCGTCATCCAGAGCGTCACCATAGGATCGAGAACGCTGTACGTGCCGATACCATACACGAGTAGTGAGGTCAGATAGATCGTCGCCGCCAGCAACGCAGTACGCCGATTTTTCCACAGCAACAACGCTAGCCAAAACACCAGCAGCGCGCTCAGCGCAGTAGAAAATACTGAGCCAAAGCGCACGGAAAAATTGTTATGATCCAATAACCACTGGCTGATGTTATTCAGCCAGTAGCCCGCAACAGGTTTCTCAAAGTAGCGAATGTCCAGCAAGTGTGGCACGATCCAATCGCCACGCTGAAGCATCTCGCGGCTGATCTCCGCATAGCGCGTTTCATCCGGTGACCACAGCCAGCGGCCGTTAAGCGGCAAGAGGTAGAGCAAAGCAAATAACACCAGTATTACGGTACTTTTTAGCTTTATCACGCCTTCTTCCATGCTATCTCCTGCTCGATCTATTCTTCCGTTTGCACGCCAAGCCACCCTTCCCGTCCGGGAAATGGCGCGCGAACAATTCGCCCGACGGGCAACGTGGCTCGGTCATCCGGCAGCAATGAGGAAAGCGGACAAAATTCAATGTGCTGCTGCCGAGCGCGACGCAGCAACTGACGGAACAGCGCCAGTTTCGCTCCCCCTTCCACCTCCGTGTGAATGGTGTAGACCGGCACACCGCAATTCTGCTGGATCGCCTCAAGAATAAAGTCGTTGAATTCACCGTCGCTCACGCGCTCGCCAATAACCTCATCGTAGGTCGGCAGTGTCACCGGGATCTGCACGGTGCCCAATTCACCATTTTTCAGGCGTGGCCGAAAAGGCCGTGTGCCGCGACAGTCGCTGTTATAGTCCAGATTCCAGTGCTGCTTCATCTCAACAACGCGCGAATCGGCTCGCCAGCCTGCCACAGCAGAGCAGCGCACCGGCGATGGCAGCATCAGCGCCAGCGCGTCCATTCCTTCACGAAACTGCGCTGCCAGTTGCGCATCAGACCAACGGGCGACATTCGCCTGCCAGCCATGATGATCCCAGGCATGCAACCCTACCTCATGCCCGGCGTCGTGCGTCTGGCGGATTAACGTACCAAACCGTGCGCCGATATGGCGCCCCGGCCACGCCGTGCCGGCCAGCAAGATATCCCAGCCGTAGAGTGAGGCCGCGTTGGAGCGCAACATCTTCGATAAAAAGCGTGGGCGCAGTAGGCGCCACAGGTGACGCCCCATGTTGTCCGGCCCAACGCTAAAAAAGAAACTCGCCTGGATATCGAATTCTGCCAACGCATCCAGCAGCGCGGGCACACCGTCCCGCGTACCGCGCCAGGTATCGACATCAATTCGCAGGCCGACGCACGTCATGCCTGCGTATCCATGGCGTCAGCGGCCTGCTGGAGGTCAACGGTACGCAGAAAATAGTCCAGCGTTTCCACGACGGTTTGCTCCATCTTCACCGTTGGTTCCCATTCCAGCAGGCGTTTGGCGTTGCGAATGCTCGGCGTGCGATGCGCCACATCCTGATAACCTTTGCCGTAATAGCTGCTGCTTTCCACGTCAATAAACCCGGCGAACGGCGGGAAGCGATTGCGCAGCGGATGAGCATTAAAGCTGGTTAGCAGCATTTCACCCAGTTCGCGAATACTGGCTTCATTGTGCGGGTTGCCGATGTTGATAATCTGCCCGTCACACTGGCCGTTGCGGTTTTCAATGATACGGAACAACGCCTCAATGCCGTCGTGAATATCCGTAAAACAGCGCTTCTGCGCTCCGCCATCCACCAGCTTGATCGGCGATCCTTCCACCAGATTGAGGATCAGTTGAGTGATGGCACGGGAACTGCCGATGCGCGCGGCGTCCAGCGTATCCAGACGCGGCCCTATCCAGTTAAACGGACGGAACAGCGTGAAGCGCAGATCGCTTTTCACGCCGTACGCCCAGATCACCCGATCCAGCAACTGCTTGGACACGGAGTAAATCCAGCGCGGCTTGTTGATCGGCCCGACAATCAGGCGTGAGTTATCTTCATCAAACTCTTTGTCATCACACATGCCGTACACTTCTGAGGTGGACGGGAAGACAATGCGTTTGTTGTAACGCACGCAGTCGCGCACGATTTTCAGGTTCTCTTCAAAATCCAGCTCAAACACACGCAGCGGGTTACGGGTGTATTCGATAGGCGTCGCAATCGCCACCAGCGGCAAAATGACATCGCATTTCTTAATGTGATATTCGATCCATTCGTTATGAATGCTGATATCGCCCTCCACAAAATGGAAACGTGGATCGCCAAGAAAACGCGCAATGGCATCCGAACTGATATCCAGCCCGTAAATTTCATAACGATCGTCACGCAGCAGGCGCTCAGTGAGGTGGTTACCGATAAAACCGTTAACACCGAGGATCAGGACGCGCGTGCGACGGCGTTGCACACGGTTGGCGAGGTTACCCAGTTTCGCCTGCGGCACCATGCCCATTTTCGCCGCCAGTCGGCTACCCGCCATATACAGACCGGCTTCACTCTGTCCGCTGACGATCTCAAGCGCATCTTCACTACAGGACACCACCAGTGGCGATATCGAGATAATTGAGCCCGGTGTAGTCTTCATACCACGGTTTTTAACCACGTGAGCACGCCAGATAATCACTTTGCGCTCACCGAGGAAGGTAAATGCGCCAGGGTATGGCTCCGTCACCGCGCGGATCAGGTTGTTAATCTCACGCGCGCTTTTTTGCCAATCGATCAGCCCGTCTGCCGCCGTGCGACGCCCAAAGTAGCTGGCCTGACTTTCATCCTGCGGCGTCAACATAATCTCACGCGAGCGGATTAGCGGTAGCTGCTGTGCCAGTAAAGCCGCAGCGGCGGTACGACATTTTCCATGCAGTGTCAACGCAGTATCTTCATCGTCAATCGCCACCACGGACTGGGCAACAATATCGCCGGCATCGGCGCGGGACACCATCTTGTGCAACGTCACGCCCGTTTGCGTTTCGCCGTTCACCAGTACCCAATTCACCGGAGCCCGTCCACGGTAGCGCGGCAGCAGCGACCCGTGCAGATTAAAGGCACCAAACGACGGTAGCTGAAGAATGTCATCGCTTAATAGCGTGCGGTAATAGAAGGAAAAAATAACATCCGGTGCCAGTTCCCGAATGCGGTTCACCCAAAGCGGGTGGTTAACGTCTTCCGGCGCAAACACCGGCACATCCATCCCAGCGGCCGCTTTCGCCACCGACGCATAGAAGTGATTCTCGCCCGGCGCATCGCTGTGCGTGAATACCGCCTGAATCTCATAGCCCGCAAGTTCTAACGCCTCAAGGCCGACGCAGCCGATATCATGATAGGCAAATACGATCGCTTTCATTCTTCTTCACCCCGTAAACTGGTGGTCAGTGGCGTTGCCGCACTCACTGTTTTTTGCACAAAATAGCGTGGCCGGGCCCGCACATCGGTATAGATACGACCGATGTATTCCCCCAATAACCCCATCCCGACGAACTGTGCGCCGATAAACATGAACAACACGGCAAACAGCGTGAACACGCCTTCTGCTGCCCATTGCGCACCAAAAAACAAACGCAGGCCAACCAACAACAGCGACAACAGAAAACCCGACAGCGCAACGACGCTGCCAATCAGGCTGAGTATGCGCAGCGGGGTCGTCGTCAGGCAGGTCAGCAGGTCGTACATCAGGTTAATCAGCTTCAGAAAGCTGTATTTGGACGTGCCGAACTCGCGCTCGGCGTGCATCACGTCGAGCTCGATGGTTTTCCGGGCGAATGTGTTGGCAAGGATAGGAATAAAGGTGCTGCGTTCATGGCAGCGCAGCATCGCGTTGACAATGTGACGACGATAGGCACGCAGCATGCAGCCATAATCCGCCATGGATTTCCCAGTCGAACGCCGGATCATCATGTTGATGGTTTTCGAAGCCAGCTTGCGGAACAGCGAATCCTGACGATTTTTCCGCACGGTGCCAACCACGTCATAGCCTTGCGCGGCATACTCTACCAGCCGTGGAATTTCCTCCGGCGGGTTTTGCAAATCGGCATCCAGCGTGATGATCACATCGCCCACCGCCTGCTGAAACCCAGCCATAATGGCCGAGTGCTGACCATAATTGCGGTTTAGCAGCACGGCGATAATGTGCTTTTCCGGATCGCTCGCCGCCTCAGTCAACAGTTCCGACGAGCGATCGCTGCTGCCGTCATCAACCAGAATAATTTCCCAAGGTTTACCGATTTTCTGACAAGCCGCCAGCGTGCGCTCAATCAGTACCGGCAGGCTCTCTTCTTCGTTATAGACGGGAATCACAACCGAAACATTTTTGATGTCATCAATCACGAGCAGACTCCAGAATAGAGGTTAGCGCCGCAACAACGCGATCGACATCACTGTCCTGCATATCGGGGAACAGCGGTAGCGTTATAAGCGACGCCGAATTCCACTCCGTTTCGGGCAGGTGCAAATCGGGATAACGCTCGCGATAATATTTCTGCGTATGCACCGCTCTGAAATGCAGTCCGGTGCCAATACCCTGCGCTTGCAGTGCTGCCATCAGGCTATCGCGCGATATGCCGCACAGCGTTTCATCCACGCGCACCATAAACAGATGCCAGGCATGCCGATGGGGATAATCTGGAACCGATAGCGGCTGGAGTGGCAGCGCACGCAGTTGGGTGAGATAACGTGCGGCAAGCTGCTGACGACGGGCGTTGATCACCGGAAGTTTATCCAGTTGAACCAGCGCAATCGCCGCATTGATATCCGCCAGATTGTATTTAAATCCCGGCGTCACCACGTCAGCCTGCGACTTGCGCCCTTGTCGCTGCCTGTCGAACGCATCAACACCCAGCCCGTGAAACTTCAGGCTGCGTATACGCTCCGCGAGCGCGTCGTCGCCCGTCACCACCATGCCCCCTTCCGCACAGGTGATGTTTTTAATCGCGTGAAACGAGAAAATAGCGGTGCCGCGCGCGCCGATCCACTCATCGCGATATTGTGTACCGACAGCATGCGCCGCATCCTCAATCAGCGAAATGCCGTAGTGTGCGCTGAGCGCACGTAGCGCCGTCAAATCGGCCGGAGCGCCAGCATAGTGCACGGGAATAATGGCTTTGGTTTTCGGTGTGATCGCCGCCTCGATATCCTGCGGTCGCACCATCAACGTATGCCGGTCCACGTCAACCATCACTGGTTCCGCCCCCAAAAGCATGATGATATTGACGGTTGAAACCCAGGTCTGGGACGGCGTAATCACCTCGTCACCGGGGCCAATGCCAAGCGCCATCAGCGTCACGTGCATCCCGCCCGTCGCAGAGCTAACCGCAATCGCCTGTCGGCACCCAATCTGCTGGCAAAACATCTGTTCTAATTGCTGACATTTCGGGCCCGTGGTTATCCAGCCGGAACGTAATACTTCTGCCACGGCAGCAATTTCCTCTTCGCCCATGTTCGGACGAGAAAAAGGCAAAAAATCCGACATAACGTATTCCAAAAATAAATAATGGCGACCAATCATTACTGAACAGTTTAAATAACGAAGCCTTAAGCCAACCTTAATTTATTGTGACAATCATAAAGTCACAGATAAACGACACGACGTGACAAAGCGGTACGAAGACATAATTAATTACAATGCAAAAATGAACTTTTCTCGAATAACAAAATATTGCCCCATTGCTTTACGACAATGTTCAGCCTTTACCAAATAAGTCTATTGTATAAACTTTCCCTAACACATCTTTTAATTCGTCGGCATACGCTTCGTGCTTATCCAGCGTAGCGGAAAAATTCAGCGCTGCGTGTTGTAAAAAACGCTCGATATCGGCGTCATTAATCGGCGATTTTCGTTGATTCAGCATCGCCACTTTTTCAGCCACAATATCTAATGCCACAACCTGATGCTGCTGTGCCAATAATAATCCATTCGATAAACCAACATATCCCGTTCCGCTAATCGCTATTTTCATGAAGGGCTCTTTATTTCATCGCTGGCTGAACCATATTCGTCCGCAGTATCTTTCTTATTTTTCACTCTGAATAGCGGTGTTACATTTCAATTTATTTCTCTGTCTCAGGATGCACGCCCCACATCCACATAAACACGTCACACTCATCATCCAAAACATAAAAAATACAATAGCCTTATCATTAGCAATTCCAGTTAAACGCCAATTAAACATCGCGTATTTAATGCAGGACAAAAATTTCCTTACACCTTGTGACTTTCTTTAATCATTAGCATAGAAACGAGTTTTCATGATGTTAAGGAACACAACGTCATTTATCTTAGATTGCTTTAGTGAATAAACACGATGATACCGATTTATTTAATCGTTTTTATCAACGGCACAGGGAGACAGTATGTCGATAGGTTACCCCACCGCCAGCGGTGGCGTCCGTTATCGATATTGCCGATGCCGCGCTATATCGCGTAAAAATGGCGGTAAAAACCGTATAGAGGTAAGCGAGTAGCGAGAGTCATCTCAATGTAGAAACAATTAATGTTGATGCAACACCTGACAGCACACGCAGCTTCTGACAAAATAGCGGCCATTTCCCCTATATCACATTGATGGATCTCATCTCAGATGGCAGCAAAGATTATTGATGGTAAAACGATTGCGCAGCAGGTAAAAGACGAAGTTGCCGCACGAGTCACACAGCGTTTGGCAGCAGGAAAACGCGCGCCAGGTCTGGCTGTTGTGCTGGTCGGCGAGAATCCGGCATCACAGATTTATGTCGCCAGCAAGCGCAAGGTGTGTGAAGAAGTCGGCTTTATCTCACGCTCTTATGATTTACCCACCACCACCACGGAACCAGAGCTACTGGCACTTATCGACCAACTCAACTCCGACCAGACGATTGACGGTATTCTGGTTCAGCTTCCGCTGCCGGAAGGCATTGATAACACCAAAGTGATCGAACGCATCGCGCCAAGTAAAGATGTTGATGGCTTCCATCCTTACAATGTCGGTCGTCTGTGCCAGCGTGCTCCGCTGCTGCGCGCCTGTACACCACGCGGCATCATGACGCTGCTGGAGCGTTACACTATCGACACCTTTGGGCTGAATGCCGTGGTCGTCGGCGCGTCTAACATTGTTGGCCGTCCGATGAGCCTGGAACTGCTGCTGGCAGGCTGCACCACGACCGTCACGCACCGTTTCACCAAAAACCTGCGTCACCATGTTGAAAACGCCGATCTGCTGGTTGTCGCCGTGGGTAAACCGGGCTTCATCCCTGGCGAATGGATTAAACCGGGCGCGATTGTGCTGGACGTGGGTATTAACCGCCTGGAAAGCGGCAAAGTGGTCGGCGATGTAGAATTTGACACCGCGCAGGAAAGAGCATCTTACATCAGCCCCGTACCGGGCGGCGTTGGCCCAATGACCGTTGCCACACTGATTCAAAACACGCTACAGGCGTGCGAAGAGTATCATGACCATGCCGAATAACACGGCGGGTAGGACACCGATAAGCAGGAATTTATGACAACGTTTCATCTTGAAAAACATCCGCACGTTGAACTGTGCGATCTCTTGAAATTGCTGGGCTGGAGTGAAAGCGGTGCGGCGGCCAAACTGTCAATCGCCGCAGGCGAGGTGACCGTTGACGGTCAGACGGAAACGCGCAAGCGCTGCAAAATCGTCACCGGGCAAACCGTCCAGTTCAATGGCGAAGCGGTAAACATCGTCGACTAACGCTTAAGCATCGATGAGAGTGAAAAAAGCCCGCAATGTAGGCGTTGCGGGCTTTTTACTGATTAACAGAAAGATCGGTGTTACTTACGGCGCCAGATCGTTCCCTGTGGGCCGTCTTCCAGCACGATCCCCATGTCATTCAACCGATCGCGTGCCTGATCGGCCAGCGCCCAGTCTTTTGCCGCGCGCGCATCTTTACGCTGCTGGATTAACGCTTCGATTTCTTTTACTTCGTCGTTATCTACCTGAGCGCCGTTTTGCAGGAACTGCTCAGGATCCTGTTCCAGCAGGCCAAGCACACCAGACAGCTTACGCAGTACCGACGCCAGCTGATTCGCTGCCTGCACATCTTCCGCTTTCAGGCGGTTAACTTCACGCGCCATATCAAACAATACCGAGTAGGCTTCCGGCGTGTTGAAATCGTCGTCCATCGCTTCACGGAAACGGGCTTCAAACTCATCACCACCGTACGCCGCAATATCAGGATCCGTTCCACGCAGCGCCGTATAAAGCCGTTCTAACGCCGCACGCGCCTGCTTCAGGTTGTCTTCGCTGTAGTTTAACTGGCTACGATAGTGGCCAGACATCAGGAAGTAACGCACGGTTTCTGGGTCGTAATACGCCAGCACGTCGCGGACGGTGAAGAAGTTATTGAGCGACTTTGACATCTTCTCGCGGTCAACCATCACCATGCCGGAGTGCATCCAGTAATTCACATACGGGCCATCGTGCGCACAGCTGGATTGCGCGATCTCGTTTTCGTGGTGCGGGAACATCAAATCTGAACCGCCGCCGTGAATATCAAAGTGTTCGCCGAGCTGTTTGCAGTTCATAGCTGAACATTCGATATGCCAGCCAGGGCGCCCCTCCCCCCACGGAGAAGACCAGTGCGGTTCACCCGGTTTGGACATTTTCCACAGCACGAAGTCCATTGGGTTACGCTTCACTTCTGTAATTTCAACGCGTGCGCCAGCCTGCAATTGCTCCAGATCCTGACGAGACAGCACACCGTAACCCGGCGCGGTATCAACGGAGAACATCACATCGCCATTACTCGCGACATAGGCGTGGCGACGGGCAATCAGCGTTTCTACCATTTCAATGATATCAGCAATATGGTGCGTCGCACGCGGCTCGGCATCCGGGCGCAGAATATTCAAGGCATCAAAATCAGCGTGCATCTCTGCTATCATACGCGTCGTCAGTTGATCGCTGGTTTCCCCGTTTTCGGTCGCACGTTTAATAATTTTGTCGTCAATATCGGTGACATTACGCACATATTTCAGTGAATATCCCAGATACCGCAAATACCGCGCCACCACATCAAACGCCACGAAAGTACGCCCATGACCGATATGACACAGGTCATAAACGGTGATGCCACACACATACATTCCCACCTGACCGGCGTGGATGGGTTTAAATTCCTCTTTTTGGCGACTCAGCGTATTAAAAATCTTTAGCATCAGGGCGTTCCAGTGTTTTTATAAAAAATGGTTTTCACAAAAAAATGGTTTTCAAAGAAATGGTTTACACAACCGCACAACGTTCAAAAGCATCGTGTTAAAAACATAGCGCTTAAAAAACGTAGCATACACACGATAGGTCAATCACAGCCGCAGTTTGCGCCAGCAACATCAATGCATTCAGGGTTGATACCCAACGGCGTATTGAAACCTGAACCCTACTGTATTGCAAGGTTAATAAGAAGAGGGAATCGGTGAGAAAGGATAAAAATGAAATAGCCCGAAAAATCCGGGCTATTTCAAACCATTAGCGGCGACTGACAAAAAAGAATCCGCCGACAGAAAACCATTAACGCCAGCGCGGATTAGACATCACAGAGTATTTACCACTACCGAGCAGGGCAATCGCGATACCCGCAAAGAAGAATACCGCCGTACTTTCAGCAACCCAGGCACCTGTTTTGGCGTTTAGCGTGAAGAAAGTGTTCATATGAACCAACATCGTTGCTGCCACCATCGTGAAGGAGAAAATCAGCGCAGAAGGACGAATAAAAATCCCGAGAATCATCAGGATTGGGGTGATGACTTCTCCGACATAGACGCCGTAACCAATAAAAGCGGGCAGTCCTGCTGAGGTCAGCATGCCTTCAATGGCACCAATTCCACCGTGTATCTTATGCCAGCCATGAAACAGCATCAACACGCTAAAAGATACGCGCAAAAACAGTTTACCAAAATCCGGTTTGTCTAATAAACGGTTAACACCATCCAGAATACCCAGCATAGTTCACCTATCTCTTTAGAGTTATGTAGGAAGAATAAGAATTACTCCCAGATTAATCTGAACCACAAAAAAAGAACACGTTGATTACTCAGAACATTGATCTGGGGCAACAAAAATCTCATTCAAATTAATTATTCATAAATACAAAATTCAATCAGTTTATTTGTTTTCAAAAGTCTCCATTTCCCGATTAATACCTAATTGTGCCATCTTCTTCCGCGTACACGTTGTCTGGCACCCACCAACATCAAGTAATAAACCTTTTTATACGATTTTCTCATCCAACCAACCGCCAACCGCTGCGCAGTAAAACGTGAACTACTGACTCAATCGACCAGTTATGCTATAACAGCGCTCTTGTTGTTCACCGCCTTTTGTGAACAGCGCTCTTATCACTAAGGCTATCTAGGGTTCATTATTATGATTACGCTTCATACCAATCACGGCGATATCGTTATTAATACGTTTGCAGACAAGGCGCCGGTTACCGTAGAAAACTTCCTGAACTACTGTCGTAACGGTTTTTATGACAACACGATTTTCCACCGTGTGATTAACGGTTTCATGATCCAGGGCGGCGGCTTCGCTCCCGGTATGGAGCAAAAAGAAACCAACGCAGCAATCAAAAATGAAGCCAACAACGGCCTGAAAAACGCGCGCGGCACGCTGGCAATGGCTCGTACCAACGATCCGCACTCTGCAACTGCCCAGTTCTTTATCAACGTTGTCGATAACGACTTTCTGAACTTCCGTTCAGAGCGTGCTGATGGCTGGGGCTACTGCGTTTTCGCTGAAGTCACCGAAGGTATGGACGTCGTTGATAAAATCAAAGGTGTGGCTACTGGCCGCAGCGGCATGCATCAGGACGTACCGAAAGAAGACGTGGTGATTACCCACGTAACGGTCAGCGAATAATCCGACCTGCATGGCAACGCTGTTCATTGCCGATCTGCATTTAAGTCTTCATGAACCGGCGATTACCGCCGGTTTTCTGCGTTTTTTACGCCATGATGCAATTCATGCCGATGCACTGTACATTCTTGGCGATCTGTTCGATGCCTGGATTGGTGACGACGATCCCCAGCCGCTATACGCGACCATTGCAGCTGAACTCTATGCCTTACACCAGCGCGGTATTCCCTGCTATTTCGTACACGGCAACCGTGATTTCCTGATCGGTAAGCATTTCGCCAGACAAAGCGGGATGACGCTGCTGCCGACGGAAACGGTGCTCGATCTCTACGGCCAGAAGATCCTTATTCTTCATGGCGATACGCTGTGTACCGACGATCGTCACTACCAACAATTCCGTCGCCGGGTCCACAACCCGCTTATTCAGCGACTCTTCCTGCTATTGCCTTTGTCATTACGCGTGAAAATCGCAGCAAAGATGCGGGCAACCAGCCAGCAGCAAAACCAGAAGAAATCGCAGCAAATTATGGATGTCAATCAC
The DNA here is from genome assembly GCF_046159765.1 of Pectobacterium artocarpous. NCBI lineage: Bacteria > Pseudomonadati > Pseudomonadota > Gammaproteobacteria > Enterobacterales > Pectobacteriaceae > Pectobacterium > Pectobacterium artocarpous. The sequence continues at coordinate 206,800 of NZ_JBJXVK010000004.1, forward strand.
GACGCTGTGCTTGAACGTCTACAGCATTATCAGGTGAAGACGATGATCCACGGTCACACACACCGCCCCGCCATTCATCAGGTCGATCTTGGTGGGTCTTATGGCCGTCGCGCCGTTCTGGGTGCCTGGCATGAAGAAGGATCGATGATTAAGGTCACGCCACAAAATATCGAACTGATTTCCTTCCCATTTTAATGCGTTTCCTGCCATTGATTTGACGGTCTCTCATCTTATCCTCCCAGCATTTCCGCATACGCAACCGTTTTCCTCGCCATAATGGCGTGGTATGCTCTACGCCCTCAACGCTAGGCCCTCCCTGTCTGGCAGACGCCAATGCGTCACGAACATGTACAATCACAGGAGCATTACAGGCATGTCATCCAACGTTGCCCCGGCTAAAATTGCCATCATCATGGGTTCAAAGAGTGACTGGGCCACCATGCAGTTTGCTGCGGAAATCCTCACCACGCTGAACATTCCTTTTCATACTGAAGTCGTTTCTGCGCACCGGACACCCGATAAGCTGTTCCGCTTTGCAGAGCAAGCGGAACAGAATGGTTTTGATGTGATTATCGCTGGCGCAGGCGGCGCAGCACACCTGCCGGGTATGCTGGCAGCGAAAACGCTGGTTCCCGTGCTTGGCGTGCCGGTACAAAGCTCAACGTTGAGCGGTGTAGACAGCCTGTATTCTATTGTCCAAATGCCTCGCGGTATCCCGGTCGGCACCTTGGCCATTGGCAAAGCAGGCGCAGCGAATGCGGCTCTGCTGGCTGCACAAATTCTCGCCCTGCATGATAGTGGCATCGCCACCCGACTGGCCGACTGGCGTCAGGCGCAAACCGATGATGTGCTCTCTCATCCCGACCCGCGGGAGGAAGCATGAAACCGGTCTGCGTATTAGGCAATGGTCAGTTGGGCAGAATGTTGCGTCAGGCTGGCGAACCGTTAGGGATCGCGGTTTATCCTGTGGGGCTGGATGCTGAGCCAGAATCGGTGCCGTTTCATAATAGTGTGATTACCGCCGAGATCGAGCGCTGGCCGGAAACTGCCCTTACCCGCGAACTGGCTGAACACTCGGCGTTTGCGAATCGCGATATTTTCCCGCGTCTGGCCGATCGTCTGACGCAAAAACAGCTGCTGGATTCGCTGAATCTGGCAACCGCTCCCTGGCAATTGCTGGCCACCGTCGATGAATGGCCACACGTCTTCGCCTCATTAGGTGAATTAGCTATCGTTAAACGTCGCGTCGGCGGTTACGATGGTCGTGGACAGTGGCGCTTGCGCAACGGCGAGCAGCACACTCTGCCCGCGGACTGCTACGGTGAATGCATCGTTGAGCAAGGCATTCATTTTTCCGGTGAGGTCTCGCTGGTTGGTGCCCGCAATACGCACGGTAAATGTGTGTTCTATCCGCTCACCCATAACCTGCATCAGGATGGCATTCTGCGTACCAGCGTCGCTTTCCCTCAGCCTAACCCGCCGTTGCAAGCACAGGCAGAGCAGATGTTGTCCGCGATTATGAATGCGCTGAGCTACGTGGGTGTGATGGCGATGGAATGCTTTATCGTCGGCGACCGCCTGCTCATTAACGAGCTGGCTCCACGTGTACACAATAGCGGACACTGGACGCAAAATGGCGCGTCGATCAGCCAGTTTGAACTGCACCTGCGCGCCATTCTGGATCTGCCGCTGCCGCACCCCATCGTCGAATCGCCGTCCGTGATGGTCAACCTGATTGGCACTGGCGTGAATATCGACTGGCTGGCGCTGCCGCTGCTACATCTGCACTGGTATGAGAAAGACGTTCGCCCTGGTCGCAAAGTGGGCCATCTCAACCTATCGTCGTCTAACGCCGCACAGTTAAAACACTCGCTGCAATCGCTGGCGCCTCTCTTACCAGAGGAATACCACAGCGGTCTGGCGTGGGCAGAAGAAAAGCTCACCGCCTGACAGCTCGGTAATGCTTATCCGGCAGGCTACAGACTGTCGGATAACCGTCTGGTAATCGTCCACGGTGAATAACAACATAAGTCGATATGTTCGCAGGGAGCATATTCGCGATACCGTCTCGTCAAAAAGAGAAAAGCCATCATTGCGTGTGGCATCAGAAAAATTGCGTTTATTATTTCAGCTACCCTTTATTTACTGTTCATTTTTTATCACCCGAAAATTAAATAAAGCATCAACAAAGATGCCGTTGGAAATATTTAAAATAAAGTATCAGTATTGATATTTTATTCTTCCAGGAAATTTATTAAAATATTTCCCGTCAATTCATTTCTGTGATCGCTTCAATATTATTCGCTGACCACCACGATATAGAATGCCGCCACAAAACAGTATTGACTTGTTGACATAATTAGCAATATGTCTTGTTCATTTTTTAAACTCTGTAACGGCAAGTTGCCGATACTGTAATTTTTATACCCCAGTACGACGGGTATTAATGTGTTCACCGAGGAGAAACCAGTAAATGAGCACAATTCAAGATAGCATCCAGGTGTCAGAACAGGCTTCAGGATGGCGTAAAAGCGATACCGTCTGGATGCTCGGCCTCTATGGCACAGCCATCGGCGCTGGTGTGTTATTCTTACCTATCAATGCCGGTATTGGTGGTTTAATTCCGTTAATTATCATGGCACTGATTGCTTTTCCAATGACATATTATTCTCACCGTGCTTTATGCCGTTTTGTATTATCCGGCAAAAAAAGTGGCGAAGATATTACCGACGTTGTTGAAGAACATTTCGGCGTTGGTGCGGGGAAATTAATCACTTTACTTTATTTTTTCGCTATTTACCCGATCCTATTAGTTTATAGCGTCGCCATCACCAATACGGTAGATAGTTTTATTACTCACCAATTGCATTTGCCTTCTCCGCCGCGTGCCGTGTTGTCATTAATATTGATTCTCGGGCTAATGTTTATTGTTCGCTTCGGTGAGGCAATGATCGTTAAGGCAATGAGCATTCTGGTTTATCCTTTTGTTGCCGTACTGATGTTGCTGGCGATTTATTTAATTCCGAACTGGAACACCTCTGTTTTTGAAAACATTTCTTTGAATTCCAGTGTCACGGGCAACGGTCTGTTGGCGACATTATGGCTGGCTATTCCGGTGATGGTTTTCTCCTTCAACCACTCACCAATCATTTCTTCTTTCGCCGTCGCCAAGCGAAAAGAATATGGCGATGACGCAGAGAAAAAATGCTCACGCATTCTGTCATACAGCCACATTATGATGGTGCTGACCGTTATGTTCTTCGTCTTCAGTTGCGTACTAAGCCTGTCTCCGGCTGAGCTGATGGAAGCGAAAACACAGAACATTTCTATTCTGTCCTATCTGGCGAACCATTTTAACAATCCAGTCATGGGCTATCTGGCACCAATTATTGCCACTATCGCGATCTCTAAATCGTTCCTGGGTCACTATCTGGGGGCGGGCGAAGGCTTCAACGGCATGATCGTGAAAACCCTGCGCAGCAGAGGAAAAACCATTTCCAACACCAAATTAAACCGCATCACTGCGCTGTTCATGCTGGTCACGACCTGGATTGTCGCAACGCAGAACCCAAGCATTCTGGGTATGATCGAAACGTTGGGCGGCCCGATTATCGCATGCCTGCTGTTCCTGATGCCGATGTACGCCATTCAGAAAGTCCCGGCAATGAAGAAATACAGCGGCCACATCAGTAACGTCTTTGTCACCCTGATGGGACTGATCGCTATTTCCGCCATCGTTTACAGCCTACGCGATCTGCTGTAAGCCCCCCACTCTACTTAACGCCGATACGTTATTTTCTAGTCATACCCTGAATAATTCGAGTTGCAGGACAAAACGTTCGCGTTTTGAACAACGCAAAGCGTTGGCCTGAAGGGGTGAGGCCATAAGGCCGAATAACGCGGCAACCACACGACCCGAAGGGTGAACCTCATTTATGAGGTTCATCAATCCCCAGGAGCTTACTCAAGTAAGTAACTGGGGTGAGTGGGGGCAAATCTGCTTATTTGATGAAATTTCAGCCAAATCTTCCGGTAATATAATCCTCTGTGCGGCGCTGCGTCGGCGAGGTAAACAGATCGTCCGTACGGTTGTACTCAATTAATTTGCCTTGATTGATAAACGCCGTGTAATCCGACACGCGTGCCGCCTGCTGCATGTTGTGCGTCACTAACACCAGCGTGAGATGCTGTTTTAGCGTCCCCATCAGCTCTTCAACAATCAGCGTCGAAATCGGATCGAGCGCCGAAGTCGGCTCATCCAGCAACAGCACTTCCGGCTCAATGGCGATCGCCCGGGCGATCACCAAACGCTGCTGCTGCCCGCTGGATAGCGTCAGCGCGTTGTCGCTCAGGCGATCCTTTACCTCATGCCACAGCGCCGCCGCCCGTAGGGAGCGCTCAACGGCATCATCCAGAAAACGACGATCGCGTAGTCCCTGTAATCTCAGGCCATAAATCACATTCTCATAGATCGATTTGGGAAACGGATTCGGGCGTTGAAAAACCATACCGACCCGACGGCGCAATACGGCCACATCCAACTGCAGATCGTTAATGGGCATACCATTAAGCCAGATATTGCCTTCGGTACGACAGTCATCCACCAGATCGTTCATGCGGTTAAAGCAGCGTAACAGCGTCGATTTACCACAGCCCGACGGGCCAATCAGCGCCGTGATCTGATGCTTCGGAATACGAATCGAAATATCGTTCAGTGCCTGCTTATCGCCATAGTACAAATTCAAATGTTCTACGGTTAACGTCGTCTGTTCATCACTCAGTTGATGAACATCAGGTAACGGCGCCATCTCCTTTTGTGTCATAAATCCCATAACTTCATCCTACTTTCACAGTGATAACGAACGATATTTTTCACGCAGAACATGGCGGATCCCAATTGCTGCAAGGTTTAGCCCAACGACAATCAGCACCAGCAGTAACGCGGTGATGTACACCAGCGGCCTTGCCGCTTCTACATCCGGGCTTTGGAATGCCAGATCGTAAATTTGGAACCCCAGATGCATGAATTTTCGTTCAAGATGCAGATAAGGGAAAATATCGTCTACCGGCAAGACTGGCACTGACTTCACCACACCGACCAACATCAGCGGCGCGGTTTCCCCGGCTGCACGCGCCACAGCGAGGATTAAACCGGTCATCATCGCGGGCACCGCCATCGGCAGCACAACGTGCCACAGCGTTTCGGCTTTAGTGGCACCTAATGCCAATGAGCCGTAGCGTACCGACATCGGGATACGCGACAACCCTTCCTCCGTCGCCACAATCACCACCGGCAGCGTCAGCAACGCCAGCGTCAGCGATGCCCACAGTAGCCCCGGTGTACCAAATGTCGGATTCGGCAGCGCTTCAGAATAGAACAGCTGATCCAGCGTGCCGCCGATGAGATAAACAAAAAAACCTAACCCAAACACGCCGTAAACAATGGAAGGCACCCCAGCCAGATTAACTACGGCCACCCGCACCCAGCGCGTTAGGCTATTTTTCCCCGCGTATTCATGCAGATAAACTGCGGCGATCACACCAAGCGGCATCACGACAATGGACATTAGCACCACCATCAGCACCGTGCCAAAGATTGCGGGAAAAAGATGGCCAGCGCTGTTGCTGTCCGGCGAGTAGTGCGTCAGCATATATTTCGTCTGATCGCCCCAGTAGCTGATTTTTTGCCACAGGTTCATCGCATTTGGGTACCAGACCTGTTCTATCTCCCTGAGCGGGATAACATGGATGCTGCCGTTTGCATCTCGTAGCTGCACAGTATCGCGATAAATGTCCTGATTCAGTGAGGTTAACTCACGCGACAGCTCACCAAAGCGACGTTGCAATTCAATGCGTTCAGCCTGAAGACGGGCCAGTGCCTGATTATCCAGTGTTCGAGTCTGCTGTCGCTTTTTCTCTTCCAGCCGTAGCGCTTCAAACTGCTGGTTGATCTTCGCCATCTCACCCATCCGGATGGCCTGCGCCTTCGCGAGCAACCCTTGCAGCTGTTCGACGCGATGTTGCAAGGTCGCAGGGAGATCCGTCGCCACCAGCGGCTGCTCCCCTTCCTGCATACCAGCCAGATAGCCATAGGCTGTGCCATTGTTGGTCCGCTTTACTACCAGAATGTCAGCGGGTTTATCAAAACGGACAATGTCGCGTGACAGCAACGAACGAAAGCTCTGGCCATGGATTTCACGCTGGCCAATTTTGATCAAATAGCGTGTTTCAGCGTCCCCAGATGCAGACGTTAAATCAGCCTGTTCCAGTTGCTGAGGCGAAAGCGTCTGTTCGGCATAAATTTCCCCCATTAGCGCGCGCTGCACACCCTGTTCTGGCTGTAACGTCAGTAGCCAGACTGGCTGCGGCCACAGATAGCGCATGCCCTGCCCCGCCAGCAGCACGATGATTGCCAACATCGCCAGCAGGCTAATGGAAATTGACGATGCGGTCAGCCACACCCAGGGCTTTCCTGAACGGAACCAGCGCTTCACGCGTTTTCTCCTTCATCACGGTAGCGTTGACGTAAGCGCTGCCGGATAATTTCTGCCAACGTATTCACGATAAATGTGAACACAAACAGCGTTAAAGCCGTTAAAAACAACACCCGATAGTGACCGCTGTTCGTTACCGCTTCTGGCATTTCAATGGCAATATTCGCTGCCAGCGAGCGCAAGCCTTGAAGCAGGCCTTCATCCATAATCGGTGTGTTGCCGGTCGCCATGAGCACAATCATGGTTTCCCCCACAGCGCGGCCAAAACTCAACATCAGCGCAGCAAAAATCCCGGCACTGGCGGACGGCAGCACGACGCGCCACAGGGTTTGCCACGCCGTCGCGCCCAGCGCCAGCGACCCCTGGCTTAAACGTGCTGGTACGCTGAACAAGGCATCTTCCGCCAGCGAAAAAATCAGTGGAATCAGCGCGAAACCGAGAGCGACGCCCGCGACCAGCGTATTACGTTGCACAAAATCATCGCCCAGCCACTGGTACAGCGGCTGTCCTAACACCCAGATTTCCATACGTGGCGCAATCCAACAGCCGAGCACGAATGTCAGCAGGATCGTAGGGATGAGAAAGAGTACGTCCCAGCCAACAGGGAAGCGGAGACGCCAGCACGTCGGCAGGCATTCAATCAGCCAGCCGCAGCCGAGCACGGCCAGAATCCATAAAATCGGCATGACAAGAATAGCAGACAGGTACGTCGCAAAATGCGGTGCCAGCCAGATGGCGGCAATCAAACCGACGACAACCGTCGGCAGCGCGCCCATGATTTCCAGCGTGGGTTTAATCCAGCGCCGCAGCGTCGGCGACATAAAGCAGGCGGTATAAATCGCCGCAGACAGCGCCAGCGGCGTAGCAAACAACATCGCGTAAATCGCGGCTTTCATCGTGCCCAACATCAGCGGCATCATGCTGAATTTGGCCTGATAACTGTCATCCGCAGATGTGGATTGCCATATATAGGCAGGCTCCGGGTAATTCTCATACCACAACTTTTGCCACAGCCCGCGCCAGCCAATATCAGGATACGGGTTATCAACCTGATAACGATGCCAGCCCTGTGCCGTTTCAACCAGCATGGCAGAGCCGTGCGGTGAAAATGCCAGACCCTGTGCATGAGCAGGTAACGTCTGCGTCAGCAGCGCATGCGACTGCTTGCTGGCAAACAGCGACAGTTCACCTTGTGCATTCAATGTGGCAAAGACTCGCCGCTGTGCTTCTGTTGCCATCAGCAGCGATTCCCCCACGACGTGCGGAAACTGGCGGATCTCCGTCAGCGTAGCGCCTTTTTCGCCAGGAACCTCAAACCATTGGCTAATCTGCCCGTCCGCGGTCTGAACCAGCAGCGACCGCCCGCCAGACAATAGTGCCAAATGCAGAGGTTCCGCCAACTGCAATTGCTGTTCTTCCCTAAGCGTCAGCGCATTCGCCTCTACCTGCCACAGCGTTAATGTGTTGCCGATGAGCAAATAGACCTGCTGCCCGTCTGGACTCAGCAACAGTTGACTCACCGTGCCAGCCGGAAGCGTAATTTGTGCCCGTTGACGCACGCCGTTTTCATCAACATCAGCAATAATCAATACGTTTTCCTGCCCGATGGCCGCAACAACGGCATGCGTGTTGTCCACCGATGCCACCGCCAGATGACGCAACGGCTGCGCAGGCAACCCAAGCGAATAAGCCTGCTCACCGAGTGGATAACCCCAGACAGGAGAACGGTTTTCCGTACGTGACAACACGGGTTGCACAAAGACTAAGCGGCCGTCGGGCTGGCTCAGAGCATAAATCTGTCGCTCTCCCTGGCTTTGCGCCACTAAATGCAGTGCGGGAACCAGCCGAATACGTGACATGGGCTGGTTTTCCGCAAACGGAATAAGCTCACCGTAGCCCTGACTGTCGATGCGAAACCCGATCTGCCCATTGTCGCTAAGCCCCAACGCCAGCGACGCTTCCCCAGCGTGGCGTTGTACCGTTTTTTGGCCGTTAACTGTGGGGGAAAGGAACAGTGGCGTCACCACATACAGGAGATAGAAGAAAATCAACAGCAACATTGCCAGCACCAGCAGCCCGCTGCCCGCAACAATGCGGTGAACCAAACGATCTACCCACGCGCGTCGACGATCCTGATACTGTGATGTGTTGCCTGTTTTTACCATTATTCTCGCCGTTAGAGTGAAGCCGCCAGAGTCGTGTTGTTAACGTATTGCGGATAGCATATGTTGCCTTTACACCCATAATATGACAATGGTAAGTCTGTCTATGAATTAGATTTTATCGTCATCAACACGCCATAATGTTGTTGTACCCTATCTCCACAAAGGAAGGGTATGAATATTGGATGAACCTTCAGTACATGAGTTGAGCGGAGTGACAATGGGTCAGGACAAACTCTACATAGAGAAAGAATTAAGTTGGTTATCCTTTAATGAACGAGTACTTCAGGAAGCAGCAGATAAAAGCAATCCGTTAATCGAACGCATGCGCTTTCTGGGCATCTACTCCAGCAACCTTGATGAATTTTATAAAGTCCGTTTTGCCGATTTGAAAAGACGCATTCTGATTAATGAAGAACAGGGGATGGACGGCAATCTGCGACATCTATTAGGCAAAATTCAGGCGCGCGTACTCAAAACCGATCAACTCTTTGACAGTCTGTACAATGAGCTACTGCTGGAGATGGCGCGTAACCAGATTTTTCTGGTCAATGAACGTCAGGTTTCTCCTAATCAGCAAGAGTGGCTGAGAGATTACTTCCGGCAATATCTGCGTCCACACATCACGCCAATACTTATCTTTGACGAAACCGATCTGGTGGAGTTCCTGAAGGATAGCTATACCTATCTTGCCGTCGAGATTATTCATGGCGATGAGATCAACTACGCCCTGCTGGAAATTCCTTCGGATAAAATACCGCGCTTCGTCAACCTGCCAGCGGAAGCACCTCGCCGTCGTAAGACCATGATTCTCATCGATAACATTCTGCGCTACTGCCTGGATGATATCTTCAAGGGCTTCTTTGATTATGATGCGCTGAACGCGTACTCCATGAAGATGACGCGCGATGCGGAATACGATCTGGTGACCGAAATGGAATCCAGCCTGCTGGAACTGATGTCCTCCAGTCTGAAACAGCGCCTCACCGCCGAACCGGTGAGATTCGTCTATCAGCGCGACATGCCGGACGCGATGGTCGCCATGTTGCTGGATAAACTGGGTATCTCTTCCTATGACTCCGTTATCCCCGGCGGGCGTTATCATAATTTCAAAGATTTTATCTCTTTCCCGAACGTCGGACGTGCCAATTTGGTCAACAAACCGTTGCCGCGCCTGCGACACACTGGGTTCAACCATTTTCGCAATGGGTTTGATGCGATCCGCGAGCGCGACGTGCTGCTCTATTACCCGTATCACACCTTCGAGCACGTATTGGAACTGCTGCGACAAGCCTCTTTCGACCCCAATGTGCTGTCCATCAAAATCAATATTTACCGCGTTGCCAAAGACTCGCGCATTATTAATTCGATGATCCACGCGGCGCATAACGGTAAGAAAGTGACGGTAGTAGTCGAGCTACAGGCGCGCTTTGACGAAGAGGCAAACATCCATTGGGCGAAGCGCCTGACAGAAGCCGGCGTGCACGTGATTTTCTCGGTGCCTGGGTTGAAGATTCACGCCAAACTGTTCCTGATATCCCGTCGCGAAGGGGAAAACATTGTGCGCTACGCGCACATCGGTACCGGTAACTTCAACGAGAAAACCGCCCGCCTGTATACGGACTACTCGCTGTTGACCGCCGATGAACGCATTACCAACGAAGTACGTCGCGTCTTTAACTTCATTGAAAACCCCTACCGCCCGGTCAGCTTCGAATATTTGCTGGTATCGCCGCAAAACTCCCGCGACAGGCTTTACCAGTTGATCGATACCGAGATCGAGAACGCGCTGGCGAATCGCGATGCAGGCATTACGCTTAAGGTAAATAATCTGGTGGATAAAGGGCTGGCGGACAAGCTGTATCAGGCTTCTTCTGCGGGCGTGAAAATTAATCTGCTGGTGCGCGGCATGTGTTCACTCATCCCTAATTTACCGGGGATCAGTGAAAATATTCAGGTCATCAGTATTCTTGATCGCTATCTGGAACACGATCGGGTGTATGTTTTCAATAACGGTGGAGACAAGAAAGTTTACCTTTCTTCCGCAGACTGGATGACACGCAACATTGATTACCGCATTGAAGTCGCAGTGGAAATACTCGATCCTACGTTGAAAAACCGCGTGTTGGAAACGCTGGATATCCTGTTCAGTGATACGGTGAAAGCCCGTGTCGTTGATAAAGAATCGAGCAACCGCTATGTATCACGCGGTAACAAGCGTAAAGTACGTGCGCAAAATGCCATTTACGACTACATCAAGGCGTTGGAGCAACCTGGAGATAAGCCTGAATAATGCCGTTAACGAACAATGAAAAAACCGAGATGAAGCCGCAAGAATTCGCCGCCATCGACCTGGGTTCCAATAGTTTTCACATGGTAATCGCACGCGTGGTAAACGGTGCGCTTCAGGTATTGGGGCGTTTAAAACAACGGGTACATCTGGCCGACGGGCTGGATAACAAAAATGTACTCAGCGAAGAGGCCATTCAACGCGGCCTGAACTGTCTGGCGCTGTTTGCTGAACGCCTGCAAGGCTTCCCCGCCGTGAACGTGTCCATCGTCGGCACGCACGCACTGCGTCAGGCGGTCAACGCGCAGGAATTTTTACGCCGTGCTGCGGATATCATCCCCTATCCGATAGAGATCATTTCCGGCCACGAAGAAGCCCGTCTGATCTTTATGGGCGTGGAGCATACGCAGCCGGAAAAAGGCCGTAAGCTGGTCATCGATATCGGCGGCGGCTCTACCGAGCTGGTTATCGGTGAAGATTTCGAGCCGATGCTGGTGGAAAGCCGTCGTATGGGTTGCGTCAGCTTCGCACAACAGTTTTTCCCGAACGGTGAAATCAGCGAAACCAACTTCAAACGGGCCCGACTGGCTGCGGCGCAAAAGCTGGAAACGCTGTCTTGGGAATACCGTATATACGGGTGGAAATTCGCCCTCGGCGCGTCTGGAACGATCAAAGCCACGCATGAAATTCTCGTGGAGATGGGAGAAAAAGACGGCCTGATTACCCCCGAACGGCTGGAGAAGCTACGCACGCAGATCTTGCAGTTTAAGCACTTCAAATCACTGAGCCTGCCGGGTCTGTCCGAGGATCGTCAGTCAGTGCTGGTGCCCGGTCTGGCTATTCTGTGTGGTATTTTCGATGCGCTGGCGATCAAAGAACTACGCCTGTCCGATGGCGCGCTGCGCGAAGGCGTGCTGTACGAAATGGAAGGACGTTTCCGCCATCAGGATATTCGCATCCGTACCGCGCAGAGTCTGGCGACCCATTACAATATCGACCGCGAACAGGCGCGACGCGTGCGGGAAACCACGCAGCAGCTTTATGCGCAGTGGGCAGAGCAAAATCCTAATCTAGTGCACCCACAGCTTGAGGCCATCTTAAACTGGGCTTCCATGCTGCATGAAGTCGGATTGGGCATTAACCATAGCGGCATGCACCGCCATTCCGCCTACATTCTGCAAAATACCAACCTGCCTGGCTTCAATCAGGAACAGCAGCTTGTGCTGTCGATGATCGTGCGACTGCATCGTAAGGCGATCAAGCTGGAAGAATTGCCACGGCTAAACCTGTTCAAAAAGAAACAATATTTACCACTGGTACAGCTCCTGCGCCTTGCCACGCTGTTGAACAACCAGCGTCAGGCAACAACAACGCCGGAATCGTTACGGCTGCATACCGATGACAACTACTGGACGCTGACATTCCCACGCGACTTCTTTACCAACAACACGCTGGTACAGCTGGATTTGGAACGGGAACAGGAATATTGGCAGGACGTCACCGGCTGGAAGCTGATGATAGAGGAAGAAAAAGCCTGATTGCTGGAAATGTTGTCGGTTAATCTGAACGCACGCCAAACGATTAGATGTCGAAAAATTAAACACTCCAACTGACTGGTGAAGCTCGGTTGAGGTAAAGTTTACCGGGATGGGGTCGATACTAAATTGATGGCTGGCGAGAATTTTCGCCACTATCGTGCAACCTCAGCGGAAAGGCGCGCTTCCTTTCCACCGGATATCAATCCAACTCAGTATTAAGGAGAGTAAAATGGATGTATCACAGATTGCATCGCTCGCGACCGACCTCAGGAGACTGTAATTTAAATTGTGTAATTGCCTGTTTTTGATATGTTCACTCCAAC